>NZ_JACGWE010000019.1:0-67813 GCF_014077575.1 Pseudomonas sp. 5Ae-yellow | reverse complement strand
GGCCGTGTGTCCGGACAACAGGAATTGATCGATTATTGATCAGTCACGGCCGCCAATGAGCGGTAATGGCGGTAACCCGCACAGTCTGCGAGACTTGCTGGGGACCTATGAGAAATCCGGGCTAGAGGGGGTAGCCCATGGTGTGCCGCCGTTATCGCCGCAGATTGCACAACGTATGTT
Organism: Pseudomonas sp. 5Ae-yellow; assembly: GCF_014077575.1. Lineage (NCBI taxonomy): Bacteria > Pseudomonadati > Pseudomonadota > Gammaproteobacteria > Pseudomonadales > Pseudomonadaceae > Pseudomonas > Pseudomonas sp. 5Ae-yellow. Next base: position 67,633 of record NZ_JACGWE010000019.1, on the reverse strand, counting down.
GGGCTTCTTTCAACAGGCTTCGGGAACCGGTAGCTGGCGCCCTGGGGGTTCTCCGGATGAGGAAGTGGCAAAACTCAGCGAACGCGAGCGTGAGTTTTTGCTGGTTATTGGTAACGGCTATAAAACGGCTGAGGCGGCCGATATGTTGGGTGTGAGTTATCACACGGCAACAAGTTACATTAAAAAAATTTACGCCAAGCTGGGGATCAGTAGTCGTGCGCAGGCCGTGCAGGAAGCCATACGCATGGGGTTGATGAGCTAAAAATAGTTACCGAGGTAATGCTTCACTTCTTGAAAGTACCCTTTGGCAGAACGACCAGTTGCGTATTGGACGCTATGTCGTGCCAGGTCCGAGACTGATTGTCCACGAGTTGCCAGAAAAATCCCAGGCCGGCACAGAGCCAGGAAAGCTGGCAAACCAACAGCCGGATTAATGCTTGCGTGCGGGTGATCGAGAGCCCGTTCGGTTGCTGCAGGCGGATACGCCAAGCCTGCATGCCCAGGGTTTGGCCTTTTTTAGTCCAGAACAGCAGGTAAAAACCGGTAGTCACGATGATGATGATCACGCTGAGCAGATGGTCACCAATAAAGCCACCCGCGTCTGCTTGCTGATGGGCTGTCGCCTCCCCGTATATGCCGATGTAGATGCCAAGGTAGGCAAAGGTCGCGACCATGAGTACGGCGAGTAATAACAGCAGGTCGTAACCCGCAGCCGCCAGCCGCCTGATCAAACCGCAAGACGGGAAGTCCCCTTTAGGGGACAGCTGTTTGACTGTCATGGAGTCTCCTGGTCGCGTGAACGCAGTTATCGCCGGGTCAGCGGCTGGCGGTTAAATGATACTGCGTTGAGGCCGCTATTCATGAAAGCGCGAATGTTGGCGTGATCGCTGCCGGTGGGGTTGTCCAGAACAGACCGGTAGTGCTCGGCAAAGCACTGCAGTGTCTGCAGATCAGTTAGCTGCAGGTCCTGCGCCGCTGCCAATACCTTGCAGGAGCCCTGGTTCTGGTCCTCTGTATTGTGTACGGCGCCGTTCGCAAATGCGCTGGGCTGATAGTGATAGTGTTGCTCGATAAAGCTGAGGGTATCCGCGAATTGGTGCTCTGGCTTGCCCAGGCGGGCGACAAACTGCTCGGGGGTCATGCTTTATCCTGTTTCTGCGCTCGTTCGAAGGCGGCTTGTTGCTGCGGGCTGGCTTCAGTCTGGTATTTGGCTTTCCAGTCAGCGTAGGGCATGCCATAGATGGCTTCACGTGCTTCATCCATGCTTAGCTCGATGTCCATATCGTCTGCTGCCCCCTTGTACCACTTGGACAGACAGTTGCGACAGAAGCCTGCGAGTGTCATCAGCTCGATGTTCTGCACATCCTTGCGGCTACGCAGATGACTGACCAGGTTACGGAAGGCTGCCGCTTCAAGTTCAAGACGTTCCTGTTGGGTCATCATCAACTCCGGTTTTCATCAGCTTATGTTGTTTATGTCAGCGCACCCTTGATGGCTGACAACCAGGTGCGCCAAGCATAAAACGCAATCAGCCAAAGTCAATCGGCCGCGTCAGTTGCGTTGTGCACTCAGAGTAATGGATACCGATTCAGCAAAACGCAGTGCGTGCGGCTTGTCTACTTCGACTTCCGCATAGTGCACTTGTTGGTGCTGCATCACTATGTCCAGCAGCTCTTGGGTCAGCCGCTCCAGCAGGGCAAAGCGGTTGCCCTCTACATGGGCAATGAGCGCTTTGGTGATGGTGCGATAGTTCAGCGCCTGAGTTATCTCGTTGACGGCGACAGCATCGTCGGCCGGGTAGAGTATGGTCACATTGATCAGGATGTCTTGCTGATTGTGGATTTCTTCATCCTTGATGCCAATGTAGGTGCGTAGACGCAGGTCCTTGATGCGGATGCGGGCCAGGCCCGGTGCCAGTATGCTCATCTCAGTTCCGACCAATCAGCTGCAGGAACTCCTGCCGGGTATTAACCGAGTTACGGAAGTCGCCCAGCATGACCGAGCTATGCATGGATGAATTCTGTTTTTCTACGCCGCGCATCATCATGCACATATGCTTGGCTTCGATGACCACTGCGACGCCGCGTGCATTGGTGACCTGCTGCAGTGCTTCGGCGATCTGTCGGGTCAGGTTTTCCTGGATCTGCAGTCGCCGCGCGAACATGTCGACGATGCGGGCCACTTTCGACAGGCCAATCACCTTGCCGGTGGGGATGTAGGCGACATGCGCCTTGCCGATAAAGGGCAGCATATGGTGCTCACACAGCGAGTAAAGCTCGATATCCTTGACGATGACCATCTCATCATTGTCAGACTGGAAGAGCGCGCCGTTGACGATCTCGTCCAGTGATTGGTTGTAGCCGTGGCAGAGAAACTGCATGGCTTTGGCCGCACGTTCAGGTGTGCCCTTGAGACCTTCGCGCTCGGGGTTTTCTCCCAGATTGGTCAGTACTTCCAGATAGTTCTGTGACAGCTTTTCCAGGCTCATAATGTCTTCTCGTCGGCTCATTTAAGATGCCGGCCGCCATTTAGCGACAGGCATGTTCCGGTTGTGTAGGGGTTGTCCAGCAGATAGCGAACCGACTGGTAAACCACCTCGGGGCCGGGCTCCATGCCCATTGCCGACTTGGCCAGTGCGCTGGCTCGATAGTCGGCATCATCGTCTTCATTGAACATGATCAAGGCCGGGTTGATGCAGTTGACCTTGATACGTGGGGCCAGTTGCGCGGCAAAGGAGCGCGATAGTCCCTCTAGTCCTGTTTTACTGGCGCAGTAAGCTATATGCTTGGCGCTACCCTTGCGGGTTACATCGTCGCTGATGTGAATGATGTCCCCGGTTGCATCGGCAGGGAACAGGTCTGCACACTGGCTATTGATCATGTAGGGGGCTTGCATGTGCACCATGAACATTTGCTGCAGTGCAGCATGACCTTCCTGGTCGCCCATCCAGATAGACGCATTGTGGATAATTGCGCGCAGGCTGACGGCCCGCTCATGCAGTTGATCAATCAGCCCCTGGATGCCTGCCGTGGTAGAAAAATCGGCGAGCAGTACTTCAACACCTTCCGGTAGTGCAGCGTCACGCTGCTCATCCAATGCTCGGCAGCTGATGATGACCCTGTGTCCATCTTCTACCAGGCGTTTGGCGCAATGCAGGCCGACCCGCTGCGCGGCACCCGTAATGAGTATACTTGTGGCTTGGCTCATAGCTCACTTGAGTCAGTAATAGGTGTATAGATGCGGTTGTTTTGATGGGCTGTACAAGATGGACAGCATCGTTCAACAGCGGTGTGAATTACTCATGTTAACACGCACAACCCGCTTGGCATCAGTCTATTGGTGATTACGTTGTAGTTGCTATCAGATCAGTGTGCCAGCGTTGCCGCAAAAAATCGTAATATTATGTACAATACTCGTACAACTGATCCGAGAGCCAAGGCGACCCGCCGCCCGTGACCATACAATGACTGATTATGCTTCTGGCCCACTTCTGGCCAACGATACGCTGTATCCCATACGTGAGGTATCTCGCTTGTCTGGCGTTAACTCGGTGACCTTGCGCGCATGGGAGCGGCGCTATGGGTTGTTAGTACCGCAGCGCACCGAGAGTGGTCACCGTCTCTACTCAATGCGTGATATTGAGCGGGTCAAGGCGATCGTCAGCTGGATTGGTCGAGGCGTTCCGGTCAGCAAGGTGGCTTCTATTATTGACCGGCAGACGCAGCCCTCGCTGAGCGCTGCAACAGCTGCGCACATAGAAGATCAGGCAGAGCAGTATGTGCTCGCAGCGCGCACCCGTTTGATGGATGCGGTTGCCAGTGGGGATGTGCTTGAGCTTGAACGAGCCTACTCCCTGTTATTTTCGCACTGGACGCTTACGCAGGTATGCAACGATGTGTTGCTGCCCGTGTGGCGGCAGTATCGTACCCGAGCTGGGCAGCCCGGCTCGACTGCGCAGTGGGCGCTGCTGGATGGATTTTTGCGCGGCCGTCTATTGCAGCGGATTGCTTTTGTCCGTCCCGACCGCCCCAGTGTCATGCTGGTTGGTTTGCAGCCACCCCAGGATGAAGTGGAAGTGCTGGTTGCGTCCCTGTTTCTGGCTGAGGCCGATCTGAATATCGCCTATCTGACGTCCTTGCCAGCGGCAGAAGATTTATTGATCATGACCCAGAGCGGGCGCTATCAGGGCTTGCTGCTATTCAGTGACCTGGCATTGGATAACAGCCTGTTGACCCGTCAGTTGCCGCGACTGAGTCAACAATTGGACTGTGCTGTAGCGGTGTTGGGGGCGTGCTGTGAATTACAGAGCACGGCTCTGGCTAAGGCGCAGATAAGTAGCCTGGGGCTGGTGCAAGGTACGCTAACCGAGCGAGTTCGCCAGTTGCTTGGCGGTTATCTTGCTAGTTGAAATGAAGGCAGGTCGGTTGATAGCGCCGGCTATCAACTTGGTGCTCCGCGTAATTCGTTTAGTTCCTTTTCAAGCGCGTCGGCTCTCTGTTGGGCTTCAATCTGGGCCGATACGTCTTTTTGAATGCCGATAAAGTAGGTCAATCGGTCGGCTTCATTGAACACCGGAGTGATCGACAGTTCGTTCCAGAACAGGCTGCCATCCTTACGGTAATTGCGCAGCACGGCGCGGCAAGGCTCACCTTTCACAATACCTTCGCGAATGATTCTTAAGCCCTCCTGGTCAAAATCACCGCGCTGCAAAAAACGGCAGTCCTGATAGAGGATTTCATCCGCGCTGTAACCGGTCAGCGCTTCAAATGCAGGGTTTACATAAATAAGAATGTTGTCGTCGCCTTCCTGTTCGGCGACTACGATGCCGTCGTTGGACGCGTTGACCACCAGCTGCAGTAATTTGGCATTGATCATGGTGTACACAGACTCCTTTATGCTTTTCGGCATTCTATAGCAGTGGGCAGGACTGTCCAGCTGCGCTGCGCCCCGCTGAGTGCTTTGCGGCATAATAGCGGGATTGATGAATCGAGTGAGAGGGGAGTGGAGTAATGCATCTGGTTATTCTTAGCGGCACTGTATTTGGTACGGCGGACCTGGTCGCGGATGAGGCGCAAGCCCTGTGTGAGGCTGCAGGGCTCAGGGTCAGTCGGTTGCGATTATTGAATCTGGACGCGCTGCTCGCGTTGCAGCCCGAGGCGTTACTGGTCTGCACCTCTACCACCGGCATGGGCGAGTTGCCTGAACCCTTGGTGCCGCTCTTTCATGAGATGCGCGACCGCTTTCCGTTGCTGACAGCCATGCCCTTTGGCGTGATCGCTCTTGGCGATGCTGCCTATGGCGATACCTTTTGCCAGGCTGGCGAGGAGTTTCGCGAGTTACTGCTGGAGCTGCAGGCCCGTGAGGTCGAGCCACTGTTGAGGCTGGACGCCAGCGAGACCGTGACGCCGGAAACCGACGCAGAGCCCTGGGTTGGGCGCTTTATAGCCGCATTAAAAGCCTGATCAGCCGGCATTGGCGGACAGCGGCGCACCACTGGCAAGTTGGGTCAGCCGCTCCTCATCCAGGATCAGGATCTGACCATACTGAATCTGCAGCCAGCCCAGGCTCTCCAGGCGTTTGAGTAACTTATTGATGCTCTGGCGCGAGCTGTTGAGCATCAACCCCAGTGATTCCTGTGAGAGCTGCACACAGGGACGCCCGCCCTCATCATCGGTCTGGCCGTAATTGTGCGCGTGCATGAGCAAGCGCTTGGCTAGGCGCGATGAAAGCGGCAGCAAAGCACTGTCTTCCAACATGGCGAAAGAGATACGGATGCGCCGGCACAGCAATTTCATGAATAAGGGATAGAGTTCCGGTCGGCGCTCCAGTATCTGTTGAAAGCCGACGCGCGGAATCATCAGCAGTTCGGTATTGCCGCTGGCGATGGTGTCGTGGGAGCGGGGTAGTCCATCAAACAGCGATATTTCGCCGAACCAGCTGCCGGGTGTCAATACGGCCAGCACTGCTTCGCGACCATCGGGGCCAATATTGCTGATACGCGCTGCGCCGCTGATAACGCCGTATAAACCGTCCGGCTGATCGTCCTTGGCATAGACAAATTCGCCGTCAGTCAGCGTACGCACTCTGGCCAGGGCCAGCATTTCATCCAGCACATCCTGCGGCAGTTCGCTGAACCAGCGATTCTTCTGCAGCAGCTTGGCCAGGCGATCAGTGTCCTGCATGCCAGACACTGTAAAGTGTTTGACAGTCCGCTTCGCCGTCACCGTCTAGACTCCCTCTCATACTGAATATCCCATAGTATGCCGCATGCACTGGGGGATGTCCTGTACCGGCAGCGGCCCACAAGGGGGCCTTTACATTATTCCAACAAAAGAGGATTGCCCGATGAACGCAGTACATTCACTGGTGGAAAAGAGCGTCAAAGAGCACGTCAGTCCTGAAGAGTGGCAGGTCCGGGTTGAGCTGGCGGCGTGCTATCGGCTGATTGCCATGTACGGTTGGGACGACCTGGTCTTCACCCATATCTCCGCCAAGATTCCGGGCACCGAGCACTTCCTGATCAACCCCTATGGCTTGATGTTTGAGGAAGTGACTGCATCCAACCTGGTAAAAATTGACCTGCAGGGCAACAAGGTAGTGGAGTCGCCCTACGACGTAAATCCCGCCGGCTTTACGATTCATAGTGCGATCCACGAAATACGTCACGATGCCAATTGCGTATTGCACACCCATACTGCCGCCGGTATCGCTGTGTCGACGCAGAAAGAAGGTATTTTGCCCATCTCTCAGCAGTCGATTTTTGTGCTCAGCAGCCTTGCCTATCATGATTATGAGGGCGTTGCGCTGAACGCTGAAGAGAAACCTCGCCTGCAGGCAGACCTGGGGCGCGCCAACAATTTGATACTGCGCAACCATGGCTTGTTGGTGTGTGGTAAATCGGTTGCTGAAGCCTTTCTGACCATGTACACCCTGCAGCGCTGCTGTGAAATTCAAGTACGAGCACAAGCACAGAACGCCGAGCTGATTCCCATTCCGCAGGCTGTTCTGGATGGCGCCGCGGCCAGTATGAAAGCGGTTACCAAAGGTGCTGGTGCCGGGATCGCGTGGCCTGCGCTGCTGCGCAAAATTCAGCGTGTAAATCCTGGTTTTGACGTTTAACCGGATGGATAAACTCAGCGGCATTCCCTTGGACGACTGGATCGTTCAGGGGCGCGAGTTCAACTATCGAGGTTACAAAACCCGCTACTGGGTGGCAGGCGAGGGTGAACCTTTGTTGTTGATTCACGGCTTCCCTTCCGGCTCTTGGGATTGGCACTATCTCTGGCACTCACTGGCCCGTCGTTACCGGCTGATTGCCGTCGATATGATGGGCTTTGCATTTTCAGCCAAGCCACGGCATTACCACTACAGTTTGCTGGATCAGGCCGACTTGCTGCAGGAGGTGCTCCGTCATCTCGGTGTGGACAGCTACCATATTCTGGCGCATGACTATGGCGATAGCGTGGCTCAGGAGCTTTTGACGCGAGAGTTTGTTGGGCCGGGCAGGTTGAATTCGGTGTGTTTTCTAAACGGCGGTTTGTTTCCGGAAACGCATCGTCCGGTCCGTTTGCAGAAGCTATTGATGAGCCCTATTGGCTTTCTCGTTGGGCGTCGTTACCAGCGCGAGAACATGGCGCAGACCTTTGGCAGAATTTTTGGACCTCAGACGCAACCGAGCCAGCAGGAGATGGACGGCTTTTGGCGCATGATGGAGTTCAATCAGGGGCCTAAGGTGATGCATCTGTTGATTCGTTATATAGCCGAACGCAAGGTGCAACGCGACCGCTGGGTGGATGCCATGCAGCGTACCGAGGTGCCGATGAGGGTTATTGACGGCGCAGTAGATCCGGTCTCGGGCGCTCACATGGTGGCGCGCTATCGCGAGCTGATTCCGCAGGCTGACACCGTGTTACTGGACAATATAGGCCACTATCCGCAGGTCGAAGCGCCGGACCAGGTGCTGGAGCACTATCTGGATTTTCGTTCGGTGTGTGCAAGCAGCGAGCATAGCCTTGCTGTTAAATGCTAAGAAGCCTTACATGGGCTAATACCGGCCTGCATCTGCATCGATGCGGGCCTGTATTAGCCGTTCGAGTTTACTGCCCCGCTACCAAAGCCTCGTCATTGCCAGCACTATCTGCTGTCGGCTCTCGTTTGCGCCGCCACTGGCCAAAGTATCGAGAAACGCCAAACTCAATACCAATCAACGTCATCACGAGAAGCCACTGCAGTGCGACTGTAACGTAGTAGCTGAACCATATCTTGCTGACTTGGCGTTTGGTGAAGTCGAGAATGGCGCGTGCGCTGAACAGGGTATCGAACGGCTCGTCGGTCATATCTTCGATGGTATCAGCGCTGAAGGGGGTATATTCGGCGCCTTTGCGCACGACTATATCTTCAATGATCACTTTATCAACCAGCCAGACCAGTTGGGCTCTGGCTGAGCGCTCGAGTACCTTTTGCGTAAAGCGCTGCAGCAGGCCCAGCTCTTCCGGGTTTTCGAACACCTGAATGGGGTTGGTCGCCATGTAATTATCGACCATCAGCAGCAGTGCGTCCCGGGGAGACAGCGAGGTGTACTGGGTTAGGTCGTAGTCCTGCGCAACACTATCAGCGTATAGATAGAAGTTGGCCATGATGGCGAGACTCATCTGCTGGACTGCAGGCTCCTGTCGGTCTATCTCGCGGTGCAGCTGCTTTTCAACAGCGTAAAGCACTCCTGCCTGCACGCCAACAAAGCCCCCCATACAGGGTAGCGCCAGGAAATACAGTTTGAGTAGCCAGTGATGCCAGCGATTAGCGCGTGCCAGGTAGCCGCGTTTTTGTAACCATATGGCGAAAATGATGCCGACAGTAGTGCCCAGGAGTAGACCGCTGGATATGTTGAAAAAAATGATCCAGCCGTCCAGGTTGGCCCAAAAGCTTGCTACAAAGTCCTTTGCCTTGTTCACCCGTCTTTCCCTAGTTCGATGAAAACCCGGGATAATACCAGTCTGATTTTTTGCTGCTATTTGGCTGTCGTTTTATGTGAGCCATGCACGCCACCAGCCGCGTTTAGGCTCACGTTGGTGGTGGTTGATCGCGATCGCTGCGCCGACACAGCCCCATTGAGGCGTAAGGCCTGAATAGTGTCAGCGCAGTGAGCGATTGAGCCTGAGGTAGGACTACTGTTGTTCGTCGCGCAGAAAGACCAGCTTGTTTTCGCTGCTGGCGCTGGCGTCGAAGTAGTAACCATCGGTGTTGAAGTCCTTCAGGCCCTCGGGGTCTTGCAAGCGCTCCTTGATGACGTAGCGTGCCATCAGGCCGCGTGCTTTCTTGGCGTAAAAGCTGATGATCTTGTACTGGCCGTTCTTGCAGTCCTTGAACACCGTATCAATAACCCTGGCGCGCAGCGCTTTGGGTTTTACCGCGCCAAAGTATTCTTGTGAAGCCAGGTTCAGCAGCACTTGGTCGCCTTGCGCCTCAAGGTCAGCATTCAACCATTCACTGATGCGCTCGCCCCAGAAGGCGTAGAGGTCCTTGCCACGTGGATTGGCCAGCTTGGTCCCCATTTCCAGTCGATAGGGTTGCATCAGGTCGAGCGGACGTAGCACGCCATAAAGGCCGGATAGCATGCGCAGGTGCTCTTGCGCGAACGCGAAGTCATCACTGCTGAAGTCCTCGGCATTCAGACCGGTGTAAACGTCACCCTTGAACGCCAACAATGCCTGTTTGCTATTTTCAAGCGTGCTCTCGGGCTCCCAGCTGCCATAGCGGGCCACATTCAGGCTGGCGAGCTTGTCGGACAGCGACATCAGCTTGGCGATGTCCTGTGGTGATTTCTCTTTGAGCACGTCGATCAGTTCGGCGCTGTGGTCCAGGAAGCGTGGCTGGGTGCTTTTCTTGGTAATCGGCGGTGTTTCGTAATCAAGGGTCTTGGCGGGGGAAATAACCATTAGCATGGGCTGGCTCCTGTCGTCTGCATGCCCAGTATTATGCCTTAAAGGCGAGCTGCAAGCCTCTTAAGCCGCAAGCTACAAGCCGCAAGCCGCAAGCTACAAGCTACAAGTCGCAAGCTAGAAGCCACAAGCTAGAAGCTAGAAGCAGTTTGCGATGTGGTGGGTTTTGAGTCCAGGCTCAATAGAGGGTGAGTCGGAGTTTCTCGAATTGCCCCTGGAATGAGCTAGAGCAGTGGGCACAATCAGCTTTCAGCTTTCAGCTTTCAGCTTTCAGCTTTCAGCTTTCAGCTTATGGCTTGAAGCTTGAAGCTTGAAGCTTGTGCCGCTATTTGGCGCCGGCCCAAGGGCCGGCGCCATATCCTAGAGGTGTGTTTCTGCGTACTCAGCCAGTGCAGAGCGTGGTACGCCTTGCAGGTGGATGTGTACACCGTGGGGGAAGTCTTTGAAACACTCGGTCAGGTAGGTCAGGCCCGAGCTGGTGGCATTGAGGTTGGGGGTGTCGATCTGCGCCAGATTACCCAGGCAGACGACTTTGGAGCCGGTGCCGGCGCGGGTAATGATGGTTTTGATTTGATGTGGGGTCAGGTTCTGGCTTTCATCGATCAGAATGAAGCTCTGCTGGAAGCTGCGGCCACGGATGTAGTTCAGTGATTTGAACTGCAATGGTACGCGGTCGAGGATGTAGTCCACGCTGCCGTGGGTGCTCTCATCATCCATGTGCAGGGCTTCAAGGTTATCGGTAATCGCGCCCAGCCAAGGCTCCATTTTTTCCTTTTCAGTGCCGGGTAGAAAGCCAATATCCTCATCCAACCCCTGAGTGCTGCGAGTGGCGATGATGCGGCGGTAGGTCTTGGTCACCATGGTTTGTTCTATCGCCGCGGCCAGGGCCAAGATCGTTTTACCCGAACCGGCCGCACCGGTGAGGTTAACCAGGTGAATATCCGGGTCCAGCAGCGCGAACATGGCTAGTGCCTGGAAGATGTCTCGCGGCCTGAGCCCCCAGCATTCCTGATGTAGCAACGGCTCCTGATGCAAATCCCGGATGGTCAGGTGACCGCCATCAATGGCTTTGACCCAGCCGATGAAGCCCTGGTCGTCAATGATGAAATCGTTCAGGTGCAGCGCTGGTAGATTGTCGATCAACTGCACGTTGTGCAAGGTTTGGCCGGTGAGCTGACGGCTTTCAACCTTGTTGACGCGGTCCCAGAAAGAGCCCTCAACCTGATGATAACCACGCGCCAGCAAATCGATATCGTCGAGCAGCTGATCGGTATGGTAATCCTCTGCATCAATACCGCAGCCGCGCGCCTTGAGACGCATATTGATGTCTTTGGAGACCAGCACGATTCGGCCATCGGGGTAGCGGTTCTGCAGGTGGCAGAGCTGATTGATGATCTTGTTGTCATTCAAATCGTTGGGCAGACAGTGGGCGGGGATTGCGTTTTTTTCCATCAGGATGGCGAGTGTGCCGTTGGGGCCAAGCTTGCCGCGCTCAATGGGGACGCCCTTGTCGACCTGGTCCGGTGGAGCCACCCCCAGGGTCTTGTCGATCAGCCGGATAGCCTGACGGCAGTCGGCGGCAATGCTGGTTTTACCTGACTTGAGCTTATCCAGTTCTTCCAGAACGGTCATGGGTATGACGACGTGATGTTCTTCGAAATTCAGCAGCGCGTTGGGGTCATGAATGAGGACGTTGGTATCAAGGACGTAGAAGGTGTGTTCGGTAGGTCCGCACGCTTCCATATGCTATTACCTCGCAAGGGCCGTTGACGCTTGGTCTGTATCAGGCGCTTGAGCTGCACCTGGCAGTCCGCAAGGCCGACTCGCAAACCAATGGGTATCAAGGGATCACCTGTTGGCGTGGGCCGGTTAAGCGACATATAACGCAAAGAATATGACTCTCACAAGCGTGCGCGGGGCATATTTTGCAAAAAGCCCGAAATAGACGAATGGCGCTGGGCAGGTGTGGAAAAAGCAGGATATAGTCATTGGCCAACCTGCGCTGAAGCAGGCGGTTTTTGCCTTTCTAGATCGACTCTCCCCGCGCTTTTTCGCTGTCCACCCAACGCTGCTTGCTGGTCTTAGTTCCTGCGCTGTCGGGGTGCGTTTGGCTGTACGCGAGACGCAGCAAAACGCAGGTGTCTGCGCTTGGCTTGGAGTTGAGGCGCTTGATTTTTTGCGGGCGTTTGAGCCTCAGCCTGGATAACCTTAGCTGAGGCTCAATGCATTCAGCGGCGGCCTTGAGGGCGGTCGCGACGCCCCGAAGCGCGTTTGCGACTGGCTGCGGCTGCGGCTGCCTGCTCTGCTTCATTGGCGTCGCTGGCGGCCTTCTCTTCGGTGGTCTGCTGGCTTTGTGGAATGGCTCTGAGGAAGTGCTCCTCCGGTGGAATACATTCCAGCTTGCTGCCAAGCAGTTCTTCGATCTGCGGCACCTGAAAGGCGTCGTCCTCACCGGCCAGGCTGATTGAGGTGCCCTTGGCGCCGGCGCGACCGGTGCGGCCAATACGGTGGACGTAATCTTCCGCATCTTCCGGCAAGGTGTAGTTAATCACATGGCTGATGCCGTCAATGTGAATGCCACGACCAGCAACGTCGGTCGCTACCAGCACGCGCAGCTTGCCATCGCGGAAATTGTCCAGGGTGCGCACGCGCTTTTGCTGTGGCACATCGCCGGATAGTTGCGCTGCATTGATGCCGTCGCGTACCAGACGCTCCTGCACTCGACGCACCTCATCCTTGCGGTTGGCAAAGACCATGACCCGCTCAAGATCGAGTTGAGTGACCAGGTTGTACAGCACCTTGTATTTGTCTTTGCCGCTGACGGCATATACTTTTTGCGTAATGTTCTCGGAGGCGGGGCGTTCCGGCTCGATTTCCACGATCGCTGGATCTACCGTCCACTGCTGCGACAGATTCATTACGTCATCGCTGAAGGTGGCGGAGAACAGCAGGGTCTGGCGTTCGCCTTTGCGCGGCGTCTGCCGGATGATCTGACGGACCTGCGGGATAAAGCCCATGTCGAGCATACGGTCGGCTTCATCGAGAATCAGCACTTCGATCAGATCCAGATGTATCTCGCCGCGATTACAGAAGTCGAGCAGACGCCCCGGTGTCGCCACCAGAATATCGCAGTAGCGTTTTTCCAGTTGCTTGAGTTGTTTGTCATAGTCCATACCGCCAACAAAGGCCATGACGTTCAGCGGGCAGTGCTTGGTCAGGCCTTCAGCGTCGTTGGCGATTTGCATGACCAGTTCGCGGGTCGGCGCAATGATCAGCGCTCGCGGCTCGCCCATGAAGCGCTCGTCAGGAGCGGGTGTTTCCAGCAGCTGGGTGATGGTCGAAAGCAGGAAGGCAGCGGTTTTACCTGTTCCCGTTTGTGCCCGACCGATGGCGTCATGACCTTTCAGGGTGTTGCCCAGCACGGCAGCCTGAATGGGTGTGCAGTAACTGAAGCCCTGATCCTGGATCGCGCGCATGACCGAGTCGGGTAGCGGGAAATCGTGGAAACGGGTCTTGTCGGCGGCGGGTTCAACCTGAAAGTCAGTGATGCTCCAGGGCTTTTCCGGCGCTGGCTCTACTCGCGGCTGGCGTGGTGCGCGTGGCTTTTTGGCTGCAGGTTTGTCTGCTGCAGCGCGCGGCGAGCGTGATGTGGCGTGATCGTTATCGGCTGGCTGCTTAGTCATTTTGCTAGGCCGTTCGTGCTGTTCCATCACAGGTGCGGCAGGCGGTGCGGCTTGTTCTTCTGGTTTTTTTAATAGTTTCTTTAGTGCTTTGAGCACAGGCGTCTCTCGATTATGTGAACAAAAATGATGCGCCAGTGTAAAGCAAGGCCGCGCGTTAGCGAAGCCTTGCGGAGGTTGTTTTTTGATCAGGTGACGACTGTGTGCCTGGGGCGAAACGCCAGCAGGGCCTAAAGCCCGAGGCGCTCTACCAGCCAGCTGCGAATGTCGGCAACTTCCTGCGGGCATACCTCGTGGCCCATGGGGTATTGGTGCCACTCGGTCTGATGACCTGCTGCCTGCAGCAAGTCATGGGCTTCGCGTCCCATGCTCATGGGTAGTACTTCATCGCCGCTGCCATGGGCGCAGAACACGTTTAGTTTGGGAGCCTGTTTGGCCTGTTCCAGCACTGCACCCAGATCAGGGCCATAGGTCGACAGCGCCATTACGCCAGCCAGGGGGAGCTCGCTTTGTACTGACGTCGTCAGTACGACCGCACCACCCTGGGAAAAGCCAGCAAGAATGACGCGCGAGGGCATGATGCCTTTGCTTTGTTGGTCGGCGACCAGGCCTTTGACCGTGGCCACGGACTCATCCAGCTGCGCTTGATTGATTGCTCTGGCTGGCGACATGCCCAGAATGTCATACCAGCTGGGCATCGGCATGCCACCGTTAATAGTCACCGGACGGGTAGGTGCCTGTGGAAAGACAAAGCGGACACCGTGGTTTTGCGGTAACCCGAGCGCAGCCACCACCGGAACAAAGTCGAAGCAGTCTGCGCCGAGGCCATGCAACCAGATTACGCAACTGGTGGCCTGCGTGGCGGGTTCGATAATGTGCGGCTGTTGTGACATGCGTTACTCCTTGAAGCTAAGACGGTAATGGACTGGGCTGGCCGGACCGCTTGGCAGGTCCGACCCAGGCGGTGCTGATGTTGCGTCAGGCGCGCGACATGAACTTGCCGGACTCGGTATTGATACGGACCACTTCACCGGTCTCCAGATATTCAGGAATCTGTATCTCCAGTCCGGAGGCAAAGCGCGCGGTTTTGGTGCGTGCGCTGGCGGAGGAACCCTTGATCGCGGGCGGTGTTTCTTCGATCGGCATTTCGACTACGGCAGGCAGTTCGATACCGACCAGGTTGCCTTCTACCAGCAATCCGTAAAGGCCTTCGATGCCTTCAAACAGGTAGTCCAGCTCAGCTTCCAGCTGGTCTGTACTCAGGGTGAACTGGGCGAAGTCTTCGTTATCCATGAAGGTATAACCATCGGCATCCTGAAACAGAAACTGCATCTGACGCTTTTGAAAGTCGATGGCACTGAGCATGTCGTCGCCGGTAAAGCTTTGATCCAGTTTCTGCTTGGTCTGCACATGGTTGAAACGCACCTTGTACAGCGTCGTTCCGCTACGTGAGGAAGGACTTTTAACCTCGATCTGGCTGACGATGTAGGGTTGGTTGTTGATCTGGACGATATGGCCTTTTTTCAGTTCGGCAGCTCTGGGCATGACATGTGACTCAGCAAGGTTGAAGATAACGCGTATTTTGCGCCCAGCGCTGGCTTTCCGGCAAGCCAGCGGCATTGGGCAGGGCACAGGGTCACATGGGGGGGGAGCCGTCGCCCGGTTCATCATCGGCTCTATCGCTCGGGGTTTGCGGATCAGGATCAGGGCGGCGGGTGGGTAGAGCCTTGCTGCTCTGATCAGCCGGTTCGTCTATACGATAGCTGTGTACCAGTTTTTCCAGACCCTTGCTGTCGCGCAGATTGATATCCAGCTGACGGAAGGCGATCTCAATACCGTTTTCCTTGAACAGGCGGTCGATCTCGCGGTTGATTTCGTCAGTCGCCTGGTTGCGATCAGCCAGCTCTTTCACGTGCACGCGAAGTTCGTGATCCAGTGTGCTGTCGCTGAAATTGAGGAACAGCACCATTGGTTCAGGGTCTTTCAACACCCGGGCATTATTGGCTGCTATCTGCATCAGTAATTGGCGAACCTTGGCCACGTCGGAGCCATAGGCAACGCCAACCTTGATAATGACGCGGGTGATGGTGTCCTGTAGTGACCAGTTGATGATCTGCTCGGTAACAAAGTTCTTGTTGGGAACAATGATCTCTTTATTGTCGAAATCAGTGATAGTGGTGGCACGGATGCGTATGCGGTTGATAGTGCCGGACAAGGGCCCAATGGTGACTACGTCACCAATACGCACCGGGCGCTCGAACAGAATGATCAAGCCTGAAATAAAGTTGGCGAAAATTTCCTGTAGACCAAAGCCCAAGCCAACGCCGAGAGCCGCGACCAGCCATTGCAGTTTGTCCCAGCTCACGCCCAAGGAAGAGAGCGCACTGACCAGACCGAAGCCGACGATGACATAGCTCAGCAGGGTGGTAACTGCGTAGCTGGTGCCTTGCCGCAGCTCCATGCGCGACAGTACCAGGATCTCCAATAACCCCGGCAGGTTGCGCGCAAGGGTAAAGGTCAGAATCAGGGTGATGAGTGCGCCGAGGATATCGCCGGCACTAATGGGTACCGCTTCGCCGGCGGTGACGCCGTCGCCTGAGTATTGCCAGAGGGTGACTGACTCCAGATAGGACGCGGCACTGATCAGGTCGGCCCAGGTAAAGTAGAGCGCAACGGTGAACAGGATCACCAGTGCCAGCTTGGCCAGTCGTAACGACTGCTGGTTAATCTGCTGAATGTTCATTTCCGGTACTTCAACAGAGGGGACTTCGCTATCCTGACCCTCGCGGGCCTCTGCGGCCTGTCGCTTGGCGACTGCGCGCTGGTAAGCGAGCCGGCGTCCAGCGACGTTCAGGTTGCGCACCACGGTACCTTCGACCAGCATCCAGAGCACGATCAAATAGAGGCTATCGATAAAGCGTTCAGCCAGCTTGACTGCGGTGTAGTGGTAGCCCCAGGCGGTCAGGCCCGCGAGTGCCAGGGGGGCGATAATCAACACTACGGTGGCGCTGAAATGCAGAACCCGCGAATCATAGAGTGGCTCACTGCGCCACATGATGCGGCCAAGCAATCCGGCCAGTAGAAACATGCCCAGCAACATGATGGCGCGACCTAGCGCGTCTCCACCCATTTGCTCCGGTAACGAGCCGTGAAGCCCAAAGACCAGTACCAGCGGCATGAGTATCCAGGCCAGGCGTCTGGTCAGCACATGCAGCCGTTGAACCAGCTTGTCGTCCCAATGGAAATGCCGAACAGCAATGCCCCGTGGGTCCAGTACTCGATACAGCAGATGCAGCACGACCCAGGCCAGACTAAGTTTGAGCAATGCCAGCCCGAGTGAGGGCATAGCCGCTTCGTGGCCCAAGTGCATGATCAACCCGAGGTTTATCAAGGCGATCGGAATAGGGCTTATCAGTAACAGCGTCAGCACCAGTGCGCGCGGTGTGTGCCAGGGACTATCGCGGCGGAAGTGACCCACTTCGTCATTCAGAGTATTTAGCCGGCGGCGCATACTTGGCTTGCGCCAGAAATAAAGCCCCAGAAAAATGACAAAGCCGCCTACCCAGGGGTAATGCTTTTTCAAGGTGCTAAGCACGTTCTCTGCGACCTGCTTGAGGTGCAGGCTCTCTACCTGACGCTTGGCCTGGGCGGGGAAGTCGAGCACCCAGTTCTTGTCCAGAGGACGGCTGCTGGCTACCCAGAACAGTTGATCATCAATGGTGCGCTGCAGGTCGTTGCTCAGTTGCTGCAGCTGGCGCTGATTGATTTGCAGGCTGATGGCCAGATTGATCAGGGTATTGATGTTATTGTTCAGCTGTTCAACCAGAGTCACCCGGCTGTTAACCATTTGCTCAAGGCCGGGCCGCAGCGTATCGCGCTGGCGCACCGGAATCTGCAATAAGAGGTTGTTCAGGTAGGCGTCTGGATTGCTCAATTCATCGCTATGCTGGTTGAGCTCAAACTGGCGCAGACGCAGATCGGCAATCTGGTCAGCGATACGGCTGTCAATATTAACCTTGGGTAGGGCATTTTTCTGTTGATGCAGGATGCGTGATAGCAGCAGGCTGCCTTCGAGCACGTCTATCTGCTGTTCCAACGCCTTGTCGACCTGTGACAGGTGTTCGGTCTGCTGCTTGGTTTCGATATTTCGTCGGGTCAGGTCACCGATCTCGCTGGTTGCTGAAAGGAGCTCCTCGCTCAATCCGCGGTTGATGCTGCTTTGCTGTTGCAGCACCTGATTCTGTGTTTCCTGTTCGGGTAGCGTGGCGTCGCTGACCGTTTTTTCCGATTGGCTTTGACGCTTCTCGTTGATGACGTCCTGCAATACTTTAATGTCGTCTTCGATCTGGCGGATCTGCAGGCTCAGCAGATTCTTTTTCTGCGTGGCCAGGTCTTGCAGCGCATTGTTTCCGGATAGTTTCTGGCGCAGCAGGTCGTTGGTCAGCTGCAAATAGTCACGCTCGGCCTGCAACATATCGATCCGCGCACGGCTTTGCTGGGTAGGCGGCTGGCGTTGCAGGGAGCGCAGCTGGTCGGCAACAGCTTGCGCGCGCTTTTGGTTCTCCGAGACACTGGCCTGGGTGCGCTCAGGTCGCGTCTGCGCTGCAATCAGTTCACCGTTAACGGCGGTGAGTTCGTTTTGCCAGGTGAACATCTGATTGACCTGGTCAGCCAGCTTGGTTTCCAGTTCATGCAGGCTCAAGGCCTGAAAGTTGTCCTTGCGCGCGCCGCCGGAAGTGTCGCGTTTAGCCAACTGGTTATGTTTAGCGCGAATGCTCTGCGTCTCGCGCGGTGCGTTACTGATTTCCTGCTGCAGGTTATTCTGATCTTCTTTGGCTTGAAGACCTTGCTTGAGGTAGTTCAGCGTGCTCTGGTACAGGTCATTCAGCTCACGTTTGTCGGGTTCAGCCAGCGAGCTGTTGTTCAGCGTTTCAATGCTGGCATTGACGTTGTCGATGCGTTCGCTCAGGTCATCAGGCGTCGGAGTTTCCTGGGCCAGAACGCCGGTGCTGAGAAAGAGGCAGAGCATGATCGATGACAGAAAGCGCAACATTAACGGTAATCCTGATTTGGCCTGACCTGAAGGGTAGCCGCCTGGCTCCTGCTTGGGAAGCTGACCCGCGCTGCGGCGTAAAGTTTCCGAATCCTGAAACGCAACAGGCCACCCTCTGGAGGTGGCCTGTTGCGATGCACTGGATCAGATCCGGGTCACGCTATCAGAACCATTCATCCTGCATGTCCAGGCAGGTAGCGTCTCGGTTTTCCAGTACGTTCAGGTCGTGGTGGCAGGAAGGCACTTCCCACAGCAGAAAGTAGCGCGCCGCCTGAAGTTTGCCCTGGTAAAAGGCAACATCGGCCTCAACACCCTTGCTCAACCCTTGTTGCGCATGCACTGCCTGCTGCAGCCAGCGCCAGCCGATGACCATGTGACCAAAGGCCTTGAGGTAGAGTGCGGAGTTGGCCAGTGCCTCATTCACCTTGCCTTGTCCCAGATCGCCAAGCAGCGCGACTGTTACTTTACCCAGGTGCGCGAGTAGCTTCTCCAGGGGCTCGCGCAGCTCGTTCAGCTCAGCATGGACGGCAGCCTGTTTGCAGGTGGCTTGAATCAGTGCCGACAGCTGCTTGAGTGCCGAGCCATTGTTCATCACTACCTTGCGTGCCAGCAGATCCAGCGACTGGATGCCGTTGGTGCCTTCATGTATCGGGTTCAGGCGGTTATCGCGGTAATACTGCTCAACCGGGTATTCGCGTGTGTAGCCGTGACCGCCGAGTATCTGGATAGCCAGTTCGTTGGCTTTCAGACAGTAGTCCGATGGCCAGGCCTTGACGATGGGCGTCAGCAGATCGAGCAGCTCCAGCGCCGTCTTGCGATCGGCTTCGGTTTCCAGGGTTTCGGTATCGTCGAACAGACGGGCCGCATACAGGCCAAGATCAAAAGCGCCTTCAACATAGGATTTCTGGGCTAGCAGCATACGCTTGACGTCAGTGTGCTCAATGATCGACACCTGAGGGGCGGTCGGGTCCTTGCCATCGGGCAAGCGGCCCTGTGGACGCTCGCGGGCATAGTTCAGAGAGTACAGGTAGCCGGCGTAGCCAAGCATTACCGCGCCCATGCCTACGCCAATGCGCGCTTCGTTCATCATCTGGAACATGCAGGCCAGGCCCTGGTGTGGCTTGCCAACCAGATAGCCGACGCAGTTGTCCTTGTCACCGAAGTTCAACGCCGTAGAGGTGGTGCCGCGCCAGCCCATCTTGTGGAACAGGCCTGCCAGTACCACGTCGTTGCGCTCACCCAGGCTGCCGTCATCGTTGACCAGAAACTTGGGCACGATAAACAGCGAGATACCTTTTACCCCGGGCGGCGCATCGGGCAGCTTGGCCAACACCATGTGTACGATGTTTTCGGACAGCGGGTGATCGCCACCGGAAATGAAGATCTTGTTGCCCTTCAGGCGGTAGCTGCCGTCAGCGGCGGGCTCTGCCTTGGTGCGAATGTCCGACAGCGAGGAGCCGGCATGCGGCTCAGTCAGCGCCATGGTGCCAAAGAAGCGACCTTCGATCATTGGCTGCAGGAAGCGCTCTTTTTGCTCTTCGGTACCAAAGTTCTCGATCAGATTGGCCGCGCCCATGGTCAGCATGGGGTAGGAGGAGGTGGCCGCGTTAGCTGATTGGAAATGGGCAAAACAGGCTTGCGAGAGCAAATTTGGCATCTGCATGCCGCCTTGCTCGAAGGTGCGGGTCGCATTCAGGAAGCCAGCTTCCAGAAAGGCGTCTACCGCTGGCTTGACCTCGGGGATCAGCTCGGCCGCGCCGTCAACGTACTTGGGTTCGTTCTCATCACTTTTGCGGTTGTGCGGGGCAAACAGCTTTTCTGCGATGGTACGCGCCGTGCCGATGGCCGCATCGAAGGTTTCCCGGTTATGGTCGGCAAAGCGTGGGCGCTGGGTCAAACCTTCGGCATCCAGTACTTCGTAGAGTTCGAAGGCCAGGTTGCGTTGGTCAATGAGCATTTCGGACATAGCAGTCACCTCTAATTTGAACGCGAAGCAGTGTATTGACTCGTTCCCGTTGAGGGAACGGCCATTGATGTTTCTTATACAGTCAGATCAGAACAGCCGAAGCACCGGCTCATCCAGTGCGGCTCGCTGTTCGCGTAGCGTCAGTATCTGATCGGCCCAGTAGCGTTCACTGGCGAACCAGGGAAAGTGCATGGGGAAAGCCGGGTCGTCCCAGCGCCGAGCCAGCCAGGCGCTGTAGTGAATCAGACGCAGAGTACGCAGCGGCTCGATCAGTGCCAGTTGCGATGGGTCAAAGTCGTAAAACTCGTTATAGCCGTCGGCCAGCTCGGCAATCTGAGCCTGGCGCTGGTCGCGTTCACCGGAGAGCATCATCCACAGGTCCTGGATCGCTGGTCCCTGCCGGCAATCATCCAGATCGACCATGTACAGGCTCTCGTCGCGCCACAACAGATTACCCACATGCAGATCGCCGTGCATCCGCAGGGTACTGCAGGGGTGCTGGGCAAAGCGTTCGGCCACGACCTTCAACAGGTCATCAGCAACCGAAAAATAAGCGGCCTGCAATCCGGCAGGCACCACGTTGGCGCTGCGCAGGAAGGCCAGGCTGTCGACGCCGAAGCTTTGCACTGTCAGTTCTGGACGATGTTCGAAGGGCCGCATGGCACCGACGGCGTGTAGGCGACCGACCAGACGACCCAGCATCAGTAAGTGATCAGGGTCTTCAAATTCGGGGGCGCGCCCACCAAAGCGTTTGAACAGGCTGAAACGAAAACCAGCGAACTCGAACAGGGTTTCGCCGCCGATCTGCATGGGCGGAATCACCGGTATTTCGCGCTCGACCAGTTCAAGCGAAAACTGGTGCTCTTCCAGAATTGACGCGTCGCTCCAGCGCTGCGGGCGATAGAACTTGGCAATCAGGGGTTGGGCATCTTCGATACCCACTTGAAACACCCGGTTCTCATAACTGTTAAGCGTCAAAGTGCGGGCGTCGGAGACAAAGCCCAGCGACTCCACTGCGTCGAGAACAGTGTCGGGAGTCAGCAAAGCAAAGGGATGGTGCGCGTCCATAGCCGGTTCGCCTGTCGCTGAAAAGGGCATCTATGGTGTCACAGATCGCGGGGCGACTGGTAACCATCGTCCGTAGCCGTTTGTTTCACGGCGTGCGGGCGGCGCACCACACCTGTACTGAGCGTGCGCCGCTGCGTAGCAGGGTTCGGCTAGCCTCAGCGGCGGTATCTCCGGTGGTCATGACGTCATCGATCAGTGCGATGTCGCGGTCTCTGATCGCCGCTGTATTTGCGCAATGAAAGGCGCCTTGCAGGTTGCTGTGGCGCTGGCGCGCATTGAGCCCCTGTTGTGGCTGAGTGTCACGAACGCGCTCTAGTGCTTGCAAGTGCAGACTGATACTCAGTCCACGTGCCAGCGGGCGCGCCAGCTCGAAGGCTTGATTGTAGCCGCGCTGTGCCTGTCGCCTGGGGTGCATGGGCATGGCCACCAGCAGATCTGGTCGGCGCTCAGGGTGCTGCTCCAGATAGTCGGTCAGGCGCATTAGCATGAGCTGGCTGAGTAGTCTGCCGTAGGCGGCCTGGCGGTGATATTTGAAGGCTGGAATGAGCGCGTCTACCGGGAATCGATAGAGCAGCGGCGCCGTGGCGTGTATGAAGGGTGGTGGCCGGTTCAGGCACTGGCCGCAAAGGCTGTCTGCTTGAGGAATGGGTAGGGCGCACTGGCGACATGCGGTATGCAGCCAGGGTAAATCAGCCAGGCAACCAGTGCACAGCGCCGGGTCGCGGTGGCGTGTTTTCAAACCGCATAGCAGGCAATAGCTTGCAAGGTTGTTTTTTAACCAACTGTAAACTCTAGAGTCTTTCAATGGTTGACAGCCTCCGTGCCGTCGTTATTATGCTCCGCATAGAGTGAACCCTTGAGGGTTCCCAAGCAATGAACAAAGGATACGTATCCATGACAGCCTCCGTGACTCGCCACGACTGGACTCCCGCCGACGTGCTGGCGCTGTTCCGCCTGCCATTCAATGACCTGTTGTTCCGCGCGCAGAGCGTTCATCGCGAGCACTTTGATCCAAACCGGGTGCAGGTTTCTACCCTGTTGTCGATCAAGACGGGGGCCTGCCCCGAAGACTGCAAATACTGCCCGCAGTCAGGCCATTACAACACGGGTCTGGACAAGGAAAAGTTGCTGGAAGTGCAAAAGGTACTGGATGAAGCCACTGCGGCAAAAAACATCGGTGCGACCCGCTTCTGCATGGGGGCGGCCTGGAAGCACCCCTCCGAGAAAGATATGCCTTACGTGCTGGAAATGGTGCGCGGTGTGCGCGCCATGGGGCTGGAAACCTGCATGACCCTGGGTAAATTGACCAAGGAGCAGACAGCGGCTCTGGCCGATGCTGGTCTCGATTACTACAACCACAACCTGGATACCTCGCCTGAGTTCTACGGCAACATTATTACTACTCGCACCTATGGCGACCGGCTGGAAACCTTGGCCTATGTGCGCGATGCGGGTATGAAAATCTGCTCCGGCGGTATTTTGGGTTTGGGTGAGTCGGTTGAAGACCGTGCCGGTCTGCTGATTCAACTGGCCAACTTGCCGGAGCATCCTGAGAGTGTGCCAATCAATATGTTGGTTAAGGTGAAGGGTACGCCGCTGGAAAACGAGGAAGATGTTGATCCTTTCGATTTCATCCGAACCCTCGCAGTCGCCCGCATCATGATGCCCAAGTCGCACGTTCGCCTCTCTGCCGGGCGTGAGCAGATGAACGAGCAGACTCAGTCGCTCGCTTTCTTTGCCGGTGCCAATTCCATCTTTTATGGCGAGCGTTTGCTCACCACGGCCAACCCTCAGGCCGGCAAGGATATGCGTCTGTTTGAGCGCCTGGGCATCAAGCCCGAAGAGCGTGAAGAACACGATGATGAGGTACACCAGGCGGCGATCGAGCAGGCGCTGGTTGAGCAACGCGACAGTGCCTTGTTCACTGACGCAGCAGCGGTTTAAAAAATCAGCTAGAAGCTAGAAGCTAGAAGCGGGAAGGAGCGGGTTTTACTTTAAGCTTTCAGCTTCTGGCTTCTAGCCGGTGCTTTCCAGCCAGCCGGCTCTGCCACCAGACGAGTCCTCTCCGTGCCATTTGATCTTTCCTCACGCTTGGCAGCGCGTCGTGCTGCCCACCTCTATCGCCGTCGACCTTTGTTGGATGCGCCGCAGGATGTGCGGGTGCGGGTCGATGGTGAGAACTTGCTGGCGTTCTGCAGTAATGACTATCTGGGTCTGGCCAATCACCCCGAGGTGATTGAGGCTTTTGCGCAGGGTGCTCGGCGTTGGGGGGTGGGCGGTGGCGCGTCGCACCTGGTTGTCGGTCACAGCACGCCGCATCACGAGCTTGAAGAAGCGTTGGCCCAGCTCACAGGACGGCCGCGTGCACTGCTGCTGTCTAGCGGCTATATGGCTAATCTGGGGACAGTTACTGCGCTGGTCGGGCAGGGCGATACGGTGCTTGAAGATCGTTTGAATCATGCCTCGCTGCTCGATGCCGGTTTGCTCAGTGGCGCCCGCTTCTCACGTTATCTGCACAATGATCCGGCCAGCCTCGCGGCGCGACTGGAAAAGGCGACCGGTGATACCCTGATAGTGACCGATGGCGTGTTCAGCATGGATGGCGATCTCGCCAACCTGCCGGAGCTATGCGCTCAGGCCCGCAGTCGCGGCGCCTGGATGATGGTTGATGATGCGCACGGCTTTGGCTGTTTGGGTCAGCAGGGTGGCGGCATTGTTGAGCACTTTGGCCTTGGGCTGGAAGAGGTTCCAGTATTGGTCGGCACCCTCGGCAAAGCCTTTGGCACGTCGGGCGCCTTTGTCGCGGGCAGTGAGGAGTTGATTGAAACGCTGATTCAGTTTGCTCGTCCCTATATTTACACCACCAGTCAGCCACCGGCCGTCGCCTGTGCAACACTCAAGAGCTTGCAGCTGTTGCGCGATGAGCATTGGCGGCGTAGCCACCTGCAGCAGCTTATTGCGCGGTTTCGCCAGGGCGCCGGTGAGCTTGGTCTGCAATTGATGGAGAGTCCTACGCCCATTCAGCCGATTCTGGTTGGTAGCAGCGCTAGAGCGATGGCGCTGTCGGCCGCTCTGCGCGGGCAAGGTATCATGGTGACTGCCATCCGCCCGCCGACAGTGCCCCGCAACACGGCACGCCTGCGCGTGACCCTCTCCGCCGCACACAGCGATAGCGATGTCGATCAATTGCTGGATGCCCTTAAATTCGCTTTGGCAGGTCTTCCCGAACAGGACTTGGCTGATGAAGAGTGACCTGATGAATAGTATTAACCTCTTGCCGGGCTGGGCGCTGTCTGCCGCCAACCTGGCGCCGTTGCAATCAGCTTTGCAAAGCAGCTTGCCTGCATTTGCGGTGCACCTGCATGAGTTGCCGCCCATGCAAATGTCGAGTCTTGAGACCGATTTGCAGGAGCTGGCCGACTCCCTTCAGCCTGGTTGGTTGGTTGGCTGGTCTTTGGGCGGCATGTTGTCAGTACAACTATTACGTCGTTATCCCGAACGCTTTTGTGGCGTGGTGACTATCGCCAGCAATGCCTGCTTTGCGACGCGCACAGATTGGCTGGAGGCCATGCCGGCCGAGACCTTCAAGACGTTCTTTAATGACGCCCGCGAGAAACCGGAAAAGATCCTCAAACGCTTTGGATTGCTGGTCAGCCAGGGGGGCGCCAACGCCCGAGAGTTAAGCAAGCAATTACAGTGGAGCGACGCTGACCCATTGCAGCGGTTGAATCAGCTTGCGCTTTTGGGTGTGCTGGATAACCGTATTCATCTCAGCCGCACTCAGCAGCCGGTGCTGCATTGTCTGGCGGGTCAGGATGCGTTGGTGCCTGCGACTGTGGCTACAAAATTGCAGTCGCTCAACCCGAAAGCGCAATTACGTTTGCACCCGGATGCCAGTCACGCCTTGCCTTTGGAGCAGCCCGACTGGGTGGCACAGCAAATCGCTGATTGGGTCCGTCCGGAATGAGTGATGCGGTAATCGATAAGCAGCAGGTTGCCGCCTCCTTCAGCCGGGCCGCGGGTACCTATGATCAGGTGGCTGAACTGCAGCGTAATGTGGGCAGCAATCTGCTGGGGCGTTTGCCGGATACGGTGCAGTTTGAAGCATTAGCGGATATTGGCTGTGGCACTGGTTACTTTACCCGTGCGTTGGCGCAACGTTTTGCCAAGCCGGTTCTGGGGCTGGATATAGCTGAAGGTATGCTGCGCTATGCCCGCGAGCAAAGTCCGTCTGGTTTGGCCTGGTTGGCTGCCGATGCAGAGGCGCTGCCATTGCGTTCCGCTAGCCAGGACCTGCTGTTCTCGAGCCTGGCGTTGCAATGGTGTCCGCAGCTGCCGCTGGCTTTGAACGAGGCGTTCCGTGTTTTGAAACCAGGCGGATGTATGGCTTTCAATACCCTGGTTGCAGGCACGCTGGTTGAGTTGCGCGAGGCGTGGCAAGCGGTTGATGGCTTTGTGCACGTGAATCGGTTTATGCCTTTGCCGCAGTTGCAGGGAATACTCGCTGGTGCTGGCTTTGCCAGCTGGCATTGCGAGGTTGAGATGCATGTTCTGCATTATGCGCAACTGAGTGAGTTGACCCACGAGCTCAAAGCGTTGGGGGCACATAACCTCAACGCTGGGCGACCAAGCGGTTTAACCGGGCGCGCTCGCTTGCGCGCTCTGACTACAGCCTATGAAACTCGGCGTCAGGCAACGGGGTTGCCAGCGACCTACCAGGTGGCTCAAGTACTGCTGTTCAAGGGCCTTGATCAGGTTTGATGGAGTAGAGCATGTCCAGACGATATTTTGTGACTGGTACCGATACCGAAATCGGCAAAACAACCATTGCGGCTGCGCTTCTGCACGCCGCACGTGTTGGTGGGCTCAGTACGGCTGCGGTCAAGCCGGTAGCGGCAGGATGCGAACTCACAGCGCAAGGCTTGCGTAACGAAGATGCGCTTGCCTTGCAGGCAGAGTGTTCGCCCGAGTTAGCGTACGAGCTGATCAACCCTATTGCACTGAAAGCCGCTATTGCGCCCCATATCGCGGCGCAGGAAGAGGGTGCTGCATTGACCCTTGAAGTGCTGGCCGGTGCCTGCCTCGAGGTTTTTGATCGCAAACGGGATTTGACCCTGGTTGAAGGGGCAGGTGGCTGGCGGGTGCCGCTGAACAGTGATGAGCTCTTGTCCGGGCTGGCGACTGATCTGAAGTTGCCCGTGGTTCTGGTGGTGGGTATGCGGCTAGGCTGTATTAATCATGCCCTGCTGACCTGCGAGGCCATTGCCGCAGACGGATTGGAGTTGGCGGGTTGGGTTGCCAATCACGTTGATCCGGACATGAGCCGGCCGGATGAGAACCTGGCTACCTTGCAGGCGTTAATCAAGGCACCTTTTTTGGGTCGTGTTCCGCGACTTGAGAACGCAAGCGCTGCTGCCGTAGCGCCCTATTTGGATGTGACGCCACTGGTCTGAACTGACCGGCGGTGATGTCCAATAGTGGCCATTTGTGCTTGAATAAGTGCAGGCTTTCTAGAACACCGAGGTTTTGTTATGGCTACCCTTGACTTGATTTCATCTGGCCTGACCAGTGTGCGTCAGGGTCAAAACCGTATGTCCAATGCTGCGTCTGATATCGCCCGCGTTGGAACTGCCGTTGATCCCACTGCTCCGCAGGCCGTGCCTGCACAGCCTGCTACCGGGCAAGCTGCTTCCAGCGCTCCGGTAGAAAGTGCGCGACCGGTCAATCTGGTCGATAGTCTGGTTGAGCTGCAGCAAGGGCGTCAGGAAGCTCAAGCCGGTGCTTCTGTGATTGATACCGCAGACGAAGTGTTGGGCACGTTGCTCGACGTAACCGTCTAAGCTGAGTCGTCCCGGACGCGCCTATTTCGGGTGCGCCTGGGCTGACTGGTCGAGGTCTTTGGTTATGATGAGTATCGGTGCTGCCAGCACGTACGGTTATTCCCCTCCGGTTGTATCGTCGCAGTTTCAAGCCGCTGCCGTTTCCCCTACGTCTATCGATAACGCGACACGCCCGGACAAGGCGAGTAGCGACTTTCCTCCCGTTGATCAAATGTCTGCTGGCGATGCTGCCGGTGCCAAGCCGCCTGAAGAAAAGGCGGTTTCTGGAAGTCAGGACCTGGAGCAGCAGAAGCGGGCCCAGTTGGCTGATGCCGAAGCTGAGTTGCAGCGAGTAACGCAGGAAGAAATCAGTGAGCTGGCAGCGCGCGACCGAGAGGTGCGCAGCCACGAACAGGCGCACATGGCCGCAGGTGGTCAGTATGCTGGCTCGGTACAGTATGATTACAAACGCGGTCCGGATGGTCGTTTGTATGCGGTGGGTGGTGAAGTAGGTATCGATACCTCTCGGGTGCCGGGTGATCCACAGGCGACAATCGACAAGATGGAGCAAGTCCGGCGGGCAGCCCTCGCGCCTGCAGAACCTTCAGGACAAGATCTGGCCGTAGCAGCGCAAGCTGCCCAGGTTGTTGCACAGGCGCGTGCCGAGCTGGCGACCAAGCCTGCTGAAGACTCGGAACGCGGCGACGTCAGTGCGTCAGAAGAGAGCGATCAAGAAAGTGCGTCTGGCGACGATACCGTTGATGAGGCATCGGCCTCTTCGCGTGACTTGTCGCTGTATCGCAATATCGCAGCAAATGCCGCCGACATCGGGTCAGTGGACTTGCGCGCCTGACTGCCCCCGTCTACCAACCTTCCTGATTTCAGCAACACGCTACTGTTTTGTCTAGCCGCTATGCGTATCTATTTATAGTTAGGTATTCACGCGGGGGTTGACTTTCATTTGGCGTAAACGTATGTTTCAAACACATGTTTGAATGTGCTGCCAGGCAGCGCACCCTGCAGCCTTCGCTGCCCTTGCATCTGATACTACTGTTGAGGTCAAGCACCATGCCCGATTATAAAGCCCCCCTGCGTGATATCCGTTTCGTTCGCGATGAGCTTCTGGGTTATGAAGAGCATTACCAGAGCCTGCCAGGCTGTGAAGATGCGACTCCCGATATGGTTAACGCCATTCTTGAAGAAGGCGCCAAGTTCTGTGAGCAGATTATTGCTCCCCTTAACCGGGTAGGCGACACCGAGGGTTGCACCTGGAGCCCTGAGGGCGTGAAGACGCCAACCGGCTTTAAAGAAGCCTATCAGCAGTATGTTGAAGGTGGCTGGCCGAGCCTGGCGCATGACGTTGATCACGGCGGCCAGGGTCTCCCCGAATCTTTGGGTCTGGCCATCAGCGAAATGGTTGGCCAAGCCAACTGGTCGTGGGGCATGTACCCTGGCCTGTCGCATGGCTGCATGAACACCATCGCTACCCACGGTACCGAAGATCAGAAGCACACTTATCTGACCAAACTGGTTTCTGGCCAGTGGACCGGCACCATGTGTTTGACTGAGCCGCATTGTGGTACCGATCTGGGCATGCTGCGTACCAAGGCAGAGCCTGCTGCTGACGGCACCTACAAGTTGAACGGCACCAAGATCTTCATCTCGTCCGGCGAACACGACATGGCGGAAAATATCGTCCATATCGTTCTGGCGCGTCTGCCCGATGCACCGGCCGGCACCAAGGGTATTTCCCTGTTCATCGTGCCCAAGTTTCTGCCTAATGCAGAAGGTGAGATGGGCGAGCGCAATGGCGTGGCCTGTGGCTCCCTGGAGCACAAGATGGGTATCCACGGCAATGCGACCTGCGTGATGAACTTTGACGGCGCAACCGGCTATTTGATCGGGCCACCAAACAAGGGCCTGAATGCGATGTTCACCTTTATGAACACCGCGCGTCTGGGTACTGCGTTGCAAGGTCTGGCGCACGCTGAAGTCGGCTTCCAGGGTGGCATTCAGTATGCACGTGACCGTCTGCAAATGCGTTCGCTGACCGGCCCCAAAGCGCCTGAAAAAGCCGCTGACCCGATCATCGTTCATCCTGACGTGCGTCGCATGCTGTTGACCATGAAGTCGTTCGCCGAAGGCTGTCGCGCCATGGTTTACTTCACCGCGAAGCAAGTGGATATCGTCAAGAACAGCACCGATCCTGAGCAGCAGAAGCAAGCTGATGCGCTGCTGGCGCTGTTGACGCCTATCGCCAAGGCATTCATGACTGAAGTAGGTTTTGAAGCTGCCAACCACGGCGTGCAGATCTACGGTGGTCATGGCTTTATTGCTGAATGGGGCATGGAGCAAAACGTACGTGATGCGCGTATTGCCATGCTGTATGAAGGCACTACCGGTATTCAGGCGCTGGACTTGCTGGGCCGTAAGGTACTGATGACGCAAGGCGAAGCACTGAAGGGCTTCACCAAGATCGTTCACAAGTTCTGTCAGGCTCAGGAAGGTAACAGCGATATCGCCGAGTTCGTCGCGCCGCTGGCTCAGCTCAATAAAGAGTGGGGCGAGCTGACGATGAAAGTAGGTATGGCCGCTATGAAGGATCGTGAAATGGTCGGTGCTGCTTCAGTCGACTATTGCATGTACTCCGGCTACGCTTGCCTGGCCTACTTCTGGGCTGATATGGCACGCGTTGCCGCTGCCAAGCTGGCCGAGGGGACTTCCGAAGAGGCGTTCTACACTGCCAAGCTGCAGACCGCGCGCTTCTACTTCCAGCGAATTCTGCCGCGCACCCGCGCTCACGTAGATTCAATGCTGTCTGGCGCCGACAACCTGATGGACATGGACGCAGAGAACTTCGCTCTGGGTTACTGATTCAGCAGTTAGTCTGAGTGCTAAAAAGGCCGCCCCGGTTGATCCGGGGCGGCCTTTTTTATGCCGCGATAGCGCTATCTTTTATGGATTGCGTGCCAAGCGTAAGCCGCTGAATTGCCAGCGCGCCGCGGCGGGGAAAAAGTTGCGGTAGGATGGCCGGCTATGGCCGTTGGGTGTGGCGCATGAGCTGCCACGCAGCACCATCTGGTTGATCATGAACTTGCCGTTGTATTCGCCCACGGCACCGGCAGCAGGCTGGTAACCCGGGTAAGGCAGATAGGCGCTGTTGGTCCATTGCCATACTTCACCAAATAACCCGCCCAGTCCCGGATGCTCTCTGGCGGCGTGCTCCCATTCCATTTCTGTCGGTAATCTGGCCTCTGACCAGCGTGCAAAGGCGTCAGCTTCATACAGACTGATGTGGCATAGCGGCGCGCCATGGTTCAGTGGCTGCTCCCCGGCGAGGGTAAAAATCATCCACTGCTGGTCACGGTGCTGCCAATACTGCGGCGCTTTCACTTCGTTACTGCAAACCCAGTCCCAGCCATCTGAGAGCCAAAGCTCGGGCCGCTGATAGCCGCCGTCGGCGATGAAGGCGAGAAAGTCCCCATTGTTCACATTGCGGTCTGCTATTTGAAACGGCTCAAGCCAGACCTTGTGCGAAGGCCCTTCGTTGTCATAGCTGAACTCTGCAGTTGAATGACCGATTTCACATAGCCCGCCTGCCAATGAGACAAACTGTTGTGCGGACTTGTCTTGTTCTGCTTGCGGATGCTCGGGTGCAGCATCACGCCAGGCGGGTTGCAATGGATTACAGGCAAAGTGGTGTTTGAGATCGGTCAGCATCAGCTCCTGGTGCTGTTGCTCATGCTGCAGTCCGAGCTCTATCAGCTCGTTGAGCTTGCCTGACTGATCTCCCGTCGCCAGCAGCGCTGACATGTGCTGGTCGACGTGCTGGCGATAGTGCAGTACCTCGTCCAGTGAGGGGCGTGACAGCAGGCCGCGCTCTGCCCGCAGGTGTCGCTCACCGACGCCCACATAGTAGGAGTTGAAGAGTATGCGGTAGCGAGGGTCTAGTGGCGGTGGCGGCGTATCCAGGGCACCGAGCACAAAAGTCTCAAAGAACCAGGTGGTGTGTGCGAGGTGCCACTTGAGTGGGCTGGCATCCGGCATGGATTGCAGTTGGCAATCCTCTGCACTGAGCCCGCGAATAAGCTCTAGCGAGTACGCCCGGGTCTGGGCGTAGCGAAACTCAAGGCTGTTAGCGCTCCGCTGGCTGGCGATGTGGCTCATATTGGCTCCGCTAGAAATACGCCGAACCAGTCTTGCGGATCAGTCCAGTATTGCTTGCAGCGCAAGCCACTGGCCGCCAGCAGAGCGCGAAATTCGTCGACACTGTATTTGTGAGAATACTCGGTGAGTATGTGCTCTTCTGCGCGGAAATGCCGGTCGGTGTGGGCGCCAAACTCTACCCGTTGCTGCTGATTTGAAATCAGGCGCATTTCGATGCGGCGGCTGGCCTGATCGAATCGCGCGCAGTGGCGAAATTTTTCCGGATCAAAATTGGCATCCAACTCTCGGTTTACCACGCTCAGCACGTTGAGATTAAATTCGGCAGTAACCCCGCTGGCGTCATCATAAGCGGCTTCGAGAATGTCGGTATCTTTGATCAGGTCTGCCCCGATCAGTAGCCGACCATGCTGGCCGCAGTGCGCTCTCACTCGCCGTAAGAAGCGTATAGCGTCGCGAGGCTCGAAGTTGCCGATGGAGGAGCCTGGGTAGAAAAACACGGGGGGGGAGTCCGCTCGCTCAGCCAGCAAATCATGCAGGTCCAACTGCTGGGTAAAGTCGGTGACCACGCCGACGCATTCCAGTCGTGGGTGTTGCCTGGCAATCTCGGCCAGCGAGCTTTGCAGAAACTCGCCTGCGATATCAACGCCAACCAGCCTGGCCGGCCGTATTGCGTCGAGCCAATACCGCGTTTTACCGCAATCGCCGCAGCCCAGGTCTATCCATTGCATACGGGCAGGCAGATGTTCGGCAATAGCGTCGCGATGCTCCGCAAATATCGCGGCTTCAGTGCGGGTAGGGTAGTACTCGTCGAGTTTGCAAATGGCGGTGAAGAGTTCACAGCCACGATCGTCGTAAAAGTATTTGGAGTCGATGCGCGCTTGAGGTTGCAGCAGTCCGCGCAGTAGTTTTTGACGCTCATCCTGAGCAGGAGTGTGAAGTGCAGTTTGGAGTCGGGGCAGATCTAGGGCAAGGCTCACGCAGGCGATATCCTCTGCTAGTCAAAGACGCATGTTCTTAAAACTTAGCAGTCTGCGTAGCCATACGCCAGAAAAGGTTCTGGCGTATGCCGGAACCTGTGACTCAATGCTGGGTAAACCTTAGAGTCCCTTGGCGCTATCTATCAGCTGCCGGATCATCTTGAATAACTTGCGGGAGGCCGCTGGAGTCTTGTTTTGCTCGGCTTCTTTATTGGCTTGTCGAACCAGATGTCGAATCTGCTGCCGGTCGGCAGCGGGATAAGCCAGCATGAAGAGTTCCAGTTCGTCGCTGCGGCCGGTGAGCAGGCGATCACGCCAGCGTTCCATCTGGTGAAAGTGCTGGGCATGTGCCTGGGTACTGCTGTCGATCAGATCAAGATACGTCTGGATCGCTTCAATATCCTGGTCCCGAACGAGCTTGCCGACAAAGCTCATGTGGCGCTTGAGAGCGCCGCGCGCAGTGTGTCGGGGGGCTTCGGCCAACGCCAGGCGTAGCTTGTCGGTCAACTCAAGTTTGTTGAGCTGATCGGGTTTGAGCGCGATCAGTCTACGTCCCATTTCTTGCAGAGCATCCATTTCCCGTTTGATCTGACTTTTGCTCTTGCCTTCGTCAATGGGTTCGAGGGATTCGTCTTCGTGAAACTCGGTCATGGCGTGCCTGTTGGAAATTGCTCGGGTTGGGTAGGTGTTATTGCATGAGCAGACGCGGCTGCTGGCGACTATGATACCTGTTCTGATCAGTACAGGGGTAATCGGCTGTGGTCGGGTGTGGCGCAACCCCGTTACAATGGAATGCATTGCTCTGGAGGATATATGACGACACCGATTTCGACTCAGCCTGACGATCCGCAAACGCTGCGTGCCAACCTTGAACAACGGGTAGCCTTTATTGTTGATGAGGCTCGCCGTCAGGGGGCGTCTGCCAGTGAAGTTGGCGTCAGCCAAAATACCGGATTATCCGTTGGCGTGCGCAAGGGTGAGGTCGAGACGGTTGAGTTTAATCGAGACCAGGGCTTTGCCATTACGCTATATGCCGGTCAGCGTAAGGGGTCGGTAAGCACCTCTGACACCTCTGATGAAGCCATCCGCAAAGCAGTAGAAACGGCACTGGTTATTGCGCGCCACGCTTCGGAAGATCCCTGTGCCGGTTTGGCAGATGCTGACTTGATGGCACAGCAGGTGCCAGATCTGGACCTCTTTCATCCCTGGAATATCAGTGCCGAGGCCGCTATCGATAAGGCACTGGCGCTGGAGGCTGCGGCGCTCGAAGTCGATTCGCGCCTGACCACCGATAGCGCGCAGGTGAGCACGCAGCAAGGCTGCCGGGTGTATGGCAACAGCCATGGCTTCATCGGTAGCTCTATGGGCTCGCGTCATAGTGCGGCAGCGGTGCTGATCGTAGGGTCGGAGCAGGGTATGCAGCGTGACTATTGGTATGCCGTTGATCGGATCGCCGATCGTTTGCCGAGCGAGCAGGAGATTGGCCGCAAGGCGGCGCAGAGAACATTGTCGCGCCTGAACCCCAAGCCGATTAAAACCGCTAAGGTGCCCGTGTTGTTTGCCGCTGACCAGGCTGTAGGTCTGGTCGGGCACCTGCTGGGGGCTATATCGGGTGGTGCGGTTTACCGGCAGTCTACTTTTTTGCTGGATGCGCTCGGTCAACCGGTCTTTCCTGAGTGGATGACGATGTGTGAACGGCCTTATGAGCTGCGCGCAATGGGAAGTTCGGCTTTTGATGGTGACGGCTTGGCGACCCGTGAACAGGCCTTTATTGACCAGGGACGCTTGAGTAGCTGGATACTCTCTACTTATTCCGGCCGCAAGCTAAGCATGCCGAGCACCGCTAATGCTGGTGGTGTACACAACCTGCAGGTCACCAGTAATGCTGGTGACCTTGATTCCCTGCTCAAGGAAATGGGCACCGGGTTGTTGGTGACGGAGCTGATGGGGCAGGGCGTCAACGGCGTGACCGGTGACTATTCCCGCGGCGCAGGTGGCTTTTGGGTCGAGAACGGTGAGATACAGCATGCCGTCAACGAAGTGACCATCGCCGGTAACCTGAAAGATATGTATGCCAATCTACGCTGCGTCGGCAGTGATCTGGAGCGACGCGGTAATTACCTGACGGGGAGCTGGTTGGTTGATGGTATGACGGTAGGGGGCGCATAGAGACAAGAGTTTTGCAGCTGGAAGCCCTAAGCGGGAAGCTGGAAGCAGATCGCGAGTACCTTTACTGTGAGCTTTTTTCAGGATGTGTATTGACGGCGATAATTCAGGAAAAACACTGATTAGCTTCTAGCTTCTAGCTTCTAGCTTCTAGCTTCTAGCTTCTAGCTTCTAGCTTCTAGCTTCTAGCTTCTAGCTTGCGGCTTGAAGCTTGGCGCTTCCAGCTTCCAGCTTCCAGCAGCTACTCCCCTTCACCAAAATAGTCGTTAATCAGGGCGACTAGCTCGTTCAGCGCCTCGTCGGCCTGATCACCCTCGCAACTAATACAGATTTCACTGTCTTTGCTCGCCGCCAGCATCATGACCTGCATGATGCTTTTGCCATCAACCTGCAGTGTCTCATTCTCGCCAACCTGCACAACGCAGCCATAGCGATTGGCAACGCCAACGAACTTGGCTGCTGCGCGGGCGTGCAAGCCCAGTTTGTTGATGATTTTTACGCGGGTAGTTGGCATTTCAATGAAGGTCGCGATGGCGAATCAGTAAATTGGGCGTACTGGCGCGAAGCTCATTGACCAGTCGTTCGGCGAGATAGACTGATCGGTGGTGTCCACCAGTGCAGCCGACGGCGATGGTCATATAGCTGCGCTCACCGGCGGCATAACGCGGCAGCCATTTATTGAGAAACTGACGGATATCCTGATACATCTCTTCTACGTCCGGCTGGCTGCTCAGATACTCGCGTACCGGCTCGTCCAATCCGGAGTAAGAGCGCAACTCCGGGCGCCAATAGGGGTTGGGCAGGCAGCGGACGTCGAAAATCAGATCAGCGTCGGCGGGCACACCGCGTTTGAAGCCAAATGACTGAATGAGTACCGAGGGAGTGCTGCCTTGGCTGCCGAGTAAACGTTGTTTTATCTGGTCGCGCAGCTGATAAAGATTTAAGTGGCTGGTATCGATCTTGAGGGTCGCCAGATCAATGATCGGCTCCAGTATGCGCAGTTCTTGAGCAATAGCCTCGGCTAGCGAGCGCTGGCTATCAGTAAGCGGATGCTTGCGACGGGTTTCTGAAAAACGCTTGATCAGTACGTCATCGCCTGCGGCAAGGAAGAGCACGTCACATTGTACGCCAGCATCGCGTACCTGCTTGAGCAACTCGGGGAAGCGTTGCAGGTCGCTGGCCAGGTTGCGAGCGTCGATGCTGATGGCAATCGCCGGTAGATTCAGGTCTGCTTCGCTAGCCTGTTTGGCCAGTTCCGGCAGTAATCCCGCAGGCAGGTTGTCAATGCAGTAGAAACCGTTGTCTTCCAGCAGGTGTAGTGCGGTACTTTTGCCTGACCCCGAACGGCCACTCACGACGACCAGGCGCATTGGCTTCAGCTCCCATCTCCGGCGGTCATAATGTCGTACAGGCTTTGTGCATCGGGCGCTTTACGCAGCGCTTCTCGCAAGTCTGCCTGATCCAGTTTGCTCGCCAGCATTTTCAGAATCTGTAGATGCTGGTCGGTCGCTTCCTGTGGCACCAAAAGCACAAAGATAAGGTCCACAGGCTGGCCGTCCAGCGCATCGAAATCGATTTTACCGTCCAGCTGCAGCAGGGCGCCGATCGCTTTATGGCAATCGCCCAGGCGGCAGTGAGGGATGGCTATGCCATTACCAAAGCCAGTGGAGCCAAGCTTTTCGCGGGCTATCAGGCTTTCATAAATAGCGTCTGGATCAAGGTTTGTGTGCTGGGCAACCAGTTTGCCAATTAGCTCCAGCACACGTTTCTTGGATCCCCCCTGAACGCCCGAAAAGGTGCGGTCAGGGGTCAAGATATGGTCTATTTGCATGGTTATGCGGTTAGGTTCGCGTTAACGGTCATTGGCGCCTTGCAGGCGATCGATGTATTTTTCTTTATGCTTGATCAGTTGCCTGTCGAGTTTGTCGGTTAGCTGATCAATCGCCACGTACATGTCAGTACTTTCAGCCAGGGCGACAACTTCGCCGCCTGCTACGTGCAGGGTGGCTTCAGCTTTTTGACGGAGTTTTTCGACCTCAAGGGTTACCTGTACGTTGGTAATCTTGTCAAAGTGCCGCTCCAGGCGGGACATTTTTTCAGTGACGTGATCGCGCAGTGCGTCAGTGATATCGAGTTGATGACCGCTAATGTTCAGTTGCATACGGCTTCTCCTGATTGGCTTGATGTTGCTGGGTGACCAGATGTCACCCGGTGGTGCCACTGCATATTCCTTGACTGCTTAAACCAGTCTCTTGCGTTCGCTCGATGGGGCTATGTTGAGCGACTCGCGATATTTAGCGATTGTCCGGCGGGCCACTTCGATCCCTTGTTCTTCCAGTAAACCAGCGATCTTGCTATCGCTCAATGGTTTCTTTGGGTTTTCTGCTGCAACCAGTTTTTTGATCAGTGCGCGGATGGCGGTCGAGGAGAATTCGCCGCCCTCGCTGGTGCCCACATGGCTGGAGAAAAAGTATTTGAGTTCGAAGATGCCGCGCGGGGTATGCATGAATTTCTGCGTGGTGACGCGCGAGATGGTCGATTCGTGCATGCCGACCGCTTCGGCAATATCGTGCAGTACCAGTGGCTTCATGGCTTCTTCGCCTTGCTCCAGGAAACCGCGTTGGTGCTCAACGATCTGCGTAGCAACCTTCATCAGGGTTTCGTTGCGGCTTTGCAGGCTCTTGATGAACCAGCGTGCCTCCTGCAAGTTATTGCGCAGATAGGTGTTGTCGTCACTGGAGTCGGCGCGACGTACCATCGACGCGTACTGGCCGTTGACCCTGACTTTAGGCACTGATTCCTGGTTCAGCTCGACCAGCCAGCGATTGTTGTCCTTACGGACTATGACGTCGGGAATAACGTATTCGGGTTCGCCGGATGCAATTTCGCCGCCGGGGCGTGGGTTGAGTGTCTGGATTAGTGCAATAGCATCGCGCAACTGGTCTTCTTTGAGCTTGCTGCGCCGCATCAGTTGGCTGAAATCCCGGCTGCCGAGCAGTTCAAGGTGATCGCGTACAACGCGCGTCGCCTGCTCCAGTAGCGGCGTGTCAGCGGGAAGCTGGCGAATTTGTAACAGCAGGCATTCGCGCAAGTCCCTGGCGCCAATACCGACGGGCTCAAACTGCTGGATGCGGTGCAGCACCATTTCGATCTCATCCATCTCTACTTCCATCTCGGGAGGCAGTGAGGCGAGTATGTCGTCGAGGGATTCTTCCAGGTAGCCATCGGCATTGATGCCGTCGATCAGCGCGGCCGCAATCTCGTAGTCGGTTTCCGACATCGGGATCAGGTTGAGCTGCCACTCCAGGTGACTTTGCAGGGTTTCACCTGTGCCAGTGCGCGAGGTGTAGTCCCAGTCTTCTTCATTTTGACTGGGTAGCGAGCTGGCAGATGTCTGGTAGACATCTTCCCACTGGGTATCTACTGGTAATTCATTGGGGATTTGCTCATTCCAGTTGCCGTCCTGTTCTGGCTGGCTATGCTGGTCAATGGCATCCATGGATACGGGTTCGGGCAGGGTGACGGCAGATGGGTCGCCGTCGCTGTCGCCATCGCTGCCCGCAGAGCCGGCGGCGCTGTAGTCGTCATCGCCGTCGTCGGCCATCTCCAGCATGGGGTTGGCCTCCAGTGCTTCCTGCACCTCCTGCTGGAGGTCGAGGCTGGATAGCTGTAGCAGTCGGATGGCTTGCTGCAGCTGCGGCGTCATCGTCAGCTGCTGCCCCATCTTGAGGACGAGCGAGGGTTTCATTTTTTGGCGAACTACCTTATGCGCTTGGTCAAACTGTTATCGAGGCCGCTCTGGCTCATATCGTTCTGTAGCATGCCTGAAACTTTTACCGTTTTATAGCCGAAACGCGTGTCCCAGATAGACTTCACGCACCTTCTGGTCTGCCATGACGGCAGCCGCGTCGCCTTCAGCAATGATGGTGCCTTCGCTAACGATATAGGCCTTGTCACAGATATCCAGGGTTTCGCGCACGTTGTGATCGGTGATAAGTACGCCGATGCCCTTGTCCTTGAGATGTTGAATGATCTGCTTTATGTCGTTGACCGAGATGGGGTCCACGCCGGCGAAGGGCTCATCAAGAAGTATGAAGCTGGGATCTGTGGCGAGTGCACGAGCAATTTCGGCGCGCCGTCTTTCGCCCCCGGACAGGCTCATGCCGAGGTTGTCGCGTAGGTGCTGAATATGAAACTCACGCAACAGCGATTCGAGTTTTCCCTTGCGTCCCTCGGCATTCAGATCCTTGCGGGTCTCCAGAATGGCCATGATGTTATCGGCCACTGTCAGCTTGCGAAAGATCGAGGCTTCCTGTGGCAAATAGCCGATACCTTCGCGCGCGCGTCCGTGCATGGGCAGCGCGGTGATAGCTTTGTCGTCGATTCGTACTTCGCCCTGATCCGATTTGACCAGGCCTACGATCATATAGAAGCAGGTCGTTTTGCCAGCCCCGTTGGGCCCCAGCAGGCCAACGACTTCTCCGCTACTGATCGAGACGGAGACGTCTTTGACAACGTTACGTGCTTTGTATGTCTTGGCCAAGTGACTGGCTGTTAATGTACTCATGGCGCAGTGGGCTCGCTTTCACCGCCAGTGGCACCATTGCCGCGACTACGCGGCTGAATGGTAATTTCAATGCGGCCACTGCCGTTGCTGCTGGCGCCGCTGCCAGTGCTGCCGCTGCGCCCTGCATCGACAACCTGTGCCGGTATGTCGTAGCTGACATAGTCACCCTGGAAGGTATTGCCGGACTGCTCCAGGAAGGCGTTGTCGATTAGCACGACGCGTTCATCTGCGGCGTAGTACTCGATCGTTTGGGCGCGTGCCTTGACCGGTGGCTTGTTGGCTTCGGGTGTCTGCTGGTAGGTGGCAGGACCGCCCTGCGTGACCATTTTGTTCAGTTGGCCACTAGCGTCAGTGGTCAGGGTCACCCGGCTGCCAGCCAAGCGCATGCTGCCCTGAGTAATGATGACGTTGCCGGTATAAACCGCCGTATTACGCTTGTCGTCCAGGGTCGCAGCATTGGCCTGGATGCGTATAGGCTGGCTACTGTCGCTGGGCAACGCGATTGCTGAAGCTGCTGGATAGAGCATCAGCGTCATGACGAAGAGGGATTTAGCGCACCTCATGTTGGCCTCGTACGGTGGACAGCAGCTTCAAGCGGCCGTCATTGAGAAATAACTGCATGCCCGTGGCGGTTGTTACGCTGCGGGCTGCTTCGATTTTAACGTCCTGATCGGTTTCGGCATAATCGCGTGCTGGAAACAGGGTCAGGGCGGAGGTGCTCAGGCGTCTGGTTGGCTGATTGGTCAGTTGTTGTTGCAATAGTACGTTAGCTTTCAGGTCAACGCGGTCGCCGTTTTCTGTGACCAGGCCTTCGTCTGCTTCAAGCAGCCAGGGCTTAGGGTCTTCGCCACGATAGAATACCAGCTTGGGTTGCTCTAAATGCGTGCTGCCATCTTCTACCTGATGTACTGCGTGCGTACTGGTCAGTTCGTAGGCCGTTTTGCCTTCTTTGCTCAGAGCCTGAATGCGCGCGTTATCGATATAGAAGTCTGGTCGGGTCGAGCTGCTGTCCGTGGCTGGCGTAAAGCTGGCTGGGCGGATATTCCAGTACCCCATGCTCAGGGCAAGTATCACCCCGATTGCGACCAGTAGCCCGGTCAGCAGGTAACGTGGCACGTTCAGTTTCACAGGTAAGCCGCCTGGGCATCTTCCAGTGTGCCTTGTGCCTGCATGATAAGTTCGCAGAATTCGCGTGCAGCACCCGCGCCGCCAGTGGCCGTTGTGATGCCATGCGCATGCTTGCGAACAAAGCCGTCAGCGCTGGCAACCGCCATGCCCAAGCCGACCTGGCGAATCACTGGCAGGTCGGGCAGATCGTCGCCCAAAAAGGCAATCTCGTGCATTTCTACGGGTACGATTTCGCGCAGCTCGCTGAGCGCGGTGAGCTTGTCTTCGCGGCCCTGGATTAGATGCTTTATACCCAGTGCCGCTGCGCGCCGCTCAACTAGTGGCGACTTGCGCCCGCTGATGATCGCTGCTTCAACCCCGGACGCAATGAGCATCTTTATGCCGTGCCCGTCCAGGGTATTGAATGACT
The DNA here is from genome assembly GCF_014077575.1 of Pseudomonas sp. 5Ae-yellow. Classification (NCBI taxonomy): domain Bacteria; kingdom Pseudomonadati; phylum Pseudomonadota; class Gammaproteobacteria; order Pseudomonadales; family Pseudomonadaceae; genus Pseudomonas; species Pseudomonas sp. 5Ae-yellow. The sequence continues at coordinate 26,695 of NZ_JACGWE010000019.1, read as the reverse complement.
TGAACTCGGTACCGTCTGGCATGAAGTAAAGGCGACCGTCAGTCAGTACGCCGTCAACATCAAATATTGCCAGGCGAATGGAACGTGCTCGCTCGTTCAGCTGTTTTGGGGTTTGGTTCATACCACTCCTGCGCGCAGCAAGTCATGCATGTTGAGGGCACCAACGGGTTTGCCGTTGTCATCCACGACAAAAAGGCCGTTTATTTTCGCATCTTCCATGATTTTGAGCACTTCGGCCGCGAGCATACCACTACGCGCAGTTTTACCGTTTGCGGTCATGACGTCGGCAATCGTCATAGTATGGAAATCGACGCTGTGATCCAGTGTGCGACGCAAATCGCCATCAGTAAAGATGCCCACCAGGTGTTGTTGCTCGTCGATAATGCCGGTCAGGCCAAGACCTTTGCGCGTCATCTCAAGTAGTGCGTCACGCAGCGAGGTGCTAGGCGTGACCAAAGGCATGCTGTCACCACTATGCATGATGTCATCGGCCAGCAGCAGCAGGCGGCGACCCAGGCTGCCGCCTGGATGTGAAAACGCGAAGTCTTCTGCGCTGAACCCGCGCGCCTCCAGCAGTGCGATCGCCAGTGCGTCGCCCATCACCAGTGCCGTGGTGGTGCTGGACGTGGGGGCGAGGTTAAGTGGGCAGGCTTCCTGCGCTACGGCGGTATCCAGGTTGGCAACGGCGGCCAGCGCCATCGTGGATTCCGGGTTGCCGGTAATGCTGATCAGGGGGACGCCCATGCGCTTGATGAGTGGCAGCAGGGTGACGACTTCGGCTGTATTGCCCGAGTTGGACAGTGCAATGACCACGTCCTGCGGTGTGATCATGCCCATATCGCCATGGCTGGCTTCGCCTGGGTGGACAAAAAAAGCAGGCGTGCCGGTGCTGGCCAGAGTGGCTGCCAGTTTGCAGCCGATATGACCAGACTTGCCCATGCCGGTCACAACGATGCGGCCAGTGCAGGCGAGCAGAGTGTCGCAAGCTTTAATAAAGTGTGCGTCGAGCCGCTGCAGCAGGGTGTCGACGGCGTCGCGCTCCATGCTGATGGTGCGCCGGGCGGAGGCTATGTAGTCAAAATGAGGCATTGTGCTTTATCTGTTGTCGCTGAGCGGGGAAGTATAGCGGTTTGTGCGGATGAACTCACCCGTCTGCAGGTTTTCAAGGCTTTGGTTGCAGGGTGGGTACTTAATTATGGGTTACGGAGTGTTTCCCGCCTTGGGATGCACTGACGTAAATGATATATTACGCGGCTTAACTTGCCCGAGGCCTGGGCGCGATCGGGAAGAGCACATCCAGATATGACCGATTCTTCGGATTACATTGTTGATTTGCAGCAGATTACCTTCCGGCGCGGTTCGCGGTTGATATTCGATGGTGTGGATATTCGTATACCGCGCGGCAAAGTGACCGGCATCATGGGGCCGTCCGGCTGCGGTAAAACGACCCTTCTGCGGTTGATCGGCGCGCAATTGCGGCCGGACAGCGGCGCCATTCTCGTCAATGGTGAGAATATTCCAGAACTGGGGCGTGAGCAGCTTTTTGCTGCGCGTCAGCACATGGGCATGCTGTTCCAGAGTGGTGCTCTTTTTACCGATCTGAGTGTTTTTGAGAATGTTGCCTTTCCGCTGCGTGTGCATACCCAGCTGTCTGAAGACATGATTCGCGATCTGGTTTTACTCAAATTGCAGGCGGTCGGTTTGCGCGGTGCGCGGGAGCTGATGCCGGATGAGCTGTCTGGTGGTATGAAGCGCCGCGTGGCTTTGGCCCGTGCTATTGCACTCGATCCGCAATTGATGATGTACGACGAGCCCTTTGTCGGCCAAGACCCTATTTCTATGGGCGTGCTGGTGCGCTTGATTCGCCTGCTCAACGATGCGATGGGTTTGACCAGCATTGTTGTATCGCATGATTTGGCCGAGACCGCGAGCATCGCCGACTATTTATATGTGGTTGGCGATGGCCAGGTGTTAGGACATGGCACGCCTGAAGAGCTGATGAACTCAGACAAGCCACGTATCAGGCAGTTTATGCAGGGTGAGCCTGATGGCCCGGTGCCGTTCCACTATCAGGCACCTGATTATCTTTCAGACTTGCTGCACAGGGAGCAGAAGTAGTGAGTGTTATGTCACGGATTGCTCTGCTTGGGCGTGCCGGTCTGGATACGATTTCCGCGCTGGGTCGATCAGGTGTGTTTTTATTCAATGCTCTTCTAGGGCGTACCCGTTTTGGCAATAGCTTTACGTTGCTGCTCAAGCAGCTCTATGCCGTTGGTGTGCTCTCATTGGCTATCATTATTGTCTCCGGATTATTTATCGGGATGGTGTTGGCGCTGCAGGGCTACAACATCCTGGTGGGTTATGGATCAGAGCAGGCTGTTGGCCAGATGGTGGCGCTGACTCTGCTGCGCGAGCTGGGGCCGGTGGTAACCGCATTGTTGTTTGCCGGTCGTGCCGGCTCTGCGTTAACGGCCGAGATTGGCTTGATGAAGGCCACCGAGCAGCTTTCCAGTATGGAGATGATTGGTGTTGATCCGCTGAAGTACGTTATTGCGCCGCGGCTTTGGGCTGGTTTTATTTCGATGCCGCTGTTGTCGATGATTTTTTGTGTCGTCGGCATTTGGGGTGGTGCTTTGGTCGCGGTTGACTGGCTGGGCGTCTACTCAGGTTCCTACTGGTCGAATATGCAAAATTCGGTCGAATTTTTTGATGATGTGCTTAACGGTGTGGTCAAGGCGGTTGTGTTCGCCTTTGTGGTGACCTGGATCGCTGTATTCCAGGGTTATGACTGCGAACCCACCTCAGAAGGCATTAGTCGTGCGACCACACGTACCGTGGTTTACGCCTCTCTGTCGGTGCTGGGGCTGGACTTTATTCTTACTGCTTTGATGTTCTGATTAGCCAAGGAAATAGCGAATGCGTACCCGTAATCTGGAATTGGTCGTCGGTGTTTTTATTCTGGTGGGATTGCTGGCCTTGGTTGTGCTTGCGGTCCGGATAAGTGGCCTGGCTCCAGGCAGTGCCGTCAATACCTATAGCGTGCATGCCTACTTTGATAACGTGGCGGGCCTTACCGCCAAGGCCAAGGTCACCATGTCGGGCGTTACTATTGGGCGGGTCACTGCCATCGAATTCGATAAGACGCGCTACAGTGCCCGAGTTGATATGGCTGTCGATAGCGATGTGAACACCCTGCCGGCAGACAGCACTGCTTCTATCCTGACCGCAGGTCTGCTGGGTGAGAAGTATGTTGGTATTTCCGTCGGTGGCGATGACGAAGTGTTGGCTGATGGTTCCGAGATATATGACACCCAGTCAGCCTTGGTACTTGAGGAACTGATCGGGCGCTTCCTGCTCAATACCGTGAGTAAAGACGAATGACCGTTGTAGCTAATAGGAGAGTCACCATGCGTGCAGCAATTCAGCTTGTGCTGGCACTAATCATCAGTATGCCTGCGCTGGCGCAGGCAACGGCCACGCCGCAGCAGGTAGTGGATGACACGTCGCGCAAGGTTATGGAAGTGCTGGATGCCAACCGTGAAACCTATCGTAATGACCCTGATGCGTTTGTGCAGGGGCTGGATGAAGTGCTCAATCCGGTCGTTGACTTCGAGGGTATCGCCAGCAGTGTGATGACAGTGCGTTACAGCCGCAGCGCCTCTGATGCGCAGATGCAGCGCTTTATTGAGACATTCAAGCGCAGCATGGTGCAGTTTTACGGCAATGCGTTGCTGGAATTTAAAAGCGGCGAAATTACCGTGTTGCCGCCAAACAGCCGCGAGCCAAGGCCGGATCGTGCCAGTGTAGATATGCAGGTTAAGGCGAATGATGGCCAGCTCTATACCGCGACTTACACCATGACCCAGATCGACGGTCAGTGGAAAGTCCGCAACGTAATCGTTGAAGGTATTAACATCGGTCTATTGTTCCGTGACCAGTTTGCCCAGGCGATGAAGGCGAATCGTAATGATCTCGACGCCGTTATCGACAACTGGGGCAGTGTTGTCGCCAAGTCACGTGAAACGGTAAAAGAGGAAACCAGCCAGTGAGCACGCAACCAGCTGTCGCCAATGTAGTGTTGGGTGAAGATGGCGTGCTGTTGCTCAGTGGTGTGTTGGACTTCGACAGCGTCATCGGCTTGAACGAGCAGCTGCGTGAGCCGATTGCGAGCACCGGAGGTGATATTATTCTCGACCTTTCGGGGCTGGAGCGGGTGAATAGCGTGGGTCTTTCCCTGCTTTTACGCGTGGCTGAACAAGCAGAGCAGTCTGAGCGTCGTCTGCGTCTTCGCGGCGTTCCTGCAGGTCTGCAGAGCATGGCTGAGGTATGCGGGCTCGATGTCTGGTTGCAGCAGGCCTCTGCGGCCTGAAGCTGTATCCGGTTACCCGATGCCTTTCATGGCCTGCCTGGCGCAGGCCATTTTGATGGAGAAACAGACAATGCAATCTAGCGAAGTCAAGCAACTGATTGAATCCAGCCTGCCTGCAACCGAGGTGTCGGTTGAAGGCGAGGGCTGTAACTTTCAGCTCAATGTGATCAGTGATGCGCTGGCAGCGCAGTCGCCGGTCAAGCGGCAGCAGCAGATATATGCCTTGTTGAATGACTATATTGCCGATGGACGTATCCATGCGGTAACCATGAAGTTTTATACCCAAGAGGCCTGGGCAAACCGCGCCTGAGGTCTGGAGAAAGAGATTCCATATGGACAAGCTGATCATCACCGGCGGCAACCGCCTGGATGGGGAAATTCGTATTTCCGGAGCCAAGAACTCCGCCCTGCCAATCCTGGCTGCTACGCTGCTGGCGGATGAGGCAGTTACCATTTGCAACCTGCCACACCTGCACGATATTACCACCATGATTGAGCTGTTCGGCCGCATGGGCATCCAGCCGATCGTGGATGAAAAGCTGAATGTAGAGGTTAACCCCACTAGCATCAGCACCCTGGTTGCGCCATACGAGTTGGTGAAAACCATGCGTGCTTCCATCCTGGTGTTGGGGCCAATGGTGGCGCATTTTGGTAAGGCCGAAGTTGCCTTGCCCGGCGGCTGTGCCATTGGCTCTCGCCCGGTTGACCTGCATATTCGTGGCCTTGAAGCCATGGGTGCGACCATTACCGTAGAAGCCGGTTATATCAAGGCGCAGGCGCCAGAAGGCGGCTTGCGTGGTGCTCACTTCTTCTTTGATACCGTGTCGGTTACCGGTACCGAAAATATCCTTATGGCCGCGACTCTGGCCAAAGGTAAAACCGTTCTGGAGAACGCGGCGCGCGAGCCCGAAGTGGTCGATCTGGCTGAGTGCCTGATTGCCATGGGTGCGCAGATTACCGGCCACGGTACTGACACCATCACCATTCATGGTGTTGAGCGTCTGCATGGTGCTCGCTATTCGGTCATGCCTGATCGTATTGAAACCGGCACCTATCTGGTCGCTGCGGCGACGACCCGTGGTCGCGTCAAGCTGAAGGACACTGATGCCTCCATTCTTGAGTCTGTATTGCTCAAGCTGGAAGAAGCCGGTGCCTATATTGATACCGGCAAAGACTGGATCAGTCTGGACATGAAGGGCAACCGTCCGCGCGCTATCAATTTGCGTACTGCGCCTTACCCTGCTTTCCCGACCGATATGCAGGCACAGTTTGTGGCCATGAACACCATCGCCGAAGGCACGGGTACGGTGATTGAAACCGTATTTGAAAACCGCTTTATGCATGTTCAGGAAATGAACCGCATGGGTGCTCATATTCTGGTTGAAGGTAACACCGCTATCGTAACCGGCGTTGAGCAGCTCAAAGGTGCTCCCGTCATGGCGACTGACCTGCGCGCTTCTGCGAGCCTGGTTATTGCTGGCCTGGTTGCCGAAGGCGACACCATGGTAGACCGCATCTATCACATTGATCGCGGCTACGAGTGCATTGAAGAAAAACTGCAAGCGCTGGGCGGCGTTATCCGCCGCGTTTCCGCATCACGAGAGTTTTCATGAGCGAGAGTCTTACCATTGCGTTGTCCAAGGGACGCATCCTTGACGATACCCTGCCGCTACTGAAAGAGGCGGGTATCGAGCCGATCGAAGATCTGGAGAAGAGTCGTAAGCTGATTTTCTCTACCTCGGATCCGGATGTGCGACTGCTGATCGTGCGTGCCACCGATGTGCCCACCTATGTTGAACTGGGTGCGGCGGATCTCGGTGTAGCGGGCAAGGACGTGCTCATGGAGTACGGCAGCCAAGGGCTGTACGAGCCACTGGATCTGAAGATTGCGATCTGCAAACTGATGACCGCGGGCCCGGTGAATACTCCAGAGCCGACGGGTCGACTGAAGGTGGCCACCAAGTTTGTTAATGTAGCCCGCCGTTATTACGCCGAACAAGGCCGCCAGGTTGATGTGATCAAGCTGTACGGCTCTATGGAGCTGGCGCCACTGGTTGGCCTGGCCGACAAGATCATCGACGTGGTCGATACCGGCAATACCCTGCGCGCTAATGGCCTGGAGCCGCAGGAAATGATTGCTGACATCAGTTCACGCTTGATCGTCAATAAAGCTTCGATGAAGATGAAGCATGCGCGCATCAAGGCGCTGATTGATCTGCTGGCAGCAGCGGTAGAGCGCCGCACAAGCTAGTTTTAACCTGGTTTACCATCCCACTGTTAAAGGTACCTGCTATGAGCACGCCGCTGAAAATCGCCCGTCTGAACGCCAATCAGAGCGATTTTGCCCAGCATCTGGACGTGTTGCTGGCCTGGGAAGGGGTTTCCGATAAGGCGGTCAATAACCGCGTTGAAGAAATCATCGCCGCCGTGCGTGAGCGCGGTGATGCTGCGCTGGTGGAGTACACGGCTCGCTTCGATGGTTTGCAGGTTGATGCCATGGCCGATCTGATCCTGGATCGTGCTCGCCTTGAGTTGGCTCTGGAGCGCATCACCGGCGAGCAGCGCGAAGCGCTGGAAGTGGCGGCCGAGCGAGTGAAGCGTTATCACGAGCATCAGCGTCAGGAGTCCTGGCGCTACACCGAGGCGGATGGCACTGTGCTCGGTCAACAAATTACTCCGCTGGACCGGGCTGGTCTTTATGTGCCGGGTGGCAAGGCTTCCTATCCTTCATCTGTTTTGATGAATGCCATTCCTGCCAAGGTGGCAGGCGTGCCGGAAGTGGTCATGGTGGTTCCGACCCCGCGCGGAGAAATCAACGAACTGGTATTGGCGGCTGCGTGCCTTGCCGGTGTCGACCGGGTCTTTACCATCGGCGGCGCACAAGCGGTTGCGGCCCTGGCCTACGGTACTGAAAGTGTGCCGCGGGTCGACAAGATTGTTGGCCCTGGCAACATCTACGTAGCCACCGCCAAACGCGCGGTATTTGGCCAGGTCGGTATCGATATGATTGCCGGTCCATCCGAAATTCTGGTGGTGTGTGACGGCCAGACCGATCCTGACTGGATCGCCATGGACCTGTTCTCGCAGGCTGAGCATGACGAAGATGCGCAATCCATTCTGTTGTCGCCGGATGCGTCCTTTCTGGATGCGGTAGAGGCCAGCTTGAATCGGCTGATCGGTGAGTTGGAGCGCGAGGCCATCGTGCGTGTATCGCTGGAGAATCGCGCAGCGCTGATCAAGGTAGATAACCTTGAGCAAGCGTGCGAACTGGCGAATCGAATTGCCCCTGAGCACCTGGAGTTGTCGGTAGAAGATCCAGACGCACTACTGCCGCTGATTCGCCACGCTGGTGCTATCTTTATGGGGCGCCACACCCCAGAGGCGCTGGGAGACTACTGCGCCGGTCCGAATCACGTGTTGCCTACGTCTGGCACTGCACGCTTTTCGTCGCCCCTGGGCGTCTATGACTTTCAGAAACGCTCCTCGGTTATTTTCTGCTCACCCGATGGCGCCTCTGAACTAGGCAAAACCGCCTCAGTGCTGGCCCGCGGCGAAAGCCTGACAGCCCACGCACGTAGTGCGGAATACCGGATAAAACCCTGATTAGCTGGAAGCTGAAAGCTGGAAGTCGCGCGAACTGATCTGATATTCGGGTTTGCTTCGAGCTTCCAGCTTTTAGCTTCAAGCCTCATTTATGAGGATTGCCCTGTGAGTCGTTTCTGGAGCCCCTTCGTCAAGCAGCTGGTGCCTTATGTTCCGGGTGAGCAGCCGAAAGTCGAGAACCTGATCAAGCTCAATACCAACGAAAACCCCTATGGTCCTTCGCCCCGCGTGGCCGAGGCCATTCAGGCTGAGTTGAATGACAGCTTGCGTCTCTATCCCGCGCCCAATGCGGACGCGCTGAAAGCTGAAATTGCCGACTATTACGGTGTCACCAGTGCTCAGGTGTTTGTGGGTAACGGCTCGGATGAAGTGCTGGCGCACATTTTTCATGGCTTGTTTCAGCATGGCAAGCCGGTGATCTATCCGGATATTACCTACAGCTTTTATCCGGTCTATTGCGGCTTGTACGGCATTGAGTCGGCGCCGCAGCCGCTGGATGATAACTTCCGTCTGGTACCCGCGCACTACCAGCAGGCCAATGGCGGCATTATCTTCCCTAACCCCAATGCGCCAACGGGCGTAGGGCTACCCCTGGCCGAGGTCGAGGCGATAGTGCAGGGTAGTCCCGATTCCGTTGTTGTGGTCGATGAGGCCTATGTAGACTTCGGCGGCGAGACAGCCATTGCGCTGGTTGATCGCTACCCGAACCTGCTGGTCACTCAGACGCTGTCCAAATCACGCTCATTGGCCGGGCTGCGGGTTGGTTTTGCGGTAGGTCATCCGGATTTGATTGAAGCGCTGGAGCGGATAAAAAATAGCTTCAATTCCTATCCGCTGGATCGTCTGGCGATTGTTGGTGCCGTGGCCGCGTTTCAGGACCGGGATTGGTTTGCGCAGACCCGCAACGCGGTGATCAATAGTCGCGAGAAGCTCAGTGCTGCGTTGCTTGAGCTGGGGTTTGAAGTGCTGCCGTCGCAGGCTAACTTTGTTTTTGCTCGCCATGGGCAACGCGACGCCGCAGAACTGGCTCAGGGCTTGCGCGAGCAGAAAGTGATAGTGCGACATTTTAAACTGCCGCGTATCGATCAGTTTTTGCGCATCACCATCGGCAATGAAGCACAGAACAAGGCACTGCTCAGTGCCCTGAAAAACCTGCTCTAGCCTTTAGCTGAAGAGGCGATCAATTGGCCGCGCGGAAGCTGGGGCGTACACCCACTTCTGCGCTGAAGCTCATCTGTTCGCCGTTGCGCAGCACACTTAATTTGATGCGGTCACTGGGCTTTGCACGTGCTACCTGGTTCATTGCCTGGCGTCCGCTGGTCGCAGCCTGGTCATCGATTTTCAGGATTACGTCGCCAGGCAGCAGGCCGGCATTCCATGCCGGGCCGTTGCGGTATAGGCTCGCGACGACAATGCCCTGGCTGATATCCAGACCAAATGACTCGGCCAACTCGGGCGTCAGTGGTTGTACCTCTACGCCCAGCCAGCCGCGTATCACTCGGCCGTGCTGAATAATGGCCTGCATCACCTCTACCGCGAGCTTGGCTGGAATCGCAAAACCGATGCCCTGCGCTGAGCCCGCCTGCGAGAAGATAGCGGTGTTGATGCCGATCAGGTTGCCTTGTGCGTCAACCAGCGCGCCACCGGAGTTGCCCTGGTTAATGGCGGCATCGGTCTGAATGAAATCTTCATAGGTATTGAGCCCCAACTGGTTGCGCCCGGTCGCACTAATAATGCCCATAGTGACGGTCTGGCCAAGGCCAAAGGGGTTGCCGATGGCCATAACCACATCACCGATGCGCTGCTGATCACGTGAATCGATAGTAACGGCGGGCAGGTCGGGCAAATCTATTTTGAGTACCGCCAGATCGGTCTCAGGGTCGGTGCCGATCAGTGAAGCGAGCGCTTCGCGGCCATCCTGCAGTGCAACCAGGATCTCATCAGAACCGGCAATCACGTGGTTGTTGGTCAGCAGGTAACCTTCGGAATTGAGAATAACCGCCGAACCGAGGCTGGACTGGCGACGCTCCGGGTTGGGCAGCGAGTCCGCATAATCCCGAACGCTGGGGTTGTCGAAATTTGTCGGCGAACTGGAGGCGATCTGCTTGCTGGTGTAAATGTTGACGACGGCTGGTGCGGCACGTTCTACGCCCGAGGCGTAAGACACCAGGCCCATATTCGAGCGTGTCTCCGACACTTCGCGTAACACTATGTCGTGAGCTGGCAGCCCCAACCATTCGGGGAACTGCTGCATGATTACCAAGGCCAGTAAAACACCGCACACAACCGGCCAGGCCATACTGCGCAATAAACTCTTCATTAAACCCTACTCTGAAGTGTGTTGAGCGCTACAGGCACCAGGTTCCGGGGCTACGCTCGATTCATGCTGCCTGGATGTATTTTGTCATGCGTACAGCAAGGCAATCGTATGCACTCCTTGCTGACGATGGCCCGCATTATAAGGCGTAACCGCAGATTATGCAGGCGCTGAGTAGCGATTGTTGTATATACGGCCCCGACCCCGGAAAATGGCGGTTGGTTTAGCATTCAGGAGAACGGCATGGTTGATCGCACTACGCTGGTGGATTATTGCAATACATTCTTGGCGGCGGATGCCTTTCAGGACTATTGCCCAAACGGATTGCAGGTTGAAGGCACTGACCAGGTGCAACGCATTATCACCGGTGTCACGGCCAGTCAGGACATGGTGGATGCGGCTGTGCAGGCAGGTGGCGATATGCTGCTGGTGCATCATGGCTATTTCTGGAAAGGCGAGTCAGCGGCCATAGTGGGTATCAAGCAGCGTCGCTTGAAAGCACTGTTGCAAAACGACCTGAATTTGCTTGCCTATCACTTGCCCCTGGATGTGCACGCCGAGGTGGGCAACAACGTGCAGCTGGCTCGTTTGATGGGCTGGCAGATAAGCGGACCACTGGAAGTGGGCAACCCACGCTCGGTTGGCTTGGTGGGTGAGTTGCCCGCAGCGCAGACGGGCGAGCAGTTGGCGCAATCGCTGGCCCGGGCGTTGGATCGCGAACCGCTGTTTATTGCCGGCCACCAGCGACCGGTCAAACGTATAGCCTGGTGCACCGGCGCAGCGCAGGGTTATATCGACAAGGCCATAGCGCTGGGGGTTGATGCCTTTGTTACCGGCGAGATATCCGAACCGACCGTGCATGCCGCACGTGAAAACGGCATCCACTTTTACGCGGCAGGCCACCACGCCACTGAGCGCTATGGTGTGCAAGCGTTGGGGGAGCATCTGGCTCAGGTTTTTGGTGTGCAGCACCAATTTATTGATATGGATAATCCGGTTTAAAGCTAAGAGCCTGGGGCGCGCTTGGCGCGACCTGCCGACCGTGCGAAGGGCTATATCTTTATAACTTATAGGTATTGATCGGGCGCTTATTAGAATCACGGGTCTTTGTTACAATGCTGACCAAATTGGTACCCGGGACCTTGTTTCCCCGTTCAATGCGAGTACACCATGCTGGAAAAATTGACCCATCTGAAGCAATTGGAAGCGGAAAGCATCCATATCATTCGTGAAGTGGCTGCCGAATTCGATAACCCGGTCATGCTGTATTCGATCGGTAAAGACTCTGCCGTGATGCTGCACCTGGCGCGCAAGGCCTTTTATCCTGGCCGCCTGCCATTCCCCGTGCTGCACGTGGATACTGGCTGGAAATTCCAGGCCATGTATGAATTCCGCGAAAAGATGGTCAAGGAAATGGATCTTGATCTGCTGGTGCACATGAACCCCGAAGGCGTGGAGCAGGGCATCAACCCCTTCACCCACGGCAGCGCCGTGCACACCGATGTAATGAAGACCCAAGGCCTCAAGCAGGCGCTCGACAAATACGGTTTTGATGCTGCCTTTGGCGGCGCGCGTCGCGACGAAGAGAAGTCACGCGCCAAAGAACGCGTTTACTCCTTCCGCGACAAGCATCACCGCTGGGACCCAAAAAACCAGCGTCCTGAGCTGTGGAACGTATATAACGGCAAGGTCCACAAGGGCGAGAGTATTCGCGTGTTCCCGCTGTCTAACTGGACCGAGCTGGATATCTGGCAATACATCTATCTTGATAGCATCCCGATCGTACCGCTGTATTTCGCGGGCGAGCGCCCCGTAGTGGAGCGCAACGGTTCGCTGATCATGGTCGATGACGAGCGCATGCCGCTGGAACCGGGCGAAACCCCAATGATGAAACAGGTACGTTTCCGTACCCTCGGCTGCTACCCACTGACCGGCGCCGTTGAATCAACCGCCGCCAGCCTGCCGGAGATCATCCAGGAAATGCTGCTGACACGCACCTCCGAGCGCCAGGGTCGCATGATCGACCACGACCAGGCCGGGTCGATGGAAGAGAAGAAGCGGCAAGGCTACTTCTAATAGCCTAGAGCTTGAAGCGGGAAGCTTGAAGCTAAAAGCAACACGGAGGTTGCGTTGGATTTTGAAAAACTTGAAGTATGGAAGCGTTCCGCTCGGCTTTCGGTCGGTTTATACAAGACGATGTCTGGGCATCGTGACTGGGGCTTTCGGGATCAAATAACCCGTTCCGGCCTGTCGATACCGAGCAATATTGCGGAAGGCATGAGTCGAGACGGAGCACGCGAAAAAGTTCGTTTTTTGCTTATTGCCAAAGGCTCTTGTGCAGAGTTACGTACCCAACTATACATTGGGCAAGAAGCGGACATGCTGGACAAGAGTTATGCAGCTAGGGCGGTGAAGGAAACGCGTGAGATCGCGGCCATGCTGGCAAGTTTGATAAACACTATCCGTGCTCAAGCAGCGATGGATAAAGCGAAATAAATGACTGGTTTTGCTTCGAGCTTTCAGCTTTAAGCTTCCGGCTTTACAGAATCGAGAACACGTTATGTCGCATCAATCCGATCTAATCAGCCAAGACATCCTGGCCTACCTGTCCCAGCACGAACGTAAAGAGCTGCTGCGCTTTCTTACCTGCGGCAATGTCGATGACGGCAAAAGCACGCTGATTGGTCGTCTGCTGCACGACTCCAAGATGATCTATGAAGATCACATGGAAGCCATCACCCGTGATTCCAAGAAGTCCGGTACTACCGGCGAAGAAGTGGATCTGGCGTTGCTGGTGGATGGTCTGCAGGCTGAGCGTGAGCAGGGCATCACCATTGATGTGGCGTATCGCTACTTCTCTACCGCCAAGCGCAAGTTCATTATTGCCGACACCCCCGGCCATGAGCAGTACACGCGCAACATGGCGACCGGTGCTTCAACCTGCGACCTGGCGATTATCCTGATCGACGCGCGCTACGGTGTGCAGACGCAAACCAAGCGCCACAGCTTTATTGCGTCGCTGCTGGGCATCAAGCACATTGTGGTTGCAGTCAACAAGATGGACCTGAAGGACTTTGATCAGGGCGTGTTTGAGGGCATTTGCAACGACTACCGTGAATTTGCCGCCGGTCTGGAACTGCTCGACGGTAACAGCGTGCACTTCGTGCCCATGTCGGCCCTCAAGGGTGACAACGTGGTCAATCGCAGCGAACGCAGCCCTTGGTACACCGGCCAGACCTTGATGGAAATTCTGGAAACCGTCGAGATTGCAGCAGACCGCAATCTGACTGACCTGCGCTTTCCGGTGCAGCTGGTTACCCGCCCCAACCTCAACTTCCGCGGCTTTGCCGGTACCATTGCCTCTGGTGTGGTGCATAAGGGCGATGAGCTGGTTGTGCTGCCATCGGGCAAGCGTAGTCAGGTCAAATCCATCGTTACTTTTGACGGTGAACTGGAAGTGGCGGGCCCCGGTCAGGCCGTGACGCTGACGCTGGAAGACGAGATCGATATCTCCCGTGGTGACATGCTGTGCCACGCGGATAATCTGCCGCTGATTGGCGACCAGTTTGATGCCACCCTGGTGTGGATGGCCGAGCAGCCCATGCAGCCGGGTCGCAAGTACGATATCAAGCGTGCCACCAGCAACAGCCCCGGCTCCTTCACCCGCATTCAGCACCGAATCGACGTCAATACGCTGGAAGAGCAGGGCGCAGCCCAGTTGGGCTTAAACGAAATCGGCCGAGTCGAGCTGTCGCTGGAGCGGCCGATCGCCTATGACGACTATCAGACTAACCACACCTCCGGTGCCTTTATCGTCATCGACCGGATGACCAATGGCACTGTCGGCGCCGGTATGATTGTCGCCAAGGGTGCCAAGGGTGAGCACGTCGGTGGCAGCCAACATGGTCGTCTGGCCCACGTGACGGCGCAGGAGCGCGCCGATCGCTTTGGTCAGGACCCGGTCACCGTGCTCTTCACAGGCCTTTCCGGCTCGGGCAAAAGCTCTATCGCCTACGCCCTGGAACGTAAACTCTTTGATGCCGGCCGCGCCTGCTACGTGCTGGACGGCAAGGAAATGCGTCAAGACCTGAGCAAGGGCTTGTCGATGGACGCGGCGGGTCGCGCCGAGAACCTGCACAAGGGTGCGCGCATTGCGCGGCAGATGAACGATGCTGGTCTGATCGCCATTGGCGCCTTCGTCGCGCCTACCGAAGAAAGCCGTGCGACTGCACGCTATCTCCTCGGTGAGCGCTGCCTGCTGGTGTATCTGGATACCCCGATGGAGGTGTGCCAGACGCGTGATCCATCCGGTATCTATGCCGCTAATGTCGAGGGCACCATTCCGGGTGTGTCCTTCCCGTACGAGACGCCAGACGACGCTGATCTGGTGCTTAATACGGCCGAATTGGATCTCAATGGCTGTGTTGAAAAAGTGGTTGGCTTGCTGCGTGAGCGTAAGTTGATCTGATGCGGAGCCGACCATGACGCCAGCTGATATCGACTTCATGCGGCTGGCGCTGCAGGAGGCGCAGCACGCCGCCGAACGGGGTGAAGTCCCGGTCGGCGCCGTACTGGTGCGAGACGGTCAGGTGATCGGCCGAGGCTTCAATCAGCCCATCACCAGCAATGACCCGAGCGCTCACGCGGAAATGGTCGCGATCCGCGAGGCTGCCACAGCCCTGCAGAACTACCGCCTGCCCGGCACTACCCTCTACGTCACCCTCGAGCCCTGCACCATGTGCGCGGGCTTGCTGGTGCACAGCCGTATCGCTCGTCTGGTCTACGGCGCGCAGGAACCCAAGTCCGGCGCCGTACTCAGCCGCAGCCAAGTGCTTGAACAACCCTGGATGAATCACCGGATGTTGGTCGAGGGTGGAGTATTGGCGCAGGAATGCGCCAGCTTACTCACTGCTTTTTTTGCGCAGCGACGCAAGTCGAGACAGGTAGGGGATGAAGAGCCAGAAGCTGGAAGCTCAAAGCTAGAAGAAGACTGAGTGATACAGGCTTTTTGGTGCTGTTATATTTCAGATCTGTTGACGGTTCGCATGCACTGCCCTTCATACTGATTAGCTTCCAGCGAGCCCTAAATCCCCTCTGGCAACTGCTCTAGAATCCCCGGCGCGGAGTACTGCCCCGTAGATTGCTGGCGCGACTCGGATTGGGGTTGGGTGACCCACTGGAGGATGTCGTGATAGCGGCGGATGTTCTGCACGTAATGCACTGGCTCTGAGCCGCGCGCATAGCCGTAGCGGGTTTGGGTGTACCACTGTTTCTTTTGCAGCAGCGGCAGGAAGTCCTTCACATCAATCCAGCGGTTCGGATCACGCCCATTTTTCTCGGTCAGTTTGCGGGCGTCTTCCAGGTGGCCCAGGCCGACGTTGTAGGACGCCAGGGCAAACCAGGTGCGGTCTGGCTCAGGGATGTCCGTCGAGATTTGGTCGCGCACCCATACCAGATAACGTGCGCCACCCATGATGCTTTGCTGCGGATCAACCCGGTTGGTGACGCCGACAAATTTGGCGGTCGGTAGCGTCAGCATCATGAGGCCGCGTACCCCGGTTGCCGAGCGTGCGCTTTCATCCCAAAGTGACTCCTGGTACGCCATGGCAGCCAGCAGGCGCCAATCCAGACCGTACTGCTCACCCGCCTGGCGCAGAAAGGATTCGTAGCGTGGCAATCGTGACTGCATATGCTCGGCGAACGCGCGCGCGCCCACGTAATCGAGCACGTCCGAATGCCCGTAAAAGCGCTCAATCAGTTGGTCCAGGGTGCCATCGTCTTTGATTTTGGCAAAAAAGGCGCTTACCGCATCAAGCAGGGTCGTGTCGGCGTGCTGTTTCAGTGCCCAGGCCATGGGTTGTTCAGGGCCCAGATCAAAGGCCACGCTGACGGCGGGGTAGAAGGCCTGATTGACCACCAGTTCATTGGAGTAGACCACCGCGGCGTCAATTTCATCATCGTTGACCATGCGTAGCAGATCCACTACCTCAACGTTGTCGGACTCCTCGAACTCCAACTCGGGGTGCTCCGCCTGCAGCCCGCGCAACTCATCGGCCAGGGTGCTGCCCTTGAGTACCATAAGACGCTGACCGTAGAGATCCTCAAGTTTGCGCGGCTTGCTGCTGCCACGACGATAGACGACTTGCGGGGTGACCTGCAGATAAGGCGTGGCGAAGCGAATCTGCTCCTGCCGTTGCGGATTGACCGTCAGGCCCGCAGCCGCAAGGTCAGGGCCATCGCTGCTACTCAGCTGCTGATACAGGCTTTCTACGGTGTCGGCGCTCTGGATATCCAGCTCAACATTCAGGCTGTCGGCAAAGCGCTTGCTGAGCTCGTATTCCAGCCCGGTATCGCCGTTGCGGTCCTGATAGAACGTGGTCGGCGTATTGCGGGTGATCACGCGCAGTGACCCTGCCTCCCGGATATCCTCCAGTTGGGTGCTCTTTTCACAGGCCGCCAGCAGCACTGCGCACAAGGCGACTGCCAGAGCCGGAAACGTTATTTTGCGTGCCGGTTTGTGATGCATGGCGCCAGTATAGGCAAAACCGTCGCGGGGCAATAGCTTGAACTTGCATCGTGATTTTGCTCGACACAGGTGAATGTCCGGCATGGTTCGCAGGCGCTGCTTGAGGTATCCTATGCGCCTTCTTTTTCCCATTTCCAGCATCTCCGAGGCCGTTACCGACATGCATATCCTGCGTGGAGCCCCAGCCCTTTCTGATTTTCGCCGCAGCAAGCTGCTTGCCCGTCTGCAAAACCGTGTCGCCGCCGTCAGCGGGGTGTATGCCGAATTCATGCATTTTGCCGAGCTGACTGCCGAGCTGGACGAGTCGTCCGAGCAGGTGCTGTCGCGCTTGCTGCGCTATGGCCCCTCGGTAGCAGTGGAAGAGCCCGCCGGCGAGCTGGTGCTGGTAATGCCGCGGTTTGGCACTATCTCACCCTGGTCGAGCAAGGCGACGGACATCGCGCGCAATTGTGGTCTCAGCCAGGTCGCGCGGATTGAGCGCGGAGTTGCCTACTACGTCAGCGGCGAGTTTAGCGCCGCGCAGCGCGAGCAGCTGGTAGCCGAACTATACGACCGCATGACCGAGGTAGCACTGGACGATCTGGACGCTGCCGCTGGCCTGTTCGCGCATACGCAGCCCAAGCCGTTTCAGCGGGTGGACGTGCTGGCAGGCGGGCGTGCTGCCCTGGCCGAGGCCAACAACAGCCTGGGGCTGGCGTTGGCTGATGACGAGATTGATTATCTGGTTGAGAGCTTTACCGCCCTGGAGCGTAACCCCAGCGATGTCGAGCTGATGATGTTTGCCCAGGCCAACTCCGAGCACTGCCGCCACAAGATCTTTAATGCCACCTGGGATATCGATGGCGAGGCGCAGCAGAAAAGCTTGTTCGGCATGATCAAAAACACCTTCGAGCTGCACCCCGAAGGCGTGCTGTCGGCCTATAAAGATAACGCTGCCGTGATTGAAGGCTTTACCGCTGGTCGCTTCTTCCCGGTGCCGGGCAGCAATGAGTACCGCGCGCATGAAGAGCCGGTGCATATTCTGATGAAGGTCGAAACGCATAACCACCCGACCGCGATTGCGCCATTCCCGGGCGCGGCGACCGGTTCCGGCGGCGAGATTCGTGATGAAGGCGCGACCGGTATCGGCGGCAAGCCCAAGGCCGGTTTGAGCGGCTTTACCGTGTCCAACCTGCGCATTCCCGGCTTCACCCATGACTGGGAAGAAGACAACGGCAAGCCATCGCGCATTGTTACCCCGCTGCAGATCATGATCGAAGGTCCGCTGGGCGGCGCCGCGTTCAACAATGAATTTGGCCGTCCCAACCTGAACGGCTACTTCCGTACCTTTGAACAGACGATTGCCTCGCCACGTGGCCCGGAAACTCGTGGTTACCACAAGCCGATCATGATCGCCGGTGGCATGGGTAACATCCGCGCCAACCACGTTGAGAAGTCCGAGATTCCGGTGGGTGCCAAGCTGGTGGTATTGGGCGGCCCAGCCATGTTGATTGGTCTGGGCGGTGGCGCAGCCTCTTCCATGGCGACCGGCAGCAGCGCCGAGAACCTGGATTTTGCCTCGGTACAGCGCGAAAACCCGGAAATGGAGCGCCGCTGTCAGGAGGTTATCGACCGGTGCTGGCAGCTGGGTGACAAAAACCCCATCGCCTTCATCCATGACGTAGGCGCAGGCGGTTTGTCCAACGCCTTCCCTGAGCTGGTCAATGATGGCGGACGCGGTGGTCGCTTTGAACTGCGCGATGTACCTAACGACGAGCCGGGCATGAGTCCACTGGAGATCTGGTCCAACGAATCCCAGGAACGCTACGTCATGGCGGTACCTAACGCCGACTACGAGCGTTTTGAAGCCATTTGTCAGCGCGAGCGTTGCCCCTTTGCCGTCGTGGGTGAAGCCACAGAAGAGCAACTGCTGGTGCTGAACGATCAGCACTTCGACAACCAGCCGGTTGATATGCCTCTCTCCGTATTGCTCGGCAAGCCGCCACGTATGCACCGCAGCGTGACCCGCGAGGCTGAGCAAGGCGACGACTTTGATGCCGCAACCGTAGAGCTGGCCGAAGCTGCTGACCGCGTATTGCGTTTGCCCGCCGTTGCCAGCAAGAGCTTCCTGATTACCATTGGTGATCGCAGCATCACTGGCCTGGTTGCCCGCGACCAGATGGTCGGCCCCTGGCAGGTCCCGGTTGCCGATTGCGCCGTCACCGCTACCAGCTTTGATGTGAATACCGGTGAAGCCATGGCCATGGGCGAGCGTACCCCGCTGGCCCTGTTGGATGCGCCTGCCTCCGGCCGCATGGCGGTAGCAGAAACGGTCACCAACCTGGCCGCCGCCCGTATTGAAAAGCTGTCGGACATCAAGCTGTCCGCCAACTGGATGTCGGCCGCAGGCCACCCCGGTGAAGACGCGCGCTTGTACGAGACGGTCAAAGCCGTGGGTATGGAGCTGTGTCCCGAGCTGGGCATTACCATCCCGGTGGGCAAAGACTCCATGTCAATGAAGACCCGTTGGGACGACGCCGGCACTGACAAGTCAGTCACCTCGCCGTTGTCATTGATCGTCACCGGCTTTGCGCCAGTGCAAGACGTACGCGCCACCCTGACGCCGCAATTGCGTCTGGATCATGGCCCTACAGACTTGATCGCAATCGACCTGGGGCGTGGCCAGAACCGTATGGGCGGCTCCGCTCTGGCGCAGGTATACAACAAGATCGGTCAGCAGGTGCCTGATCTGGACGATGCCGAAGACCTGAAAGCCTTCTTCGCCGTCATTCAGGGGCTGAACCAGGATGAGCTGCTGCTTGCCTATCATGACCGCTCTGACGGTGGCCTCTTCACCACGCTGACAGAAATGGCGTTTGCCGCCCGTTGCGGCTTGAGCATCAACCTCGATGTGCTCACCCAGGACAGCAAGGCACTGCCCGCTGTGCTGTTCAGCGAAGAACTCGGCGCCGTTATCCAAGTATCGCAGGAAGATACCGCCGACGTGCTCAGCCAGTTCTCCGATGCTGGGCTGGAGGAGTGCTGCGCCGTGATCGGTCAGCCAACCAGCGATCCAGCCATTGTCTTCCAGTTGGCGGGTGAAACGGTTCTGGAAAACTCCCGCGCCGCCTGGCAGCGCGTCTGGACAGAAACCAGCTGGCAGATCCAGCGCCTGCGTGACAACGCAGACTGCGCTGATCAGGAGTTTGAAGCCATCGCCGATGATGCCAACCCCGGTTTGCAGGCGCTGCTCAGCTTTGAACTCAATGACGATATTGCTGCTGGCCTCATCGCCAATGGCAACCGTCCGCGTATCGCTATCCTGCGTGAACAGGGCGTCAACGGCCAGGTCGAAATGGCCGCCGCGTTCAATCGTGCTGGCTTTACCGCCATTGATGTTCACATGAGTGACATTCTCAGTGGCCGCGTCACGCTGGAAGGCTTCCGTGGCCTGGTAGCGTGTGGTGGCTTCTCCTACGGTGATGTATTGGGTGCAGGGGAGGGCTGGGCCAAGTCCATTCTGTTTAACGGCATCGCGCGCGAAGCCTTCACCGAGTTCTTCGCTCGTACGGATACCTTTGCTCTGGGCGTGTGCAATGGCTGCCAGATGCTCTCCAACCTGCGCGAACTAATCCCGGGCAGCGATCACTGGCCGCACTTTGTACGCAACAAGTCTGAGCAGTTTGAAGCACGCGTTGCCATGGTAGAAGTGCAGCCGTCGCCGTCGATCTTCCTCAACGGCATGGTTGGCTCGCGTATGCCGATTGCCATCGCCCATGGTGAAGGTCACGCCGAGTTTGCCGACAGCGCCGCCGTCGACGCCTGTGAAGCAGCCAACGCCGTTGCCCTGCGTTATGTTGATAACCGTGGCCGCATGACCGAACGCTACCCGGCCAACCCTAACGGCTCACCGCGCGGTATTACCGGCCTGACTACTCGCGACGGACGCGTCACCATCATGATGCCCCACCCCGAGCGGGTATTCCGTGCCGTACAGAACTCCTGGTATCCCGATGACTGGAGCGAGGACGGCGGCTGGATGCGCATGTTCCGCAATGCGCGGGTGTGGGCCGGTTAACCCCAGCCAACGCAGCTAACACACAATCCCGGCACTCGCCGGGATTGTGCTTTCTGGCCCCCGCATAGCCAAAAAATGCCTTGGACAAAGCCCGCCACGCTGGATTACTCTCGAACCAAGCAAAGGAATTGCAGTTAATCCCGTCCCTCAGGTGGTTCTCAACCGCCGCCATGGCAAGGACAGCCAGCATTCCTTCACTCCCAATGTTAAACCGGCCCAACGGGTCTGTAGATAGAGCAGGGCGCTAGCGTGCCTGGGGTTAGGCCATCAACCGGAAAACGCCCGGCCCAGCAGAGTCTGTACCGCGCGATAAGGTTCTGTCAGAAGCTCAATAATGCTCATGGCTTCTGTGTGCGTAAGCAATACCGGCCTTGACCCGTATGGTGTCACCAATATCACCCAACGGCTGCTCAAGTACCCGCGAATACAGAAGCACAATGGCATTCAGCGCGAGATTCTGCGTCGCAGCCGCAAATTGCCGATCGGTGGCAAGCCAACTGAGAAAGGTGTTCACCTCAGCCGGGCCAAGCTCCAATGGATGACGCAACTTGTTAAAACGAATGAAATAACGAATCCAGTACCAGTAGCTCTTTTCGGTACGAATGCTGTAATGATTAACACGAATGACCGCCCGAAATTGATCACGCAAGCGGGGTCGGGGAGATAGGCTGTCCATGCTGACTCCTTAGCTGGTTATTTATACAGTAGTAATAGATTCATGAAATGTCGAAGTCAAGCGAATACGTACGGAATTACCAAGATGGGCGTAACGTAATGGTTTTAATGAAAAAATATTTTTACGGTGACGGCAGTATTCCGGAGTTATCTCGAACGCGCGGTTATGCATTAACACCGCGTTCTATCTAATCACTGTTATGCACATGGTAATCGTCAGTGACCAAACAGAAGCATGAAGCCAGGGTGGCTCTGGCCAAAGCAGCCGACGAGCTGGTGAATGAAGTTTCGGAAGGAAAGTGGGATCACGTTCCCGAACTCAACAGTAGTCCGATTGAGGATCTGAACGAGTTATTTGAAGAGCTTGAAAGGCGGTGCCCTGGCCATGGGCTTGAAGAGTATAGAGACGCTTATGCGAGAAGCTATATTGCCAACCGGTAGCCGAGTAGTTTTGGGCGCTCTCTATTTCCCTTGGGCGAAAATGCATAACAATCGCAGGCACTGGGACAAAGTTTCCGCTGCGCTTCAATTTTGCCCGTGCTGCGGGCGTTAGGCTCAAAGGACATAGACTATGGTATCCCTATTCGAACATCAGGATTCACAAGAGTTTTTTAGAGCGTGCTTACTCTCTGCTTATGGCCGAAGCAGACAGAGGGTGTGTTCTTCTTGGGGTTTCGATGTTGGATGAAGAGCTTACTACAATGTTCAAATCTCGCTTGCCAGAATATACAAGTAACAGTCGGAAAAAAGCGATATTTGACGGTAAGGGCGCGTTCGGCACCCTATCTTCCAAACTGGATATTGCATATGTTTGCCAAGTTCTTCCTGAAGATCTAATCAACTGTATGCATCGCCTGCGAAAACTGAGAAATGATTTGGCTCACCAGGCGTCACCTTTCACAATTCAAGAAAACGTGGAAACCATATTCGAAATATTTGACAAGGTAAGTGGGAACCTCGCTGCTGGAATAGCGCATATGTCTGGGGAGCTTGTCTATCAGACCTTTTTGCAAAAAATTATGGATGCTAACCACCCTCTGGATGAAGGCAAGAAACTCTTCGAGTCGCGAGAAGAGGCAATATCGTACCTGGAGCAGAACGACGAAATAAAAACAACCTTGGTAGAGCAAAGATTAAAGATTATGTTTGTAATAGGTATTGCTTGCCTTGGAGCGCTTATCATTTTTCACAGAGAAAAATATTTAGGTATGATTGGAAATAAAGTCTAACAAGTGCAGGCTGTCGGACAAATTACTCGCTGCGCTCGCAACTTGCCGCAGCTGCAGGCGTTAGCAACGCAAATCTAAATACGAGAAAACCCTTGAAAATCAATATTAGCTTTCTAACCCCACTCACAGTATTCCTAGGAGTGGTGCTGTTATCATTTATTGCATATCCACACGAGAGCCTCGCCCTAGAAGGCTTCATATCCACCCCTCTTTATTACTCAAGCGCATTTATAACCCTACAACTATCTCTCCTTCTTGTGTCTATGCGCTCAAGCAACGTCTCAGCGCCAGCATTTACCGCAGCCGCGTTTGGAATACTTGAGTTCACTTATGGGATATTTATAACCATAATAATTGCAAAATGGTATTCATCAAAAGAGCTATTCGAACTTGCAGGGCTTCTAGTTTTTGCCACTACCGCACTTATGCTCACTGTCGACGCAGCGTACTCTGGGCGCTGGGTAAAAATCCACAACCTTCTATCACTTAACAACAACGAAAAAGCCAGAAAAATTGGGGCAACTATAAGCTGGTCATCTACAGCAATATTTGCATGCTTCTGCATTTATTTGCGAGCAACCATGTAGTCAGTGCTGCTAACAACTGGTTCAAACCGTTCGCTTCGCTCACTGGGACGGGCTAATGCCCGCCCTTTAACCAAACGTTATAAGGAATATCGGTAATGAGCACATATCAGTCCGAGAGGCCAACAATTCCGGCGAATATTAGGCGGGAAGTTGAGGTAGAAGCGGGGCATGAATGCTCAGTAACAGGATGCAGTGAACATACATATCTCGAAATCCATCATATCAATCAAAACCGAGAAGATAACCGAAAGGAGAATCTAATTCTTCTATGCGATAAGCATCATAAAATGGCACACGCGGGAATAATTGATAGGAAAGCTCTTTATAGTTATAAGGAAGCTCTTAGAGCTCGCTTAAATAGCAATGAATTTGTTAGGGGGCAGGAAGGAGATAGAGTACATCGCTTTCTAAAAACGGTGACAGACCTTCTTTCTTATGATGATTGTGGTGAGGTTTCATGGGTAGGTTCTGAAACTGGGTATTGGTTTGAGCAAGACGTATATATCAAGTTGAGCAACTTTTTTCAGAGCATACATATTTATAGTTTAGAGCTTAGGTCTTATGATCCAAGCGTAAGAGATCGGCAGGATCGAATAGTCGATCTAATGCGGCAGGTTCTTAATATTAGAGAACAGGGTAATTATCGTTACAACGGAAGCTATTGCGCAACATTTATTCCAAAACATAATCTTGGCACTCCTGAGTATGATAATGAGATATCTGCACAGAAAAAACTTGTTGAAGATAAGCTGCTGGAAATACAAAAATTAGTATTCGAGTTATGGGGCTATGTAGAGAATAGGTTAGGTTAGCCTAGTCTTTCTTATAACAAGTCACTGCACTCGGAAATTTTACTCGTTTCACTCCTAAAATTCCGGTGAGTGAGGCGTTATGTTTTCTGAAGGAGAGCAAGTGAAATATACCAAAAAGTATTTAGTTTTTATATTCGCGTGCTTTACCACTTGGCCTATTGTAGGTCATGGTCTGCAACTAAAAGATCTATATACAATGTCAGATAATGATAGGGGTTGGTATATGGGAGGTATTTATGATGCTAACTTATCAAGCTGGAATGACGAGGGTATAACAAGCAACTGCCTAGAAGAGATGAGTTTTCAAGGTTTTATGACAAAAATGGCCGAGTTCATTCAGTCCTTACCTGAAGATTCCGACTCAAAAGAACGGCAATTGTATGATCAAATGAATGCAGCAGCAGTTGCTTGGTTGGTTATACAAAAAGAATGTACTTAAAACATAACAATAAGCACCAGTATGCGCCTGCGGCGCCGGAAGGCCTAAAGGCCGCCGCTGTGCTTAGGCGTTATGTGTTCTCACTCACAGGCCATGGAAGGAGTTCTGATGACTGATTATTTAGGTTCTTGTTTGTGTGGCACCGTGAGCTTTGAGGTAAAAGGTGATTTCGATAGCTTTTACCTGTGCCACTGTCAGCATTGCCAAAAAGATACAGGTTCGGCTCATGCGGCAAATCTATTCTCGCGTTCAGCTAAATTGGTCTGGCAGTCGGGTGCAGATGCTGTGGCTTCCTTTACGCTCCCTGGCACTCGTCATAACAAAATCTTTTGTAAATTGTGTGGCTCAGCATTGCCAAACACACAGATCCCAGGTTTGCTCGTCGTTCCCGCAGGGTGCTTGGACAGTGAAATCTCTATGGTGCCAACAGCACACATTTTTTCATCAAGCAAAGCTGCTTGGGATGAGGAGTTAGGAGAGGTGCCAAAGTTCGAGGGACTCCCAGGTTGAGCTAGCATGACATAACCAGAGGCTGTTCCCTGACCCACCTACGCTGCGCTCCGTTACACCGCAAAGCGAAGCGTTATCCAGCACCGCTATCTAATGGAGTTCCAAATGAAATTCTTGGTTTTCTTGGGCACCTCGCGCGACAGCACTCCTCCGAAGCCGGCCCGGCTGGGTGTTCGGGTTACAGAAGCGTTGCTCGAATGCCTGAAAATTCGATATGCCGACCACGAAATTGAGTTGGTTGATGTTCTTGATTATCCGCCAGAACCCGTTTTCAAGCCCCACTTCGCTTACCCCCGGAGCAAGGCGCCTGCGCAGCTTAACCAATTGGCAGAAAAGATAGAAAATGCGGATGGCTTCGTTATGGTTAGCCCCGAATATAACCATTCGATGAGCCCCGCGCTTGCCAACCTGTTGAACCACTTTGGCAGTTCTTTGTTTTCCTACAAGCCGAGCGCGATCGTTACGTATTCAGCAGGGCAATGGGGCGGGATGCGTGCAGCTGTTGGCATGCGTACGTTTCTTTCGGAGCTGGGCTGCCTGCCAGTTTCTGCAATGATACATGTGCCCAAGGCGCAAGAGATCTTTACGGCAGATGGTTCAGTGCAGGCCCAGGAAGATCAAGACGCATGGTTCGATTATTTTGGCCGAACATTCAACCAATTGACTTGGTGGGCTCAAGCAGCGAAGGCGCATCGAGCGCAGGTTGACCCGCATACGCTGATAAAGGATTTCAAGACGGATCCAGCCGAACGCAACTCGCCTTCGTTTGACTAGCATAACAATCGGCTGCACAGCGGCCGATTTTCCGGAGAGATAAGTGCAATCTGAAAGGGATGTGTCGGTTAAAGAAATGCAGCATGTGGACCTAGAGGCCGCTTCTGAAATCCACAGACTCGCATTCACCAGGCAGCAGCATTCACTGGAGTGGTTGGAGAGTAATTTAAAGGCCACCCCCAGGATTTTATGCTACGTGGCTTATGCAGGTGCATTCTGTATTGGCTATATCATCTGGTCTCAGAAAGCCGGGTTTCGGCCGAGCGCAGTTATCGAACTCGAGCAGATAGCTGTATCTCCAAGCTTTCAGGGAAACGGTATTGGAAAAATACTGATAACTCGTACATTGCCCGATGTCGCCCGAAAGCTGCGGGGGCATGGATCGGTCTTGAAGCACATTTTAGTCACGACGCGGGCCGATAACCACGCGCAGCGTCTTTATAGAAAGGTGCTTGGTGCCGAAGTGGAGGCTACCCTATCTAACCTTTACTCAGCAGACGAAGTGATCATGGTTGCGCGAAACGTCAAAACATAACAAGCGGCACAACGGTGAATGCTTCTCCGCCGCTTCGCGCCCACAAACGGGCCTGTCAGCTTGGGCATTACGGGGAATACTAAATTGCGTCATTTGCTCCCAATCCTACTTCTCGCGCTACCTACTCACGTTGCTTAGGGAAGGTCTGAAATACCGGCCATATGGGCGGCGATTATGACCTCGGCTCACAAAAAAAACATTTCAGGAACGATTTCATCGCCCTCAGTCGCGTTTTCAGCGCGTTGCAGCCCCTTTTCGGCCA
>NZ_JACGWE010000022.1:0-60696 GCF_014077575.1 Pseudomonas sp. 5Ae-yellow | reverse complement strand
TTACATTGAGATGTTTTATAACCCAAGGCGCCGGCACGGCACGAGTGGTGACCTGTCACCGGTCGAGTACGAAAAGCGTCATTACCAGAGTCTGGCGAGTGTCTAGAATACTGGGGGCGATTCACATGGCTAATCTGTTTTTATCTCTTATACATGCATGCTGGCATGTATGTTGAATGGAAGATTCGTACCAGTTGCCGCAGTGGGTGCGGCCAGAATCATTGGAGTATCAGCATGAGCCAGCAAGCTACAACCGAGCAACTCAAACAGACGCTGCAGGAAAAAGGTGTGAAGTACGCCCTTGGTGGTTATGTCGATATCCACGGCATGATCAAAGGCAAGTTTGTTCCTTTGGAGCACCTTGGGCGAATGATGAAAGGGTCTGAGTTGTTTACTGGTGCTGCACTCGATGGTGTGCCGCAGGATATAAGTGATAACGAAGTTGCGGCTATGCCTGATGCCGCGACTATGACGGTGTGCCCCTGGAACAACGAGTTAGCCTGGTTTGCCAGTGATCTGTATTTGGATGGCGCGCCCTTCGAAGCTTGTTCACGCAACATCTTGAAGCGCCAGGTAGCAAAGGCCGCCGATATGGGGTTGAAGTTCAACCTAGGTATCGAGACGGAGTTCTTTTTATTCAAGGATACTGAAGATGGCGGTTTCGAGCCGATCAGTGGCCGCGATACGCTAGCCAAGCCTTGTTACGACCCCCGTGGTTTGATGGATAACCTGCCGATCGTCGGTGAGCTGGTTGAAGCGATGAATGCCATGGGTTGGGACGTTTACTCCTTTGACCATGAAGATGCGAACGGCCAGTTTGAAACGGATTTCACCTATACCGATGCGGTCGGTATGGCAGATCGGTTGGTGTTCTTCCGTCTGATGGCGAATGAGATCGCCCGCAAACACGGTGGTTTCGCCAGCTTTATGGCCAAGCCTTCGGCAAATCGCACGGGCAGCGGTGCGCACTACAATATGTCGTTAGCGGACATCGAAACCGGCAAGAATCTGTTCGACCCTGCTAACGGAAATGATCCGCACGGCTGTGGTGTTACCGAGATGGCTTACCACTTCATCGCGGGTGTTATGAAGCACGCCAAGGCGATCAGTGCCGTCATCGCACCCACGGTGAACAGCTATAAGCGCTTGGTTCGTAAAGGCAGTATGTCTGGTTCTACCTGGGCGCCGGTCTTCGTATGCTACGGCAACAATAACCGCACCAATATGTTGCGTATTCCGTCTCAAGGCAGTCGCGTTGAGTGTCGGGCCGCCGATATTTCCTGCAACCCTTATCTCGGTGCGGCAATGATGCTGGCGGCCGGTCTTGAGGGTATCCGCGAAAGCATGGACCCTGGCGCACCGCACCGCGAGAACATGTACAACTACACCGACCAGCAGGTCCGTGAAATGGACATCGAGATGCTGCCGCAGAACCTGGGCGAGGCGGTTGAAGCTTTTGCGGCTGACCCACTGTCCAAGGCGGTTCTGGGCGAGGCAATGTTCGATAGCTTTGTCGCTTACAAGCGCCAGGAGTGGACTGAATACCACACGCATGTATCTGATTGGGAACTGGACCGCTACCTCAAGTTTTTCTGATTCTACTGGGCCGCGTGTTTAAGCGGCCCAGTTTTTGCTGTCTTCCTAAATCAAGGGCGATAACTAAAATCATCTGGAGTAGAACCATGAAAAAGTCCGTACCTTTTGCACGACGTTTCAAGCAGGTCGTTTCCGGAGCATTGATCGCTTTGGCCGCATCCACCGTTATGGTGCCGGCGGCATCGGCTGAAGAGAAGGATAGCTTCAAGCTGGCCTGGAGTATTTATGCCGGTTGGATTCCGTGGAAATACATTGATGAGTCAGGCCTGATGAAAAAATGGGCTGACAAATACGGTATTGAAGTCGAGATCGTGCAGATCAACGACTACATCGAATCCATTAACCAGTACAGCACGGGGCAGTTCGACGGCGTCGTTGCTACCAGCATGGATGCGTTGTCGATTCCAGCCGCAGGCGGTGTAGATACCACCGCGCTGATTGTAGGTGACTATTCCAACGGTAACGACGGCATAGTGATGAAAGGTAGCAGTGATCTGAAAGACCTCGAGGGTGAGCAGGTTAACCTGGTTGAGCTGTCCGTTTCGCATTACCTGTTGGCGCGCGCGCTGGACTCGGTGGGGATGAGTGAGAGCGACGTCACCGTGGTCAACACCAGTGATGCTGATATGGTTGCGGCCTTCAGTACGCCTGATGTGAAAAACGTAGTCACCTGGAATCCGCTGCTTGATGAAGTACTGAGCATGCCGGATGCCAATCGCGTGTTTGATTCCAGCCAGATTCCTGGCCATATCAAGGATCTGACTATCGTTAACAGCGAGACGCTGAGAGACAATCCGGCGCTGGGTAAGGCTTTGGTCGGCGCCTGGTTTGAGCTGATGACTGAGATGGGTACCGACAGTGAGGCTGGCCAGAAGGCGCGTGCTTTCCTCGGCGAAGCCTCGGGTACCGATCAGGCTGGGTATGAAGCGCAGTTGGCGGGCATGAAAATGTTTTGGCAACCGGCGGACGCGCTGGCTTTCATTCGCAGCCCTGAGGCGGTAGATGCGATGGATAGCGTACGTCAGTTTTCCTTCCAGAAAGGCCTGCTAGGCGAGGGTGCTGATTCGGCTGATTTTGTCGGTATCGCAATGCCGAACGACAAGACGCTGGGTGATACCGGTAATATCAAGCTGCGGTTTGATACCGAGTACATGCAGATGGCAGCTGATGGTGCTCTCTGATTTAGCCTGACTGTTACCGGTAGTCATTTCATTCATTGGCTGCCGGTAACGCCTGTTGGAACACCCATGCGCAGAACCAAAGAAGACGCGGAAAAAACCCGCCTGAAAATTATTGAAGCCGCGCTGATACTGTTCAGTCGTAATGGCTACTCGAATACCACCCTGGCGATGATTGGCACTGAAGCAGGTTACAGTCGGGGCCCTATTTATTGGCACTTCAAAAACAAGGAAGATTTGTTTCAAGCGGTGTTGGCATACTCTCAGGAACCGCTTGAGCAGTTGGTTGCGCAGGCGCGTAACGGCGAGCTACTGCCACTGGCAACCATAGAGCGCTTTGTAACGCGTTGGTTTGATTTATTGGTGGAGGACGCCTGGTTCCGACAGTCCTTTGAGATCCTGTTGAACAAGACAGAAATGACTGAAGCTGTTTCGGCCACGCTTAAGCGTGAACGCAAGCTGACACGCAGCATGATAAGCACTTTACAGGAGTTGCTTTTGGCGGCGCAGGAAGAGGGGGCTATACCGCAAGCTCAGCCTGCAGAGCAGTTGGCACTAATGGTTTATACGCAGCTTATGGGGATTACCCAGAGCTGGTTGTTTGCGCCGAGACTATTCAGCTTGAGTAAGCAACGAGGATTCTTTGCTGAGCGACTATTGGTCGCTTTGCAGCAACCATGAAAAACCCCGCCCTCGCCTCGTGGCCGAAAGGCGGGGGTTTTTGCCTACTAGTGCTTTACCGGTTCTACGATAGGAAAGTTGCCTGAAGGCACTTCCAGCATCTGCAGCAACCCGAAGAATGCACTTGGCTCGCCCGATATGGTGATTTCGCCGGCTTTGACCGCATCAGGGAACGTGGTGCGGCGCAGCAAGATCTGGTTCAGTGTTTCTCTGGTCATGACTACCGTTGCCTGTGCTGCATCGTCCTGCTCGTTTTCGCGATAAGTCAGGGTAGAGTGCTCCAGGTTCAAGCGGTAGTTTTCCTCGGTATCGCTGAGCTGCCAGTTGATCACCAAGTGCTTGCCTGCGGCCTTGTCGGCATCCAGGCGCACAGCCATCAGGTCAAAGAACATGCCGGTATCCAGCGCCTGCAGTACGTCGGGTGATAGCGAGCCTTCAGTGGCTTCGGTTGGCCCGTTGCGCAGCTCCATGGCACCGGTGAGATAGGCTCCTCGCCAGGTACCTGCTTCTGCCTGATAACCCAATTGTTCCAATGCGTCTGCGCCGAGTTCACGGGCCGCCTGATTTTCAGGTTCGGCGAACACTACCTGGTTCATCACTGACGCCACCCAGCGATACTCGCCGTTATCAAAGTCTTTGCGGGCTTGTTCGATAACCTTGTCGGCGCCGCCCATATAGGCCACGGTTTTTGCCGCGTTTTGCTCAGGCGGTAGCGGATTGAGGTTGGCTGGATTGGCGTCGTACCAGCCCATATAGCGCTGGTAGATGGCTTTGGCGTTGTGGCTCAAGGTGCCGTAGTAGCCGCGCGCGTACCATTGCTGATCAAGGCTTTCGGGCAGTTTTATTTGCTCGGCAATGTCGCCAGGCAGGTAGCCCTTGTTGATCATACGTACCGACTGGTCGTGGATGTATTTGTACATATCACGCTGGGCAGAGAGAAACTGCTTGGTTGCCTCCTGATCCCATACTGGCCAGTGGTGCTGGCCGATCAGAACATCAGTCTTGTCGCCAAAGCGCTCCAAGGCTAGATCAATATAGTGCGACCAGGCACTGGCATCGCGCACTGCCGCGCCGCGAATGGTATAGACGTTGTGCATGTGCTGGCTGGTGACTTCGCCGGTGTCCAATACCTTGAACTTGGGGAAGTACATCATCATTTCTGACTCCGCTTCCGAGCCGTGCGCCATCTGGAATTGGATTTCGATGCCATCGATGGTCAGATTGGCATTGTCTGGCACGGTATCGGTTGGCGCGATCAGCGATCGTGAGCCGTGAGAAAGGGCCTTGCCCAGGCCGGTGTCGACATGTCCGCGCTCACCAGGCGGTAATGTAGCGCCAAACTGGTAAGTGGCGCGCCGGCTCATCGCCGGGCCGGCGATGACATTTTCCGATACAGCGTGCTCCATGAAGCCTGCGGGGGCGTACACGTGCGCCTTGCCAGCCTTGACGTCAGCCTCGTCCAGCACGCCTTTAACGCCGCCCCAGTGGTCAACGTGATTATGGGTATAGAGCACAGCGACAACCGGTTTCTCTGGGCGGTTCTGGTAGTAGAGTTCGAGGCCCGCTTTAGCCGTAGAGGGCGAGAGCAGTGGATCAATGATGATCAGGCCTGTGTCACCCTCGATAATCGTCATGTTGGCCAAATCCATGCCGCGAATCTGATAAAGGCCATCGGTTACCTTGAACAGACCATGAATGTTGTTTAGCCGAGCCTGACGCCACAAGCTCGGGTTGACGGTATCCGGTGCGGCTTCTTGGTCAAGAAAGCTATAAACACTCATATCCCAGGCGACTGAGCCATCTTCGTTCGTTACTTTGCCGTCCGGCAGTTGGGCAATAAAGCCGCGCTGGGCATCAGTAAAAGCTTGCTGGTTGGCAAAGGGTAGTTGTTGCAATACCGCTTGGTTACTGGTGGCAGTGCTGGCGGTCGCAGGGTTGGTGCTAGCCTGTGTGGCAAGGCTTACGGTGGCTGCTATTGCACTAATGCAGTAGATGAAGGTGCGAGCTCGCATCGGGTGTCTCCCAGGATTTAGCTGGCGTCGTCTGGTTAGACGCGCTCTTGTTGTGATCGGAAAGAACGATTGGCGCTGACAAAACTATAGGCAGTCTTGTGCGTATCTGGCTAATGCATTTTTATTGTTATTTTGATGCTTTTTTTGCATGGGGTTGGGTGCTGAAGTGAAATTGAAGCATCGCGGGTGTACCCTTGGCGGGCAATCGCGCGTATTCAGAGTGGTTTTTATCGAAGCCGTTGCTTCGATAACCTATAATCGCGCGCTTTAAAATGTCCGGGTGCACCGGGCTTTAGACCGCTGGAGGTAACAACCGAATTGATCAAGACGCCTTACTACCTCATCGACAAGAGTAAGTTAAAGCAGAACATGGAGCGGATCGCCTACGTGCGAGAGCATTCCGGCGCCAAGGCCCTGTTGGCACTCAAATGCTTCGCCACCTGGTCCGTGTTCGACTTCATGAGTGAGTACATGGATGGCACCACTTCTTCGTCATTGAACGAGGTCAAACTGGGCCGCCTCAAATTCGGCGGTGAAACCCACGCTTACAGCGTGGCCTACGCTGACGACGAAATTGAAGAAGTCCTGAGCAATGCTGACAAGATTATCTTTAACTCGATCAGCCAGCTGACCCGTTTTAGCGACGCCTCGAAGAATACAGTGCGCGGCCTGCGCCTGAATCCTGGCGTGAGCAGCTCCGACTTCCTCATTGCCGACCCATCTCGTCCGTTCAGTCGTTTAGGTGAATGGGATGCGGAAAAAATTGCCGCTGTGCTGCCGCTGATTTCCGGTTTCATGATTCACAACAACTGCGAGAACGGTGATTTTTCTCTGTTCGATGACATGCTGGGTCAGATCGAAGAGCGTTTCGGTCATCTGTTACAGCAGGTCGAGTGGGTCAGCCTCGGTGGCGGTATTCACTTTACCGGTGACGATTATCCGGTAGACGACTTTTGTGCGCGGCTAAAGGCTTTCTCCGAGAAGTATGGTGTTCAGGTTTACCTCGAGCCAGGCGAAGCGGCGATTACGTTGAGTACGTCGCTGGAAGTTTCAGTGCTCGATACCCTCTACAACGGTAAGCAGCTAGCGGTGGTTGATAGTTCGATTGAGGCACATATGCTCGATCTGCTGATCTACCGCCAGGACGCTAAAATGGAACCCTGTGACGGCGCCCATCAGTACATGGTGTGTGGCAAGTCCTGTCTGGCCGGAGACATATTCGGCGAGTTCCAGTTTGATCGCGAGCTGAGTGTTGGCGATCGCCTCTCCTTTATCGATGCGGCCGGTTACACCATGGTCAAGAAGAACTGGTTCAACGGCGTGAATATGCCCGCCATTGCAATCAAGCAGCTTGATGGTGAAGTGGAACTGGTCCGTGAATTCGGTTTCCAGGATTACCTAGAAAGCCTCTCCTGAGGCACAACCCCAGCCTTTATCCAAGGAGGCGTTGCGAGGAAGAGTGATGAAAAAAAACGTTCTTATTGTCGGTGCCGGTGGCGTCGCTCAAGTGGTCGCGCACAAATGCGCGCAACATAATGATGTGCTGGGCGATATTCATATTGCCTCGCGGACCCTCGACAAGTGCCAGGCACTGGTCGACAGCGTGCGCGAAAAGAACAGTCTGAAAACGGCCGGTGAACTGCAGGCCCATGCGTTGGATGCGCTTGATATAGCTGCCACCAAGGCGCTGATTGACAAGACTAAATCGCAAATAGTCATCAACGTTGGTTCGGCATTCATCAATATGTCGGTCCTGCAGGCCTGTATCGAGACCGGTGCTGCCTACCTTGATACCGCCATTCATGAAGACCCGGAAAAGATCTGCGAAACGCCGCCGTGGTATGCCAACTACGAGTGGAAGCGTCGCGAGCTCTGTGCTGAAAACAAGATCACCGCCATTCTCGGCATTGGCTTTGATCCGGGCGTGGTCAACGCCTATGCCAGTATTGCGGTTAACGAATATTTCGACAGCGTAGATGAAATCGACATCATCGATATCAATGCGGGCAGCCACGGCAAGTACTTTGCGACCAATTTTGACCCGGAAATCAACTTCCGTGAATTTACCGGTCAGGTGTGGTCTTGGCAGAACAGCCAATGGACCAGCAATAAGATGTTTGAGGTCAAGCGTACCGACGACCTTCCTGTCGTGGGTATGCAGACCAGCTACATGACCGGTCACGATGAAGTGCATTCATTGTCGCAGAACCTGAACGTACCGAACGTACGTTTCTGGATGGGCTTTGGTGAACACTACATTAACGTGTTTACCGTGCTGAATAACCTGGGCTTATTGTCGGAGCAGCCAGTGACTACCGCCGAAGGGCTGGAAGTTGTGCCGCTGAAAGTGGTCAAGGCGGTATTGCCCGACCCTTCTTCGCTGGCGCCCGAATACACCGGCAAAACCTGCATCGGTGATGTGGTCAAAGGCAAAAAAGACGGTAAGCACAAGGAAGTATTTATCTACAACGTGGCGGATCATGCCGAGGCCTATGCCGAGGTGGGCAGCCAGGGTATTTCCTACACCGCTGGTGTGCCTCCGGTGGCCGCGGCCATTCTGATCGCCAATGGTGCCTGGGATGTAGAGAAAATGGTTAACGTCGAAGAGCTGGATGCCAAGCCCTTCATCAACCTGCTCAATGAGATGGGTTTGCCGACCCGTATCAAGGATGAGCAGGGTGATCGTGCGCTGAGTTTCTAAACACAGCGTCCGTCAAAAAAGGCCAGCTGAACAGCTGGCCTTTTTTTGTCAGGGTGTGGTCGTTGATTGCCCCCAGGGCGCTAGTAGTAACTCCAGCAGGGTACCGTCGGCATCCTTGGCGTAACCTACCAGCTGTCCGCTGCGGCCAACTTCCTCGGAAATCTCTGGCGTCTGAATGATGCGCTGGCCGGCATCGTCTATGGTCTGGATAAAGGCCTCTGGTGATGCTGTCGCAATCTCCAGTTTCACTGGATTGTCGTTATAGTTGCGGACTGAGCCGTTGGTCCAGTTCATCAGCACCAAGGCTGAGCCGCCATAACCCTGCAGGATGTACTCGTTGTACTGGCCGGCAATGGGCAAGAATAGCGATACCTTGAAGCCGAGCGTGTCGGCGTAGAATGCCTTGGCAGCAGCGAGATCGCTCACGCCGATACCGAAGGCACCAAAGTAG
This sequence comes from Pseudomonas sp. 5Ae-yellow, assembly GCF_014077575.1. Taxonomy (NCBI): domain Bacteria; kingdom Pseudomonadati; phylum Pseudomonadota; class Gammaproteobacteria; order Pseudomonadales; family Pseudomonadaceae; genus Pseudomonas; species Pseudomonas sp. 5Ae-yellow. The sequence goes on along the minus strand of NZ_JACGWE010000022.1, from coordinate 52,077 downwards.
GAATCGGTGGCGGCAGCGTCGCCAACGATCTCGATCAGGTTATTGTCCAGATCACGACCAAAACCGACTACCGCATTGCCGAGCGCAGGGCCCTGATCCACAGGCTCAACCAGAACAACGCCACCGGCATCGCGGATATCCTGCGCAAACGCCGTCGGGTCTTTGGCGTAGAACACCAGCTTGCCCGGATTCTGGCGGTAGTTGCGAGTCACACCGTCGGTAAAGCCCATGAGAATGACCTGCGAGCCACGGCCATCGGCGGATTCCAGCACTACTTCCTCGCGGTTTTCGCGGGTACGCCGCTCAATCTCGCGCATGCCCAGCCCTTCAAGATAGAAAGCAAGCGAATCATCCAGACTGCTGACGCCGATCGCGGCGCCGCTCAGGTACGCGCGAAGCGACTGGCGGATTTCCAGCAATGTGCCGTCGGCATCAGTTGCATAGCCAACCAGCGCGCCCTTCAGGTCCGCATCTGTGGACGCCGCCGGCTCCAGGCTGACGGTTTCGCCAGCCTCGGTAATGGCATCGCTCAGGCGTTGCGGCTGAGCGCTGGCCAGCTCCAGCTTGACCGGGTTGTCGATGTAGTTGCGTGGGGTGGCATTGGTCCAGTGCATGAGCACCATTGCCGAGCTGCCCGGAACCGGTGAGGTCAAAATGTACTCGTCGTATTGACCGGGTATTGAGAGAAACTGGCTTTCGAGGAAGCCGAGTGTATCAACATAGAAGTTGCGCGCGCTTTCCAGGTCCGAGACGCCGATACCGAACGCGCCGAAGTAGGAGTCCTGGGCCGTTTCACTGCCGGTGATCTCAATCAGGTTATTGTTCTGGTCACGACCGAAGCCAACAACAATGCCGCCAACGCTGGCTTGTGGGGCGGGTGGCACTGTTATGCGCCCGCCGGCCAAGACAAAACGGCTGGCAAAGGCGCTCGGGTCTTTGGCATAGAACACCAGTTTGCCTGGATTCTGCAGAGTATTGCGGCCAAGGTCGTCGGTGTAACTCATCAGAACGATATATGAACCGCGCTTGTCGGCGGACTCCAACACAACCTCAATCCGGTCGTCCCGGGTGACGCGCTCAACTTCGCTCATGCCCAGGCCTTCGGTATAGACCTGTAGAGCGGCATCCAGATCAGCAACACCGATAGCGGCGGCCCTTAAGTAGATGCTGTTTTGGCGGTTATCGGCAGACGAGGGAGGGCTATTCTCACTGGCTGAGTCATTACCCCCTCCGCTGCTTAAACAGCCAGATAGCAATAGTGCGAGCAAGCCAAGGCTTAGCCTGGAGCGGAGGCGGGTGGTAACTGTCATGGGTATACCTTTTTATTGTCGTTATAGTTGCTGTCGTTCACAGCGTAGCGGCTTATATAGTGAATGAATGTTCGTTCATTTTGCAAGTATTCTGAATCAGCCACCAGTGCAAACCAGCGAGCTGCGGGTAAGAGGGCGGCCTGTGGTTGGTCTCGCCGCAAGTAGATGGGGTATGATCCGGCAACGCCATTTTCGGCAAACCGGCCAGCAAAGGTAGTCGCGCCATGAGTTCTCCACTGTCTGCAGTCCCCATGTCCGAGCGGTTGGCGGGTGTGGCTGATATTGAGTGTGTAACGCCTGATTTGAATGGTGTCCCGCGGGGCAAAGTGATGACAGTGGAGGGCTTTCTCAGCGAGCGTCGCCTGCAGCTAGCGCGCGGCGTGCTGCTGCAGTGCATCATGGGTGGCTATCCTGAGGCCGAGTTTTACGGACATGACGATGGTGACCTGGTGCTGTGTCCGGATGCCGACCAGGTGCATGTGTTGCCCTGGCTGGATCAGACCCGCGCACTGGCGATTTGCGAGGCGGTCGAGCTGGATGGTCAGCTATCCGGCCTGTCTACCCGCGCGCTGTTGCGCCGGGTGGTCAACCAGTACGCCGAGCGCGGCTGGACCCCGGTGGTGGCGACCGAATTGGAGTTCTTTTTGTTTGAGCCCAACCGTGACGATACCCAGGCGTTTCAGCCACCGGTCGGGCTGGATGGTCGCCGCGAGGTGGGGGCGGGCGCCTTTAGTGTCAGCACCAGCAACGGCCTGAAGCCTTTCTTTGACGAGATCAGCGCCGGTATGGCGGCACTGGGTATTCCGCGTGACACCTTTATGCACGAGATGGGCGTCAGTCAGTTCGAGATCAACTTTGTGCACGGTGATCCGGTGCTGATTGCCGATCAGACCTTTCTGTTTAAGCACATGTTGCACGAAGTGGCGCTCAAGCACGGGCTGATTGCTGTGTGCATGGCCAAACCGCTTGCGCGGGTTCCCGGCTGCTCGATGCATATTCACCAGAGCATTGTTGACCAGCACAGCGGGCAGAATATTTTTACTGACGCAGCCACGCAGGAGCCAACCGCCGCTTTCAACCATTTCATCGGTGGTTTGCAGCACTGCATGGCTGAACTGACACTGTTGATGGCGCCTTACGTTAACTCCTATCAGCGCTTCTGCCATGCCTACGCTTCACCCAACAATCTCTGCTGGTCGCACGACAATCGCGCCGCTGGTTTGCGTATTCCGGCCAGCGAGCCGGTCGCGCGCAGAGTCGAGAACCGTTTGCCTGGTGCCGACGCTAATCCTTATCTCGCCGTTGCGGCATCGCTCGCGGCCGGGCTATATGGGATAGATCATGCTTGTGATCCGAGCGCGCCAGCGCAGGGCGAGTTCACGGCGCCTGATGAGTTGGTACTGCCTAATACACTGCACGAGGCCATCAACCGTCTGGATCGCAGCGAAGTCGCCCGCGAGCTATTGGGTGCCGAATTCGTCAACGGTTACCTGGCCACCAAGCGCATGGAGCTGGAAAGCTTCATGGATGAGATAACGCCCTGGGAAAGGCGCTACCTGGGTAGCCAGGTATAACCGGCAGATAAACTGATTGTTATGCCCTGCGACTGGCTTTGTCGCAGGGCTATGTCAGACTGCCGTCGTTTCCCCCCCGCTGACAGGAGCCGCCATGCAGGACGCCGACACGCTCGCCCCCGGTTTGATGATCATCCATGGCAATCGCCTGGAAACCCTGCGTGAGCTGGTGGTCGACTGGATGCGCACGCATCCCCTCGGGCCGCTGGAGAATGAAGTGATACTGGTGCAAAGCAACGGTATCGCCCAGTGGCTGCAGATGGCACTCGCGGCCGATACGGACCAGGGCGGCAGCGGCATTGCCGCCGCCCTGGATGTGCAACTGCCGGCGCGTTTTCTGTGGGACAGCTACCGGGGCGTGCTGGGCCGCGATGCGGTGCCAGAGCAGTCGCCGCTCGACAAACAACCGCTGCTGTGGCGGTTGATGCGACTCCTGCCAGAGCTACTTGAGCAGCCCGAATTCGTTCCGCTGAAACGCTTTCTGGCCGATGACAGCGACTGCCGCAAGCGCTATCAGTTGGCCGAACGGCTGGCTGATCTGTTTGACCAATATCAGGTTTATCGTGCCGACTGGCTGAATGACTGGGCCGCGGGCGAGGACCGTATTGGCCTGGCGCGTGAGGGATTTCGTCAACTGGAAGCCGAAGAAGTCTGGCAGCCGGCGCTGTGGCGCGCGGTGTTGGCCGATGTAGGGATCGAGCGGCTGAGTGATAGCCGTGCCGGTATTCACCCGCGCTTCGTTGAGTACCTGTTGAATACCGAGCAGCGCCCGGCGAGCCTGCCGCGCCGGGTGATTGTATTTGGTATTTCATCGTTGCCGGCCCAGACACTGGAGGCGTTGGCGGTGATCGGACGCTTCAGTCAGGTACTGCTGGGCGTACTTAACCCCTGCCAGTTCCACTGGGGCGATATCGTTGCCGATCAGGATCTGTTGCGACACCAGTATCGTCGCCAGCAACGCCGCCCTGGCGCGCCGGTTCAGCTCGACGACAGCACCCTGCACCAGCATGCGCACCCGCTGCTGGCGGCCTGGGGTAAGCAAGGTCGCGACTACATCAATCTACTGGATCAGCATGATGAACGCGCCGCCTACGAGGCACGCTTTGCCGCTATCAATGGTGGCCGCGTAGACCTGTTTGATGAGCCGCAGGGCAGTCATCTGCTGGCGCAACTGCAGAGCGACATTCTTGAGCTGCGCCCACTCACTGAAACCCGTGAGCACTGGCCAGCACTGCAGGCCGAGCAGGACCATTCGCTGCGCTTTCACCTTGCCCACAGCCCGCAGCGCGAAGTGGAAATCCTGCATGATCAATTGCTCGACGCCTTCGCCAACGATCCGACGTTGAAGCCGCGCGACATTATCGTAATGGTGCCAGACGTAAATACCTATGCGCCGCATATCCAGGCGGTATTCGGCCAGTACAGCCCTGATGATCCGCGCGCCATTCCCTATACCCTAGCCGATCAGGGCCAGCGGGGTCAGGAGCCGCTGCTGATTGCGTTGGAGCATTTACTGCGCCTGCCGGACAGTCGTCTGCCAGTCAGCGAAGTCTTTGATTTGCTGGACGTGCCGGCCTTGCGTAACCGCTTCGAGCTGAATGAGCTTGAGTTGCCTACCTTGCACCGCTGGATTGAGGGCGCCGGGGTGCGCTGGGGATTGGATCAGCAGCGTCGCGAAGCACTGGGTATGCCGGCTGGCCTGGAAGCCAACAGTTGGCGCTTCGGATTACGCCGCATGTTGCTCGGTTACGCTGGTGGGGGGACGACTGCCTGGCAGGGTATCGAGCCCTATGACGAAATCGGCGGGCTGGACGCTGCGTTGATTGGACCGTTGAGTCAGCTGTTGCAGCGTCTGGATGAGTACGAGCAGCAGCTACGCCAGCCCGCCGCGCCGGTGGTCTGGGGGCAGCGTCTGCGGCAGTTGCTGGAAGACTTTTTTAGCGTCGATACCGAGCGTGATCAGCTGCTGCTGGCGCAATTGCACGAGAGCCTTGCCAACTGGCTGGAGCTATGTGAGGCGGTCAAGCTGGATAGTCCACTGCCGCTCAATGTGGTAGTCGAGGCCTGGTTGGACGGCGCAGGCCAGTCGCAGCTCAGCCAGCGCTTTTTGGCCGGCGCGGTGAATGTATGCACCCTGATGCCGATGCGCGCGATTCCGTTCAAACGGATTTGTCTATTGGGTATGAACGACGGTGATTACCCACGGGCGCAGCCGCCACTGGACTTTGACTTGATGGGGCGCGACTACCGCCCCGGTGATCGCTCGCGCCGCGAGGATGACCGCTACCTGCTGCTTGAAGCGCTGCTGTCGGCTCGTGATGGGCTGTATATCAGTTGGGTCGGGCGTAGCATCCGCGACAACAGCGAACGTCCGCCGTCGGTACTGGTCGGTCAGTTGCGTGACCATCTGGCGGCCGGGTGGTGTTTGCCCGATGGCGGAGACTTGCTTGCGGCCCTGACCACCGAACACCCTCTGCAGCCATTCAGTCGACGTTATTTTTCTGCCGACTCGGCGTTGTTTAGCTATGCCCGCGAGTGGCGTCAGCTGCACAACTCCCGTGCTGGCGATGATGAAGACCAGCCGCTGGCACCGGCCACGCTGGAAGCGCCCATCGAGCTGCTGGCGCTGCAGCGCTTTCTGCGTAACCCGGTTGAGCACTTTTTTGCCGCCCGGCTGAAGGTCTGGCTGCAGGAGCAGCACAGCACCAGCGAAGACGACGAACCCTTTGCACTCGACGGCCTGCAACGGCACCAGCTCAGCCAGTGGCTGCTGGAACAGGTGCAGCAGGGCGATTTGCAGGATGACTGGCAGGCCCTGCTGCTTGAGCAGGCCAGCCGCCTGCAGCAGCGCGGCAGCCTGCCGCTGGCAGGTTTCGGTGAGCTGACCCTGGCGCAACTGGTTGCGCCCCTGGGCGGACAGCTTGAGCGCTTCCGTGAGCAACTGCTGTTGTGGGATCAGCCGCTGGAAAATCCGTTGCTGCTGCAGGCGGTGGCGAGCACACCGGACGCTACTATCGAAGTGGTCAGCTGGCTTGCCGGCGTGCGCCGTTGTGCTCCGTTGGACGGCCTGATGAGGGTCCAGCTGGTCACCGGCAGCCTGCTCGGTAAAAAGGGCGCGTTGCGCTGGCGCAAGTTGCTGGGCGAGTTGTGCCAGCACGTGCTGGCTGCGGCCTCTGGTCACCGGCTCACGACCTGTCTGATCGGCGCTGATGCCAGCATTCAGCTGCTGCCGCTGGAGCAGGAACGCGCCGCCAGTATCGTGCGCGATTGGTTGCTGGGGTATCTGCACGGCCTGAGCCGACCGTTGCCGGTCGCTGTGGAAACCGCCTTCGCCTGGCTGACCGAGGGCAAGGACGAAAAGCGCCTCGGTGCCGCGCGGCTCTGCTACCAGGGCAACGACTTCAGTCGCGGCGAGGTCGACGGCAGCCCGGCGCTGCAACGCAGCTATCCCGACTTTGCCAGCCTGCAGGCGAACGACGAGTTTATCGGTTGGGCACAGTCCCTCTATCATCCGCTGGCGCAGGCGATTGAGGATGAATGGTTGATGATTACCCCGGCCGGGGAGGACCAAGCATGAGCAACCAACGCCCTCTGGCCCTGCGCTGCCCGCTGCGTGGCAGTCGCCTGATTGAAGCCAGTGCCGGTACCGGCAAGACTTTCACCATCTCGGCGCTTTATCTGCGGCTGGTGCTGGGGCATGGCGAGGGCGACAGTGCCTTCAGCCGTGAACTGCTGCCGCCGGACGTGCTGGTGGTGACCTTTACCGAGGCCGCGACCCAGGAACTGCGCGACCGTATCCGTGCGCGGCTGGTAGAGGGCGCACAGGCGTTCCGTGGTGAACTGACTGAACCGGACCCGATTCTCGCCGGCCTGCTGGCGGATATCCCTGAAGCCGAGCACGCCAGCGCCGCGCGTAAGCTGGATATCGCCGCCCAGTGGATGGATCAAGCCGCGGTATCGACCATTCACAGCTGGTGTCAGCGCATGCTGCGCGAGCATGCCTTTGACAGCGGCAGCCTGTTTACCCAAACGCTGGAAACCGACCAACGTGATCTGCTGGCCGAGGTCGCGCGTGATTACTGGCGGTTGCATTGCTATCACCTGCACGGCAGTGCGCTGGCCTGGGTGCAGTCCGGTTGGGGCCAGCCGGACGCGTTGCTGGCGCAGGCGCGCCGGTTGTTCGACCCGACAGCCGCTGCGCCAGCTACCGAACTGCAGGCGTTGCTGGAGCAGGTGCTCAACCAGCGTGATGCCGAACTGGCCGCGCTCAAGGTGCCCTGTGTGCAGTGGGCCGATGAGCTGGAAGCGTTGCTGGATCAGGCGGTCGAGCAGGGCGTGGTCGACAAGCGCAAGATTCAGAAGCGCTACTACGCGCCCTGGTTTGAGACCCTGCGCCAATGGGCGCTGACGCCGGAACAGATAAAGCTTGAACTGCCGCCGGCGGCCTGGGCCCGGCTCAGCGAAGACGGCCTCGGCGAGGCCTGGAAGAAGGGCGCTGTACCCGATCACCCGGCGTTGCGCGGCTTGCCGCAACTGCGCGAGGCGCTGGCTGCGCTGCCTAACCCGGACAGCGATGCTCTGCGCCATGCGGCGGACTGGATGTCGGTGCGCTTTGAGGCGGAAAAGCGCCGCCGTGCGCAAATGGGCTTCGATGACATGCTGACCCGGCTCGATGCGGCGCTGCAGGGCCCCAATGGCGACCGGCTGGCCGAGGTTATCCGTCTGCAGTTTCCGGTCGCGCTGATCGACGAGTTTCAGGATACCGACCCGCTGCAGTACCGCATTTTCGATCGCATCTACCGGGTAGCGGAAAACGATCAGGACTGTGCGCTGTTGCTGATTGGCGACCCCAAGCAGGCGATCTACGCCTTCCGCGGGGCGGATATTCATACCTACCTGCGCGCCCGTGGCGACACCGCCGGGCGGCACGAGAATCTGGATACAAACTTCCGCTCTAGCCAGGCGATGGTCACGGCGGTCAATCGGGTCTTCGAGCAGGCCGAGCAGAACTTCGCCGCTGGCGCCTTTCTGTTTCGCAAGGGTGATGACAACCCCATGCCGTTTCTGCCGGTGCAGGCGCGCGGGCGAAAGGAGGTCTGGTGTTGCAACGGTGAGCCCGCGCCGGCCTTGACCGCCTGGTTGCTGGAATCGGAAGAGCCATTGACTGGCGATGTCTACCGACGGGAGATGGCCGAGCGCTGTGCCAGCGAGATGACCGCGCTGCTGCAGGCAGGCCAGCAGGGCAGCGCCGGGTTTGCCCGCAGCGACCAGCCGCTTGCGCCGGTGCGCCCGGCAGACATGGCGGTGCTGGTGCGGACCGGTCGCGAGGCGCAGCTGATTCGTGATGCGCTGGCCGCCCGCGGCGTGCGCAGTGTGTATCTGTCCGACAAGGACTCGGTGCTGGCAACCCAACAGGCGCAGGATGTGTTGCGCTGGTTGCGCGCCTGTGCCGAGCCCGGAAACGACCGCCTGCTGCGCGCGGCGCTGGCCAGCCACAGCCTGCACCTCAACTGGCAGGCGCTGGAACAGTTGAATCAGGACGAGCGCCTGTGGGAGCAGCGGGTCGATCAGTTCCGTGATTACCGGCGCATCTGGCAGCGCCAGGGTGTGCTGCCGATGCTGCACCGCCTGCTGCACGACTTTGAACTGCCGGCACGGCTGCAACAGCAGGACGATGGCGAGCGCGCGCTGACCAATCTGCTGCATCTGGCCGAGCTGTTGCAGCGCGCCGCCCGCGAGCTGGATGGCGAGCAGGCGCTGATTCGCCACCTGGCAGAGCTGATTCGGCAGGCGGACGAGGGGGCTGCGGATGAGCAGGTGCTGCGGCTGGAAAGCGACGCCGAGCTGGTCAAGGTGGTGACCATCCACAAGTCCAAGGGCCTGGAGTACCCGCTGGTGTTCCTGCCCTTTATCTGCCTGAGCCGTCCGGTGCGGGCGGATCAGCCGCTGCGTCTGAGCGACGGCTGGGTATTGAAGCCGAACACCGATCAGGTGGCCGAGGCTGACCGCGAGCGGCTTGGTGAAGATCTGCGCTTGCTCTATGTGGCGCTGACCCGCGCGCGTCACGCCTGCTGGCTGGGCATGGCTGACCTCAAGAGCGGCAACAACAAGCAATCGGTGCTGCACCACAGCGCGATTGCCTGGCTGCTGGGCGGTGGCGCGGCGCTGGAATCATCTATTCAACTGAAAGACTGGCTGACCCGCTGGCAGCCGGACGGCGAGGTAATTGCGCTGCAGGCAGCGCCGGAGCCGCGTGATGATCGACTGCCACTGCTGGATGATGGCCCGGCATTGGTCGATGCTCGCAGCCCGGCACACGGTCGCTTCGATGCATGGTGGATCGGCTCCTACAGTGCGCTGGCGCTCAGCGGCGAGAGTGCCGACAGCGCGCTGGCAGAATGGATTGCCGACGACGAGCGCCAGAGCCGCTTTGTGCCGCTGCGTCGTGGCGAGCAGCCGAGCATTCACCGGTTCCCCCGTGGCCCGCAGCCCGGCACCTTTTTGCACGGTCTGCTGGAGCTGACGGCGCAGGAAGGCTTCGGAGCGCTGCAGGATGCCGAGCGTTGCCGCCGCTGGCTGGCACCGCGCTGCCAGCGCCGTGGCTGGGGAGAGTGGAGTGAGTGCCTGAGCGACTGGCTGGGGCAATTGCTGCAGCGCCCGGGGCTGGTGCCGGGTACCGAGCTGGCGCTGGGTGAGCTGCCGCCGTCGCGTTACCAGAGCGAAATGGCCTTTATGTTTGCCGCCAGCAAGGTCGACGTGCAGCAGATCGATCGGCTGGTCACGGCGATGACGCTGGACGGGCAGCCGCGTCCGGCGCTGCAGCGTGACCGCTTGAACGGCCTGTTCAAGGGCTATATCGACCTGGTGCTGGAGCACGAGGGGCGCTATTACGTGCTCGACTACAAGTCCAACTGGCTGGGTGCAACGGCGGCCGATTACAGCGAGGCGGCCATGAGCCGTGCGCTGCTGGAGCACCGCTACGACCTGCAATACGTGTTCTACCTGCTGGCGCTGCACCGCCAGTTGCAGGCGCGGCTGCCGGACTACGATTACGACCGTCATATCGGCGGCGCGCTTTACTGGTTCATGCGGGGTGTGGACGCGGAAAACGGCGGCCTCTGCCATCAGCGCCCGCCGCGCGAGCTGATTGAAACGCTGGACCGCCTGTTCGCCGGCCAGCCGGTCGAGGAGATTGACCATGCAGGGTGATCAACTGGACCTGCTGGGCGCGCTGCCCGTATCCGCAACGCAGCTGGACAGCAGCGACGCGCTGCTGCAGCTGCTGGACGACTGGCTAGCCAACGGCTGGCTGCGGGCGCTGGACCGGGCCTTCGCCGGGTTTCTGCTGGAGCAGGCGCCGGAAACCAGCCCGGCAGTGCTGCTGGCGGCGGCGCTGGTCAGCCACCAGTTGGGCCATGGGCATGTTTGCCTCGATCTGGCGACTACGCTGGCCGAGCCGGACTTTGCCCTGTCGCTGCCGCCGGAAGGGGAGAGCCTGATCGATACGCCGCTGCCGTCGGCGGTACTGGCGGGCGTTACGCTGGACAGCTGGCGTGCGGCGTTGCAGGCGAGTCGGGTGGTAGACAGCCAGCAACCGGAGCAGGGCAGTTGCCCGCTGGTGCTGATTGGCTCGCGGCTGTATCTACGGCGCTATTGGCAATACGAGCGGCAGGTAGTGGAAGGGCTGCGTGCACGCCTGCAGCCGATGCCCGTATCGGATGACTTGCCCTCACGACTGCAGGCGCTGTTTGCCGACAGTCAGCAGCAGCCGGACTGGCAGCTCATCGCCTGCGCGCTCGCGGCGCGTGGGCGTTTCAGCATTATTACCGGTGGCCCCGGTACCGGTAAAACCACCACCGTTGTGCGGCTGCTGGCACTGTTGCAGACGCCAGCCGTCGAGCGTGGCCAAGCGCTGCGTATTCGCCTCGCCGCACCTACCGGCAAGGCCGCTGCGCGCCTGACCGAGTCCATCGGCAAGCAAGTGGGGCAGTTGCCGGTCGATGACGCGGTGAAAGACGCCATCCCGACCGAGGTCAGCACGCTGCACCGCCTGCTCGGCAGCCTGCCGGACAGCCGCCACTTCCGCCATCACGCGGGTAACCCGCTGGCGCTGGATGTGCTGGTGGTGGACGAGGCCTCGATGATCGATCTGGAAATGATGGCCAACGTGCTGGCCGCGCTGCCGCCGCAGGCGCGACTGGTATTGCTAGGTGACAAGGATCAGCTCGCCTCGGTGGAAGCCGGGGCCGTGCTGGGCGACCTGTGCCGCGACGCGGACGCCGGTTATTACAGCAAGCAGACCCGTGATTGGCTGGAGCAGGTCAGTGGCCAGTCGCTGGCAGCGGCGCAGTTGCACATCGGAGACGACAGCCAGCACGCGCTGGCGCAGCAAACCGCTATGCTCCGTCACTCCCATCGCTTTGGTGCAGACAGCGGTATTGGCGAGCTGGCCCGCGCTGTCAATCGCTGCGCTGCCGATCAGGCGCGCGAGCTACTTACACGGGGCCATTTCACCGATATTCGCAGCCAGCGCTTGTCTGGCCCCAGTGATCCCTGCTTTGCCGCGCTGGCGCTGGGCAGTGACAGCGACACCGGGTTGCCGGGCTACGCTGCATACCTGCAGGTGCTGGATCAGCAGCGCCCGGCCTCATCGACAGCTGCCCTTGATCCGCTCTGGCAAGACTGGGCGCGCGCGGTGCTTAAGACATTTGATCGCTTTCAGTTGCTCTGCGCCGTGCGGCGTGGCGAGTGGGGGGTAGAAGCGGTCAATCAGCGGGTTGCTGCGTTATTGCAGCGGCGCGGCTTGCTGCGCAGCGAGCAGCTCTGGTACGAAGGTCGTCCGGTACTGGTGACGCGCAACGATTACAGTCTGGGTTTGATGAACGGCGACATAGGTATCGCCCTGCGGATTCGCGAGCCGGCCCTGATCGCGGGGCAGGCTGAAACCGATGCATTGCGCGTGGCGTTTGCGCGTAACGATGGGAGCGGCAACATTCGCTTTGTTCTGCCCAGTCGTCTGCCCGAAGTTGAAACCGTGTTTGCGATGACGGTACATAAAAGCCAGGGGTCGGAGTTCGAACACGCGGTACTGGTATTGCCGGAGGCGCGCAATCCGGTACTGACCAAGGAGCTGGTTTACACCGCGATTACCCGAGCCAGCCGTCAGTTTACCTTGCTGGAAAGCCGCCCCGGTGTGTTCGAGGCGGCCGTGCAAACGCCGGTACGGCGGATCAGCGGACTGGACTTGAGCCCCGGTCCAGACTGATCACATTTCGCTCATTACATGCCGTTCATTACATTACGTTCATAAAATCGGCCGGCGGGCTACGATGACGCTCGTGCAGTGCTTGCATAGCGCTCGCATATAACAGTGCCGGTTTGTGTGCCAGCTCGCGGCGGCCCGCGTAAAGGAATAGGTTCTTGACTGCCGGGCAGGCCATGCCGTGCCATTCCGGGGTGATCACCACCACTGCCTGTGCCGCATTTAGCGTGTCGACCATCCCCTGCCAGGGATTATTTGGCGACTCCTCGGGCCATAGCGGCAGCGGCGTGGCGGCCAGGTCAATTATGTCGGTTTCAGCGCCAAGGTGCTGCAGGCGCCCCGCCAGGCAAAGTGCTACGCGGCTGCTCTGGGCGTCAGGGCGATTGGAGCCGGCAATCAGGACAATGCGCGTGCTCATGAAGAAGCCTTGCTTGGCTGGGCTGCCGGCTTTTTGCTGCGGTTAGGTTTGCGAACCAGCGGCTTACTTGCATGCGCGCAAGCGTTGGACGGCAGCGCTATAGCGCAGGCTTTTGGATCGGTTAGTTTGACTATGCCTATGCCTATGCGGTAGAGCGGCTACTACAAGATGAATGTACCGCTTGCGCCTCTGGTATGAATTCGGTGATGACGGGTTTGATGGTGGACGTTACGCACGCCGAGGGTCGCAAGGATTTTTTGCCGGGCTTGCCGACGCCAGAAGTTGACCGCAACACCTATTTACATACGATCTTGCGGTGAAAGATCGGCTAAATTCAGCCGAAATAATCCTGCACCCAATCAAATAGTGTGGCGCTGCTCATGTCCGCCAGAAGAATTTGCTTGAATTCACCGCCGACCTCCTCTTCCCGTGTCACGAACTGGTAGAACACCACGCCGGGCTGCTGGTCGTGCAGTATCAGGGTTATGCGACGCTGGGTGCTTAAGCAGTCTAGGGTGAGCACATCTGCGGGTATGCCGGCATCACGCATGCTCTGGCGCACTTCTACCACCGGGTTGATGTGCTGATGCGCCGCTTGAATTTGCGCATGGGCATCGCTGACCAGGTCGGAAAGGGTTTTCAACGGATCGGTTGGCATGGGCTACTCCGACTTGAATTGGTTGGGACGGAATGTCAGGTAGGTCACCGACACAGTTGTGTTCAAGGTTGCGTACTGCTGGGGCTGGGCAGGCATTCAATACACGGTGTCGGTGAGTGTATTTACGCCGAAGAGGGGCAATTCTGCCAAGTTTTGTAGGGCTAAAAGAAGCGCCACTAACTGGTTTGGTATCGCTCTGCTATCCCACTTCCCGCGCAGCCGTCACCAAGGCCTGAAACAGCCGCCGCTGACGGCGCATGAAGAGCAGAAACTCCGGGTGCCACTGCACTCCGATCACGAAGCGTCGCCCCGGCGCTTCGATGGCCTGAGTGATATGGTCCAGGTCGCGTGCGCTGATCACCAATCCTTCACCCACCTTGTCGATGGCCTGATTGTGCAGGCTGTTGATCTTGCCACGGTCAACACCCAGCAATCGCGCCAGGTGACTGTCGGTCTCCAGGCATAGGGTCTTCAGCGGCAGCAGTGTGCGGCGGTTGGAGGTCAGCTTGCGGCGTGATTTGAGATCTTGAAATAAATCGCCGCCACAGCGCACATTGAGTAGTTGCGCGCCGCGACAGATGCCGAGTAGCGGCAGTTCCCGGGCGAGCGCATCATCGATAATGGCTGACTCCAAGGTATCGCGCGCCGCATCGTATTTGGGCTTTACCTCGGGTTCTGCCGCGTAGAGCACAGGATCGATGTCGTGACCACCGGTGACCACGACGCCCTGATAGGACTGGTTTCGCTTCTCGTCCCCGGGTTTAAGCTGCAGTGGCTCGCCGCCGTAATACCGAATAGCTTGGGCAACCAGAAAACGAGGGCCCGCGGCGCCTTTGCTCGGGCCGGTAATGGCAATGACCGGTTTACTCATCGGACGTCTGGTAGCCAGTTGCGGGTCAAGTGTTCGGGCCAGCTGTCGAGCAGTCGCCCGATACCCTGTCCCAGATAGGTTTGATAGGCACCGCAGCAGCCTTGCAGGCGTTCGTGATCGTTAGCCAGTTTCTCTACTTCAAGCCAATCGTTCCAGGCCGGAGTCAGGTCCCAGCCAGGCTGGTCGATCAGGCAATCGGGCAGGCGATAGTGAAAGGTGGGGCGTGGCTTTATCAGTTCGTCCTGGGTGCGCGCTAGCACGCGGGGCTCGTCGAGGTGGCGGAACAGCGGCAGCATGTCTAGCGCGCGGTTGCGGGTTGGGTTGTGCAGCAGGTAATCATCGATCAGTGTAGGCAAGTCCGGCCAGTAGTCGGTTGCGGTAACCTTGCGCACGTAAGCGCCGGGGAAAGGGTCTACGTAGGTGGTGACGCGGCGGGCAAAGTTGATGCTGGCGCGCTGGTTAATCCAGTCGTAAAGACAGAGAAACGCCTTGAGGTAGGCCGTTAGTGTCCGTGCGTCGGTAGCGGGCACCTCCGGGTTGAACTGCATGCCAAAGGCGTTGGTCAGGCGGTCGGCGGTGCCTTTGGCTCCTGCGTCGCGCAGCAGCGCAATCAACTCGTTGATGATGTTCAGGCGATCCAGCGGTAGCGGTGGGCTAACCAGCTCATAGGGGACCAGCGACTCGGCGACCCACATGATGGCGTCTTCTGCGGAGCTGACAATTTCAGCAGAGGTAGGGTCTTCAGGGTGCTCGGTACGTCCCATTTTCTTTAGCAGGGCAGAATCCAGCTCGACAATCCAGTCACCTGCCGGGTCACCCTTAAGCGTGCGTTCGTAACGACTGGTTTGCTCTATAGTGCATCCGCAATGCTCGGCAACCAGCGCACTTAGTTGACCGAGCTCCAGGCCGTTCATTTCCAGCTCTACCCCGACTCGCCGCTGCGCACCCTCGGCAGTTTTGGTCAGCGGTGGCAGGTTAAGCGCGGTGGGCTTTGACGGCATCGGAATCTCTCCACTTCTGTGGTTAATCAAACAAGACTAACATGCAGTTCATCGGCATGCGCACCCGCAGTACTGATGACAACTGCAATTACGGCGACTTGGTGTAGAATTCAGTGAAGTCCATGTACCCCTTCTTTTTAATCACCTTTAACAGGTAGCTTATGAGCAAATTGTCCGAATTTCGTGCGGCTGAGCGCTTGCTTGCCGACCAGCTGGCGCAGCTGGAAAGCCTGAAGCAGGATGCCGGCTTAAAGGAGGAGCTCGCCTTCAACGATGAGTTGAAGGCGCTCATGAAAGAGTATGGTTTCAATGCGAACTTGGTGTTGCAGATACTTGAATCGCAGTCACGCTGAAAGCCAGGATGAAACTGGAGTCGCATGACAGATAGTCAAAAGAGGCGCCGCCAATCCACGGAGGCTCCGGGCAAGCGTGCCCTGATGGATGCAGCAATACGTTTGGCGGCGAGCAGCCGCTGTATTTCCAGCCTTGGGCTACGCGAGTTAGCCCGTGAAGCCGCCCTGAATCCCAACACGTTTTACCGCCACTTCCGCAATATGGATGATTTGGGTCTGCAATTGCTGCGCGAAGGCAACGACAGGTTGCGTGGTCCGCTGCGGGCTTTGCGTCGGCAGGCAGCGCAGCAGAGCATCGCTGATAACACGACAGACTCGACGCAGGAGGCCGCACTGCGTGGTCGGCGGGTGGCGCAACAGACGGTTAAGCTCTATTTCGATTACGTCCTTGAACACCGCGATTCGGTCGTTATTGCCGGGCGTGAGCTGCATGGCCCATCGGAGCTGCTGCGTGCTGAGTTACGTGAGCAGATGAACGGTTTTGCCGAGGATATGGCGGCCGATATTCAGGAGCTGGGGTTGGCGCCATCAAGTATAAGCGCAGCACGAATCAACCAGATTGCCGCGCTGCTCAGCCGCAACCTGTTCCACCTTTCGCTCGACTTTATAGCCGAGCCGGAGCGTCGCGATAATATTCTGGAACTGGCCCATGAGCAGATCATCATGCTTTTTGCTGGCGCCTCTGTGCTGCAGGATATAGCGGGATAAGGTCGTGAATAGCAGGCCAATAGCGGCGAAAAGGTAGGCTATTGGCTGCAGCGCGATTTCCCTAATGGCTAACCAATGGCTATTATGTGCGCAGTATTACATTAGGAATAGCGTGCAGCGAGGCTTTCCGGTATGCGGAAAACGCTGCAATGCCAATACGTGTTTTACACTTCATAGGTCCCTTGTGGGGCTGTCAATTGTTGCTGCCCTGTCGCCTGTGCGCTGGGAGTAGTAATCAGAACGCGGTTGTTTTTACCGCGCCATTAGCACATCGGAGCACTTCAAATGGCAAAAGAACCATTGAATGATCACGACCCATCAAAGGAGCCACCTCTTCAAGATGGCATCCCAGCGCCTAGCGGCGATTCCAACCTGATTGACACCGATTATGTCATCGGCCAGGACAATATTTCTGGCAACTTCATCTTCAATCTCGATATCCACGGCAAGGTGTTCACCATTTCTTCTTTGGTGGTCGTTTTGTTTGTGGTGTTGACCCTGGCGCTACAGAGTGAAGTCGCTCCGCTGTTTACCGCTCTGCGTGGTTGGCTTACTGGGCACATGGCGTGGTTCTTTATCGGTGCTGCCAACATATTCGTTTTGTTGTGTCTGTTTTTGATTGTATCGCCGTTGGGTAAAGTGCGCCTTGGTGGTATGGATGCCAAGCCGGACTATAACTATCTGGGCTGGTTCTCCATGCTCTTTGCTGCGGGCATGGGCATTGGCTTGATGTTTTATGGGGTCTCCGAGCCCATGTCGCACTTCTCTTCGTCTCTTGGCGGTGTAGCTGTGGGTGAAGACGGCTTGCGCACTGACTGGGCCCCGCTTGCAGGTGCCGTGGGTGATAGCGATGCAGCGGCGCGCCTGGGTATGGCCGCAACCATCTTTCACTGGGGCCTGCATCCGTGGGCGATCTATGCGGTCGTCGCGCTGGCGCTTGCCCTGTTCTCCTTTAACAAGGGTCTGCCACTGACTATTCGCTCTATCTTTTACCCCATTCTGGGTGAGCGTATTTGGGGATGGCCGGGGCATATCATCGATATCCTGGCCGTTTTTGCGACCTTGTTCGGTCTGGCTACTTCGCTTGGTATGGGGGCTGAGCAGGCAACAGCGGGCTTGCATTACCTGTTTGGCTTTAGCTCTGGCAACGTGACCAAGGTGTTGTTGATTACCGGTATTACCGGTCTGGCACTGTTATCGGTGTTGGCTGGTCTGGATAAAGGCGTCAAACGTCTGTCCGAGATCAACATGGTGCTGGCTATCGTGTTGCTGGGCTTTGTTATTGTTGTTGGGCCGACACTGGCGATTGCCACCGGTTTCTTCGATAACCTGCTGGCCTATGTTACCAACTTGCCTGCTTTGTCTAATCCGATCGGTCGTGAGGACGCTAACTTTACTCAGGGCTGGACTGCGTTTTATTGGGCCTGGTGGATCAGCTGGTCACCTTTCGTCGGCATGTTCATTGCGCGGGTTAGCCGTGGCCGTACCGTGCGTGAGTTCCTGATTGCCGTATTGCTGGTGCCCTCACTGGTATCCGTGCTCTGGATGACCGTGTTCGGTGGCACTGCTATTGGCCAGTTCGTGACTGATGGCTTCACCGGTGTGCAGGAAGCAGCACTGGAACTTAAGTTGTTTGCCATGCTGGGTGAGCTGCCATTGACGGAAATCACGTCTTTTGTCGGCATCGTGCTGGTGATTGTGTTCTTCGTTACGTCATCTGACTCGGGGTCATTGGTCATCGACACCATCACCGCTGGCGGCAAGGTCAACGCACCTGTACCACAGCGTGTGTTCTGGGTAATCAGTGAAGGCGTGATTGCCATCGCATTGCTGTTGGGCGGTGGTCTTGCCGCGCTGCAGGCAATGTCGGTGTCTACCGGTCTGCCGTTTACCGTGGTGTTACTGGTTGGCTGTATCGCGATCGTCAAAGGTTTGATGAGCGAGCCGCGCAAGTAAGATTAACGCGGTGCAGAAAAAGCCGGGCCATTTGGGTCCGGCTTTTTTGTGGCCGTATGCTGGTGAGCCGCAGATGATATGGCCTGCGTCAGGTGTTACCCATGCTTACGAAATCAACTCCACAGCCGACTGACCGCCACCTGCGGGCTGTAATGGGTTAGCGCCTGAGCCTGCAGCAACTCCGCCGTAGCAATCGCGTCGGTCAGCGCGTGGTGCGCTTGATAGAGCGGCAGGTTGTAGCGCAGGCGACTGTCGGCCAGGCGGATGGACTGTTTGCGTTTGCCGAACATGCGCTGAAATACATTGGGTTCGCTATCACCGCGATGCAAGCGAGCTTCCAGCTCCATGGTGTCAATCACCGGAAACTGCAGGCCTTCCCCAAGTACTTGCCGGCAGGCCTGATCCAGGAAGCCGCGCTCAATGGCCTGGTAATGTACGACTACCAGTTTGCCAGCGAGTGCTTCCAGTACGGTCTCAATGACGCTGGCCACACGCGGCGCTTGATGAATATCCGAGTGAGTGATGCGGTGGAAGGTAATGGATTCGTCGCTTAGCTCGCTGGTGGGTTTGACTACTTGGTAGAGCGCATCACGACATCGAATCCGTTCCAGGCTAAACGGCACCATGCCCAGGCTTACAATGGCGTCGTGACGGGTATTGAGGCCGGTGGTTTCGATATCCAGTGCGATCAGTGGCGCGTCATCCAGAGCGCAGTCAGCTGCGGGGCAACCCGCCTGATAGAAGGCCTGCAGGGCTGGATGTTGCGCGTGCTCTGCCAGTTGCGCCAACTGATCTTGCCAGTCCGGCGGGGCTTGTCCTGGCTCGGGCGAGCCTGGCGTAAAGCGGATCATAGTGGACGGGTGGCCGGCATGTGTGGGTAGCGGAAGCGCAGAAATTTTTGCGCATTGCTTAGCACCTGGAAGGCGTCCTTCAGCGCTTGTCGCTCGGCGGCAGAGATATTTTCCGGCTCGATGTCGTTATCAGGTTCGACCGATTCCTCGATAGCCAGGGCTTGATGCTTGATTCGCACCAGCGAGAGAAACTCCAGTGCGTAACGCAAACGCTCCAGCGCCTCGGGTGGCATCAGTTTAGTCGCGGCGATCGCATCCAGGCGCTCGAATGAGTTCTGCGCACGTGAGCCGCAGGCCAGCGCGTGTACGCGTATCAGGTCGGTCAGCGGCGCGGTGCCGCGACGCTTCAGATTGATCACGTTTTTATGCTCGCCGTCTTTTTCCATCACAAAGGTGCGGAAAAAACCCAGTGGCGGTGTGCGATTCAGGGCGTTGCGCGACAAGGCACCGAGAAAGGCTTCGTTGCGGCTGGCTTTCTCGGCGAGCAGCTCCTGTAGCTCTTCTACCATTGCAGACTCACCGTAGACGCTATCCAGGTCGAAGAAAATGCAGCTGTTGAGCAAGGCCTCGGGCTTGGGGTTGTTGATCCAGTCAGTGAAGTACCGGCGCCATACTTTGAGCGGCTGGCGCCACTTGGGGTTGGTCGCCATGATTCCACCCTTACAGTAGGTGTAACCGCATGCTGCCAGGCCATCGCTGACGAAAGTAGCCAGCTTGAGGAAGTACTCATCGTGCAGCTTGGGATCAAAGCTGTCATCCAGCACCAGTGCGTTATCCTGGTCCGTCACTACAAGCTGTTCATCGCGGGCCATGGAACCCAGTGCCATGTAAGAGTAGGGCACCGGCGGTGGCCCGAACTGATCCTCGGCGAGCTCGAGCAGGCGTTGGCTGAAGCTGCGGCCAATGCCCGACATCGCACTGCCAATCATGTGTGCGCTGGCTTCGTCACGGGCCATACGCACAAAGGTGGCGCGTACATCCGGCAGCAGGCTTTGCAGCTCTTTGACCGATTGCTTGTTGTAGATACTGCTGACCAGATACAGGCTGCTCTGTGATTCGTACTTGATGATGTCGCTGAGATTAATCAGGCCGATAGGGCGCCGGCGTTGCACCACGGGTAGGTGGTGAATGTTATTGCGCAGCATGCTGAGCATGGCCTCAAACACGGTATCGTCGCCCTGCACGGTAATGGGATTGGGCGACATGATGTTGGCTACTGGTGTATCCAGTGGCAGGCCCTCGGCCAATACGCGTGTGCGGAAGTCGCGGTCGGTCATGATGCCGACCATGACGGCGTGATGTGGCTCGGCGACAGGCACGCGCTCGGCATTGGGCCAGCTGGTCTGCGGGTCGACTACGACCAGCGATGAAACGCTTTGTTCGGTCATCACTTGTGCGGCCTGTTGCACCGTCGTAGTCAGCGGTACGGTGACCGGCAGCCGCGAGATCAGCTTGCGCACCTTGATCTTCATCAGCTCACTGGCGCGGCCATTGTCGACCGCTGCCTTGAGCCGTGACTGACCTTCGGCCTCGACAAAGTCGGCGAAGTTTTCATATTGCTCGCAGAGCTGGTCGAAGAGTACGCCGGGAATGTAGTAGAGCAGGGTATCTTCGATAGCGCGTGCCGGAAAGCGCACGCGGTTATGCCTTAGCAGACCGAAGTGGCCGAAAATGCCGCCCTCCGTCAGCCGGTTATACAGATCCCCGTTGCGGCGGAAAATATCAACCGCGCCACTGCGCACATAGTGCAGCTCGTGAATCTCCTGGTTGAAGGTGAGAATCTCTGTACCTGCCTTGAAGTAGGCGATCTCTACCTGACGAGCAATATCGTTGAGCTGCTCTTCGGGCAGTTCATCGAATGGCGGAAAGCGACTCAAGTGGTCGCGTATTTCGATCAGCTCAATCTGCATGCGGGTTCCAGCCTTGAGTGTATGAGGTCAGTGTAATGGCTATCTTTCCTTTGGTCAGGTTTACGCCTGACTTTTCCCTTGGAGCTGCACTAGTTCACTGCGTAGAAACTCACGGAACACGCGAACCCTCGCGGGTGCTTCGGCGCCGCCCAGACTGATGGCGTAGAGCGTTCCCCGGCTAAGATGCCAGTCAGGTAAGACCTGCTCTAATCCGCCACTGGCAAGGCTACTGGCAGCGACCAGGTCAGGCAGTGAGCCAATACCCGCGCCGGCTAGTAGCAGGCGTTGCGCACTGGCATAGTCGCTGGTACGAACACTGGGCTGCACTAACAACTCGGTGTTGCGACCGCGCTGGTCTTGCATTGCCAGACTGGTCACACCCGCCAGCTCGCGGCCTGCGACCAGGGCGTGTTCAGGCAGTTGCTGCGGGATTTGCGGTGAGCCGTTTTCGCTGAGATAGCTGGGTGCGGCGTAAAGGTTCATGGTGAAGGCGCAGAGGATGGATGCGCGATAGTTCATGCTGGGCAGATTGCCAGGTGTTGCCCGCAGTGCGAGGTCTATGCGGTTGGCGGCAAGGTCTAGCGTGCTATCAGTCAATAGCAGCTCAATGCTGATTTGCGGGTGTTGCGCGCGAAAGCGGACCAGTATGGGGGGGAGTACGTCGATCCCCAGGTCCATAGGCGCCGTGATACGCAAATGCCCCTGTGGCACCGAGCCGGATTGACGTGCATCGTGGGTTGCTTCGCTCAATAGCGATAGGGCGTCGCGTGCTTTCAGGTAAAAGGCGGTACCTTCTTCAGTCGCACTCACCGCCCTCGAGGTACGTGCCAGCAGCGCAGCTCCCAGACGCTTCTCGAGGCGAGATATACGGCGACTGACGCCACCCTTGGTTTCCTGCAGCTGGCGCGCTGCAGCGGAAATACTGCCGAACTCAATGACGGCGCAGAATGCCTGCAGATCTTCCAGTGCGCCGCCTAGGGTTTCCGATTTATCAACCATGAGTTCCTTTTCAGCTGTCTTACGTGAAATTGGAAACGATTATAGGATGTTTTCCAGCAACACAAACAACCTGTTTTTCGGCAAAGTGCCGATGGAGAACACTCATGAATAATCAGAATACAGGCAGTACTGCTACCCCAGGTCCAGCCTTCATCGCGCGCTTAGCGCCCCTGGGCTACCCGCTGATTCGCATTACTGCGGGTTTGATGCTGATGCCCCACGGTGCGCAGAAGCTGTTTGGCTGGTTTGGTGGTTATGGTTTGCAAGGCACCGGCCAGTTTTTCGGTGAAACCCTGGGCATGCAGCCGGGTGTACTGTTTGCCTTGTTGGCTGGCCTGGTCGAGTTCTTCGGTGGCCTGGCGCTGGTCCTTGGCCTGCTGACTCGTCCGGCGGCACTGGCAATCACCTTTATGCTGGGTGTGGCGCTTACGGTGCACATGGCTAATGGCTTTTTCTGGACTAACGGTGGCGTTGAATACCCGCTGTTCTGGGCCTTGACGGCTTTCGGCATCTTCCTGCGCGGCGGTGATCGCTTCTCGCTGGATGCCCGCCTGCGCCTCCCTATCTGATCCTGTATACGAGGAGTCGAGCATGTCTACTGTGATGATGCCGACCGTCTTCCTTCCCCACGGCGCTGGCCCCTGCTTCTTTATGGAGTGGGAGCCGGCCGACACCTGGAGGCGGATGGAGGCCTGGCTTCGCGAGCTACTGCCTACTTTGGGTGTAGCGCCGCGAGCACTGTTGGTAGTTTCCGCCCATTGGGAAGAAGCGGTATTTACTCTGAACACTAATGCAGCCCCTGGGCTGTTGTTTGATTATTACGGCTTCCCACCGCACACCTACGAGTTGCAATGGCCAGCACCTGGCGCGCCTGAGTTAGCCGTTGAAGTGGCCGCGTTGCTTGATCAGGCGGGCATGGCAGTAGCGACTGATAATCAGCGCGGACTGGACCATGGCGTATTTGTGCCGTTGAAGCTGGTTTGCCCGCAAGCGGATATTCCCGTCCTGCAATTATCGCTGCAGGCTGATATGGACGCGGCCGGTCACATTGCTCTAGGTAAGGCACTTGCTCCCCTGCGGGAACAGGGCGTGCTGATTATCGGCAGCGGCATGAGCTTTCATAACATTCCGCTGATGCGCTCCAATTTGGCTCACTCAAGCCCGGCCGCTCTGGCGTTTGATCAATGGTTGGCGGAGATTGTGGTGTTGCCCGAGGCACAGCGCAACCAGGCGCTAACGCACTGGCGCCAGGCGCCTGGAGCGCGTTTGGCGCACCCTGATGCAGAGCATCTGTTGCCTTTGCATGTGGTAGCTGGCGCCGCTGGCCGTGACCCGGGTGTGTGTGCCTTTCGCGATGTTGCCATGGGCGTGCCGCTGGCAGGCTATGTATTTGCCGGCTAATTCGCGCTCTGTCAGTATGCGTCAAAGGCTCAATTCAGGCGCATTAGATGAAATTTGACCAGGCATTACCAGCGCAGCTGCGTGCAGCTCAACGGGTCGTTGTGTTCACCGGCGCCGGTGTGTCGGCAGAAAGTGGCATCCCTACTTTTCGCGATGCCTTGACCGGACTCTGGTCGCGTTTTGACGCAGCCCGTTTGGCTACGCCAGACGCGTTCATTGATGATCCTGAGCTGGTGTGGGGCTGGTATGAATGGCGCCGTATGCAGCTATTGGCCAGCCAACCCAACCTGGCGCACTGGGCGATCGCGCAGCTGGCTCAGCATGTTCCTAAGCTGACGCTGATTACCCAGAACGTGGATGATCTGCATGAGCGGGCTGGCAGCACTAAGGTTTTGCACCTGCACGGCAGTCTGCAACAGCCGCGTTGTTTTGACTGTAATGAAGACTATTCGCTGCCTGATGCAGCGCCGCAGGAGCCAGCAGAAGGACGTCGCCTGGCGCCGCCCCGATGCAGCCTGTGCGGTGGCGCGGTGCGGCCTGGTGTGGTCTGGTTTGGTGAAAGCTTGCCGGTGCCGGTGATGGAAGCTGCCTTTGCCGCAGCGGCCAACTGCGACCTGCTCTTGTCGGTCGGCACCTCCGGCGTGGTGCATCCCGCTGCGCAGATTCCAGAGATCGCCTTACGCAGCGGGGCGGGGGTGGTTCATGTTAATCCTGAGCCGAAGGCGCTGGGTATAGGGCGAGAATGGGTGTTGCCCGGGCTGGCTGGGCAGGTATTACCAGAACTGTTGCGCGAGGCGTTCAATACAGCCAAGGCAGGTGGCAAATAGCGCTGCCACCTGGCTGACTGATTCAAACGAAAGGCTGGTTGCCAAAGCCGCGGGGCAGGCGTTGAGGCCCTTTGAGCTCTGCCAGCTGTTTGCTCCAGCCAGCACGCCAGGCGATGGCGCTGTGTGCGGTACTGGCGCTTCGTGAGGCACGTCTTGCAGCGTTGCGTTGATCGCGGCGAGCCTGTTTGAATACTTCGGTATTACGGCAGTTGCGGCATTTAACCTTTTTTAGCAGCGTTGTGCTGGTCAGGTCGCCTTCACGGCCACAGGCAAGTTTTCCGTCGTGCATAAAGTGCGTAATCATAATTGCCTCTTCTTGTTATCGATTGCACAGTCGGCAGCGCGAGCGTTTTGACGCACCTCTTTTCTGCTGTGCTGTAGCATCTGACCTGTTTCCTGGCTGTAGGTTCGAGGTATTGCCAAGCACGAATAAAAGACAATAAAAAACCGGCGCCCAAATGCTTGGGGCCGGTTCTGTCTTTAGCCTAGTGGCTTAGTTCTGTTGAGCTTTACTCCCCAGCAGACCTGATCTCTTGGTAGTAACCAACCGCGACCAGATAGTTGCCTACTTTGCGGATATGCGTTTCTTTCTCTTCATTGTTGCCGGTGACCGGGTTGGGCCATACATAGCTAACTGAGGTCTCGCCCGCGTTAGCGGCGTCAATCAGCTTTTGCCCCACGAGCATCCCTTCACGATTTTTCATATCCGGGAAATGAATGCCGACCAGGCGACGGTTGTAGCCGTGGGCAACCATGGTTTGGCTGTCCAGGTCGGCTACGAAAACGTAAAGGTCATCACGATTGAACTCGGGGTCCAGGCGATTGATACGTTCTATAGTACCCTCAGCGTCAGCCTGCATAGCCTGCGCCGCATCGTCCAGCAGCTGCTCTGCGGCGGCGGGGCTGGAGCGGTTGACGAAATAGCCTACGGCAAAGGATTTGTCGTCATAGAGTTGATAGTAAACGCGCTTGCGTTCTACCTTGCCGTCACGCCAGTTCTTCCAGCGGTATTCGTCACTGTGGATCTGATCTGAATCCGGCTGCTGCAGGGCGGTCGCCAGGTGTTCTTTCAATTCCTCATCCAGCAGGGGCGAAACGTCCCGGCCAATCAGTGCGGCAGACGGGCCACCGGCGGCCAGCATGTAGCCGTTACGGTCCAGTACGTAAACGTACAGGTCGCCATCAGTAAACTCGCCCTGACGACTGAACTTGGCGAATGCGGCATTACCCTCTTCCTTGTACATGGCTACGGCCTTTTGCAACAAGGCGGAAGCGCGAGCAGCTTCTTCTTCGTAGCCCGGGGCAACGGCGGTATCGGCGTAAGTGGGTGCGGCAATAACAGTACTGAGCGCCAGCGCGCACAGTATGAAACGGGCAAACATCTTCATTGAGCATTCCTCTGCGGGATTTTAACGTCATGCTGGGCACACAGACACGTGCCCCTGTTCCAGCTTAGTAGTATACGCAGCTCTGTCTGGGCTCTGTTGCTGTTACAGATAAATTCGTTGCATTACCCTCTCGTGTTCACGCAGGAGGATGGGGGTCTGGTGATCGATCAGGCGTCCGTCGGTTACCCGTAAACGCCCATTTATCCAGCTGTGGCTGGTGGTAAAAGGACCACACATGATGAGTGCTGCGAGCGGGTCTCGCTGGGTGCCGGCGAAGGACAAGTGTTCGGTACTCACGGCGATGATGTCTGCGCTCATGCCGGTGGCCAGATGGCCGATATCGTCGCGCCCGAGCAGACGAGCGCCGCCGCGAGTTGCCATCTCCAGTGCTTCACGGGCCGACAGCGCGCCCGGATCTCCGCCAAAGCCACCGCGTCCGCCGGGTGCTTCCGAGCGATAACGTGCCGGCGCCACCCGCTGCAGCAGCTGCGCCAGGCGCGCTTCAAGAAACAGGTTGCTGGAGTCATTGGAGGCCGAGCCATCTACACCCAGCCCAACTGGAACGCCGGCATCCAGCATCTGGCGTACCTTGGCGATGCCCTGGCCGCAGCGCATGTTGGCGCTGGGGCAGTGAGTGACGCCGGTGCCGGTCTGGGCGAACAGTGCGATCTCGGCATCATCTAGAAAAATGCCATGGGCAAACCAGACGTCGTCGCCGATCCAATCGACCGATTCGGCGAAGGCGACGGAGCGCATACCGTAGATCTGCTGGCAGTACTCCTCCTCGTCCAGCTCTTCCGCTAGATGCGAATGCAGGCGCACGCCCGGGTACTTTCGCGCCAGTTGCGCGGCGTCCTTCATCAATCCAGGGGTAACCGAAAATGGTGAGCATGGCGCCAGCGTAATGCGCAGCATCGATTGCGCTGCCGGGTCGTGATAGCGCTGAATCAGCCGCTCGGCGTCGCGTAGTATGTCTTCTTCTTTTTCGACGCAATTGTCCGGAGGCAGACCGCCCTCGCTTTGTCCGCGCGACATGGCGCCACGCGAGGCGTGAAAGCGAATGCCCATTTCCTCTGCCGCAGCGATCTGGCTATCGAGCGTCGAGCCATTGGGCAGCATATACAGGTGGTCTGCAGCGGTAGTACAACCGGACAGCATGAGTTCGGCCATGGCGACCTTGCTGCTGACGTGGATGGCATCGTCATCCAGCTTGGCCCAGATGGGATAGAGAGTATTCAGCCACGTGAACAGCTCGTCGTCCTGCGCCATCACGCGCGTCAGGTTCTGGTACATGTGGTGGTGTGTATTGACCATGCCTGGCATCACCACGTGGCCACGCAGGTTGTGGGTCTGGCCAGCGACGACATCCGGCTTGTCGGCGCTGGCGCCAACCCAGAGGATCTTGTTGCCGTCGATCAGTATGGCTGCATCGCGGATCTCGCGGCGCTGATCATCAAAGGTGGCGAGGTAATCGATATGGTCGAGTAATTGAATGCTCATGGCTATGCCTTGTTCAGTGCCAGCCGGTGCGGCTGGCATGCAGTCGTATTGGTCACCGCTTCAGGCGGTGGCAGTGCAAGGTTTTTTCGGTACGACGATGCAGCTCAGTTGAGCTGAAAGGGAAAGGCAGACTCTTGCCAATGAGGCACGTAGCTCACCTGCCAAGCTGAGCGGTGAGGGCGGCCGGCGTTGGCTCTGGGCATGATGGTCAACTGCGGGGTCATCTGGCATGAAGTCCGGTTAGTTCATGTGCGCGCTGGAGAGACAGCCATGGGTAGACGCACAAAATTATCCAGCAAGGGTCATGCCAGTGTTTCCGCGGCAGGTAAGTTGGCGCCGAATCCGCTGTCCTCCAGTACTCTGACCCAGGCAGGCAGCGCTTGCAGCAGTTGGCCGTCAGCGCCCTGTGCGCCAATGAACGACAGGCCGGTCGGTTTACCGTGCAGCAGTCCAAGCGGTACGCTGACCTGCGGTAGCCCGGCATGACCGGCGATAGCACTGATACTCAACGAGCGGACGTAGAAGTCGCCGCGCTGCTCGGCACTCGATGCTTTGGCCAGTGCCGTGGTGGGGGAGGTTGGCAGCAGTAAGATCTGGTTGTTCGTCAGTTGCTGTTGCAGTTGCTGGCGATACTTCGTGCGTCGTGCACCAGCCTCACGTATTTGCTGATCGCTGATGTCGCTTAGCTGGGCAAAACGCGGCGCAATGGCGGGACCGAACTGGGGTTGCACGCGTTCCAGCCAGGGACCCAGTGTCATGCGAATATCTGCGCCCTGCAGTATCTGGTAGCTGCTTAGCCAGGCTTGCCAATCGCCGTTGAACACCTCGATCTGCTGTGTTGCACCCAGTGCCGTAGCAGCGCCTTGCAGATACGTGGCGACCGCCGGATCGCAGAGGGCAAAGGCGTCACTGGCGATCAGCAGGGTTGGCGCAGAGTGGGACGTGGCTACCTCGCCGTTGTCCAATAGTACCTCGCCCACGCTGGCCAGCATCTCGGCGCTGCGGGTAAACCAGCCGATGGTGTCATAGCTGGGAGCAAAGGGAATGACGCCGTCCATGGCAACGGCACCCTGGCTGGGGCGCATGCCGAACAGTCCGCAGAATGACGCGGGTATGCGTACTGATCCGCCGGTGTCGGTACCCAGAGCAAAGTCCACCAGCCTGGCGGCGACCGCAGCCGCCGAACCGCTTGAGGAGCCTCCGGGCAGGCAGTCGGGGCAGCGTGGGTTGACAGGTGTACCGTAGTGCCAGTTTTCGCCCTCCAGACTGAAGGCCAGCTCATCGGTGACCGTCTTGCCACGCACGCTGGCACCCGCCGCTAGTAGTCTGGCAACGGCGCTGGCATGCCGTGTCGACTGCACCTGCTCGGCGAGCCAGTGCGGGTTGCCGCCGCCGGTAATGTATCCCGCCACATCAATCAGGTCCTTTACCGCAAAACGCAGTCCGTTCAGTTTACCGCTCCCGGTTGCGGCAACCCGGCAGGAGGCGCCCGGTACAAATGCGCGCGAGCGGCTGGCCGAGATCGATGGTTCAGAGCGCGAGCTGTTCATACCGAAACAGTCGCCTGCATGGCGCTGATCAGGCGTTTTGAGTCGGTGACGAAACCAAAGCACTTCTTCACATTCCAGATGGTGGCCTGGGTGCAAAAGTCGGGAGACAGCGTGGCGCAGCAGTCTTCCAGCAGTACGCAGCCGTAGCCTAGAAAGTTGGCATCAGTCAGTGAGTGCAGTACGCATTGGTCAATATTGACTCCGGCAAACAGCACGCTTTTGACGCCCAGGTTACGCAGTATGCTGTCCAGCGGTGTATCCCAGAATCCACTGATGCGGTACTTGTCGACGCAGATATCGCTGGCCTCGGGGGCGAGTTCGTCGACTACCGCTGCCGCCCACGAATCCTTCTGCAATACGGGCGCGCCGTTGCTGTCCAGCGGATCGCCCAGACCGACGCCTTCGCCACTGTTCTTATATAAGTGAATCTGGTTCGGCGGCATGTTGGCCAGGTCCGGGCGATTTCCCCAATTAACCCAGATGACAGGCACCCCCTTGGCGCGTAGCTCGGGCAGCAGGCCCTGAAGTGGTGCAATAGGCGCTCGATTGGGGCTTGGGTCGGTACCCATCTGATCGACCCAGCCACCGGCTGCGCAAAAGTCATTCTGCATATCGATAACCACGATTGCGCTCTGGCGCAGGTCAATGATGACTGACTGCGGCTCGCACGTGAGCTGAATCCTTACCGGTGCTGCAGGGGCTGGCGTCATGTCGACCAGCTCAACGCTGGCTTGCCAACGATTATTGCTGGCGCTGCCCAGAACGCCATTGCGACTTTTGATCAGCGGCTGAAATTCGGTAGTCATTGAGGTCTCCATTGTCTGGCATGCGGATTGCTTTAGTAAATTAAGTAAACGTTTACTTACTTATTCGAAAACTGCAAAAGGGGTGCCAGAATGTCTAATCTGCAATCGCGTAGTGGAGTTGTGCTGTCTTTTACTGCGGCGCTGTTCATGGGGGCCAGCGCAATTCTTCTGGTACCGCAGGTGCAGGCTGCTGATCAGTTGACGGTGGGTGTGCTGATTCCCGGCTCCAAGTCTGACAAAGGTTGGATGGAGTCAGGCTACGACGGTCTCATGGCCGCCGAGCAGACCCATGAGGGTGAGATCAAGGTTCAGATGATCGAGAACATCAGCTATGCCGATATGGAGCAGGCGCTGACTAACCTGGCATCGCGCAACGAGCTGGTGATCGGGATCGGTGGTCAGACTCAGGCTGCCGTCTTCAAAGTAGCCAAGCGTTTCCCCAATACGCATTTTTCGATTGTTGGCGGTAATGCGGGCACTGAAGCGCCGAATGTGGCTGGCTACGATGTCAAACAGGCTGAGATCGCCTATGTTGCCGGTGCCGCAGCCGCGATGTTGTCGAAGACCGGTGGCGTAAGCTATGTCGGCGGCATGGAGCTGCCTTCTATCGTCAACGCCGGTACGGAGTTCGGTAATGGCGCTCGCTCAATCAACCCCGATATCAAGTTCATCGAGAACTATACCGGCGACTTCGACAACGTCGCGATGGCCAAGGAAGCGACGCTCGCCGCCATCGCCCAGGGCGCCGATGTGCACTATCACATTCTCAACCTGGGTCTGCGCGGCATGGAGCAGGCAGCCAAGGAGCAGGGCACCCACATCGTCGGCAGCTACACCAACCGTTGCGGCAGCGATCCGCTTTATGTCGGTTACAGCATTACCGGTGTTGGCTATCAGGTGCAGTACGCTATCGATCAGGCAGTTGCCGGCACCTGGGTTCCCGGCTACAAGGCGTTCGGCCTGAATATGGGGCCTGAAGCTGCGGATATGCAGGTCTGTAATGCCACGCCCGAGATGGAAGACAAGCTCGAGCAGATCATGCAGGACATCAAAGACGGCAAGATTTCAGTACTTGAGGGCTGAACATGGAGCACAGCGCCAGCGCCATGCATCAGTCCCAGCAGCATGCAGCCAAGGCCGGTCAGCCTTGGCTGCAGCTGGAATCGATCGGCAAACGCTTCGGCAGTTTTCAGGCCTTGCAGGACGTCGCGCTGCAGATTCGTCCCGGTGAAATCCAGTGTTTACTCGGGGAGAACGGCGCGGGCAAGTCGACCCTCTGTAATCTGATATTTGGCGTACATGAGCCAACCGCCGGACAGATGTTACTCGATGGCGGTGTTTACCAGCCCCAGGGCCCGGCGGATGCCTTCGCCCAAGGCATTGCCATGGTGCACCAGCATTTCAGTCTGGTCTCTGATCTGAGTGTGGTCGACAACCTGTTGCTCGGGCAGGCGCATGGATTTTTACGGCGCGGCGCGATGGCTGACCGGGTTGCGCGCCTGGCCGAGCAGTATGGCTTGCAGTTGGACCCGCACGCACTGATCAGTACGCTCTCGGTGGGCGAACGTCAGCGGGTTGAGATCGTAAAGTGCCTGATGCGTGAACCGCGTCTGCTGGTGCTGGACGAGCCGACGGCGGTACTGCTGCCGGATGAAATTGATGCCTTGTTACGGGTCTGTCGGCGGGTCGCTGCGCAGGGCTGCAGTGTGCTGCTGGTGACGCACAAACTGGCGGAAATAAAGCAGGTGGCTGACCGGGTAACGGTGCTGCGTGGTGGTCGTATTGTGGCGCACTCGGAGCATCCGGCGGACGAGCTGGATGCCCTGGTGCAGGCGATGATTCAGCATGCGCCGGATAGCCCTGCGCCGCCTGCCGCTGCTGCATCCCGGTCAACGCGCCTGCAGGACGAGGTGCTGCAGGTAGATGGCCTGGGTGTTACCGATGTGCAGGGCGTAACGCGTCTGGATAACTTTACGCTGGTGCTCAATCGCGGCGAGATTATCGGCGTGGCCGGCGTTGAGGGTAATGGTCAGAGTGAGCTGGCGTCGGTGCTCTCGGGCATGAGCAGCCCGAGCCGAGGACGATTTTTCATCAACGGTGAGGAGCTCAGTGGTGCGTCGCCACAAGCGGTTACCCGTGCCGGAGTGGGTGTGGTGCCGGAAGATCGCCATGCAACGGGCTGTATCACCGACCTGAGCCTGGCGGAGAATATTTTCCTCAACCGGCTGCATGAGTTTCAGCGTTGGGGCTGCCTTGATCGCGCGGCAATGCGTGCGGCTGCCAGCGAGCTGATGCGGCGCTTTGACGTGCGTGCTGCCAGTGTCGACAGTCGCTTTGGCGGCCTCTCGGGTGGTAATCAGCAGAAAGCTGTCCTGGCGCGTGAACTTACTCTGCGCAACCTCACTTGTCTGATTGCCTCGCAACCTACACGCGGTCTGGATGTGGGTGCGGTACAGGCGGTATATGGCCATATTCGTGCGGCCCGTGATCAGGGGGTTGGGGTGCTGCTGATTTCCTCAGAACTGGATGAGCTGCTGACTGTGGCTGATCGTATTGTCGTGCTGTATCGCGGGCGCATCATGGGCAGTTGCCCGGCGCAGCCGGATCAGCGTGCTCGTATTGGTGCCATGATGGCGGGACAAACTCCATGAGCCTTTCGTTTTTGCAACGTGTGCCACAGCCGCTGCTGCGGCCATTGATTCCCCTGACCGCGGTGCTCATCGCATTGCTATTTGGTGTCGCCCTGGTAGCTGCGACCGGGGCCTCCGTCAGCGAGGCGCTGGGCGCTTTCGCCGAGGGCGCCTGGGGGTCACCCTATGCCATTGCCGCGTCGATAAACCGCTCGCTGGTGTTCGCCTTGGTAGGTATCGGTTTTGTCCTGGCCGAGCGTGCCAGGTTAATCAACGTAGGTGGTGAGGGGCAGATTGCAGTGGGTGGCATCGCTGCGACTGCGGTCAGCCTCTATGGTGGCGTAGCCGATCTGCCACTGGGGCTGGCATTTATTCTGCCGTTGCTGGCTGCTGCGCTGGCAGGCGGACTCTGGGGCGGTTTACCGGGCGTGCTCAAGGTCAAGGCCGGTACCAATGAGGTTATCAGCACTCTGATGCTGTCGTTCATTGGCATCTGGTTGCTTTACTGGTGTGTGCAGTCCAGCGCGCTTTTGCGTCAACCCATGTCCAATTCCGGAACATTGCCCGAGTCGCTCGAGATTCCGTCCAGCACCATGCTGCCGTTCTTTTTCGGTGATCCATCAATGCCTTTGCATGTCGGGCTCCCGGCGGTGCTGGTGATTGGCCCCTTGGTTGCGCTGGTGCTGTGGCGCACGCTATTTGGCATGCACCTGCGTTCAGTTGGGCTCAATCAACAGGCCGCACATCGTGCGGGTATGCCGATTGCACGCACGCTTATCCTGGCCATGTTCATCGCCGGCGCGCTGGGTGGTTTGGCTGGCGGCTTTATGTTGCAGGGCGAGCAGTATTCCCTGAAAGCGGGATTTTCCTCTGGCTTCGGTTTTGACGGCCTGGTGGTCGGGCTGTTGGCTCGGGGCTCTATTGCTGGGGTTTTTGCGGGTGCTTTGCTATTCGGCTTCCTGCGCTCGGGGGGGATCTACATGGAAATGGTGGCGCAGGTGCCTTCGGCGCTGGTGCTGGTAGTGCAAGGGGTGATCATTCTCACGCTGGCGGCCGTCACGTTGATTAATCGTCGTGGAGAAGCCGTATGAGCTGGGAAATGATGGCGGTATTCATAGGTTCAACCATACGTCTGGCTGCCCCCTTGCTGCTGAGTGCAACGGGTGAGCTGGTCAGTCAGCGTGCCGGTGTCCTGAACATGAGCCTGGAAGGCATGATGCTGACGGGCGCTTTCGCTGGCGCTCTGGCCTCCTGGTATACCGGTAACCCGTTGATCGGGTTGCTGTTCGGTACCCTCGCTGCCCTGCCAGTCGCGTTGCTGCAGGCGTTCTTCAGTATTACCCTGAAGGCTAATCAGATCGTTACGGGGATCGGCATCAATATTCTCGCGTTGGGTGCGACTACCCTGGCCTATCGAGAAATCTTCGGCAGCCGCTCCAGCGAAGCAATACCGGGTCTGAGCAAGTGGTCACCGCCTGTGCTGCGTGATATTCCGCTGTGGGGGGACCAGGTGTTTGATCAGGTTTGGTTGCTCTATCTGGGCGGGCTGATCATCCTTCTGACGGCGCTGGTAATGCACCGTACTGCACTCGGGCTGGCGCTGCATGCCTGTGGCGCCGAACCTCGAGCGGTCGACAAGTCCGGGCTGTCGGTTGCACGTCTGCGCTATCTGGCGGTCTTGTTCAGTGGTTTGATGGCGGGGCTTGCCGGTTGCTTTATCTCCATCGGAGACATCCATACCTTTACCGAGGGTATGACCAGTGGTGCCGGCTACCTGGCAATTGCCGCTATCATCTTCGGTAACTGGAAGCTCGGTCGTATGGTACTTGCCTGTTTACTGTTTGGTGCGGCAGCTGCGTTGAAGTTCTTTTTACCGGCGATCGGCATCCAGGTGCCCAATGCGCTGCTGATCATGTTGCCCTACGTGCTGGCGCTGATTGCTGTTGCGGGCCTGATCGGTCGTCAGACCGCGCCGGGCTCGCTGGCTCAGCCCTATAGTCGAAGCTGAACTCACCTCTGATAACTGGATGATCGACATGGAAGCTGCCCCCACCTCCCGCAGCGAAAACAAGCGCTCAAGGCCGCCGCGTAATGCTGCTGCCACACGCCAGCGGATCCTTGCGGCGGCGGTTGGCGAATTCGCGGCCAATGGCTTCAGTGGCGCGCGCATTGAAAATATCGCACGTGCCGGTAAGTCCAACATACGGATGATCTATCACCACTTTGGCAGCAAGGACCAGCTGTATATCGAGGTGCTTGAGCATGTGCTGGATCAGTTGCGTGAAGATGAGCTAGGTCTGGATTTCGAGCACGTCAGTCCGCGCGAGGGCGTGCACCGGATTTTCGACTTCATTCACGGTCACTTTGCCAGTCATCCTGAGCTGATGAGCCTATTGTCCTCAGAAAACCTTAACAAGGCAGCCTTTCTGCAACGGTCGACGCGCATCCCCGAACGCGCCTCGCCGGTGATTGCGGCGCTGGCTACCTTGCTACGGCGTGGCGCTGAGCTGGGGGTTTTTCGATCGGATGTTGATCCCCTGCACCTGTACGTGACTATTGTCAGTCTCGCGTACTTCCATCGCTCGAACGCCTATACCCTGTCACAGATATTTCGGCATGATCTGCTTGACCCTGCATGGCAGCTCCAGCATCGCGAGCAGGCACGCGAAATGGTTTTCGCTTTTCTGGCTCCGGTTAACGCGTAGAGCAAAAAACAAATTCCCATACAGGTTTTCGCTTGAGCTAGGGCGTGAGGCTGGAACGGGTCTTGCTTGCATTGCTAGCAATTAACACAACTATCGCTAGAGAAGAAGAGAGGTTGGCATGTTGGCTGAATCGCGCGCAGGCGTCATTTGTACTCCCCATTCCGAGGCCAGCGCCGCCGGCATGCGTGTTCTGGATGCGGGCGGCACGGCGATTGATGCCATGCTGGCGGCCAGCGCCATGTTGTCAGCGGTCTATCCACACATGACCGGGCTGGGTGGTGATGCACTGTGGATGATTCATGATCGCCGGGTGCGCACCATTGTGGGGATCGGCCAGGCAGGGCAGCTATTGCCCGATGGCGGCGTGATTGGCTTGCGCGGCCCTAGCGCTGTTGCCACAACGGCCGGTGCGCTGGCCAGTTGGCAGACGGCGCATAACATCAGCCGGGGCGAGTGGGGTTCACGCATGGGCTGGCAGGACTTGCTTGGTGAGGCTGCGCAGGTGGCGCGTGCGGGCGCCGAGGTGAGCGAATCACATTTATTTTGGCAGCAGCAGCGCCAGGCGCTGATCGAAACCCTGCCGGATCTCAAAGCGTTGTGCCAGGTGGATGGGCGCTGGTTGCAGGCTGGTGATCTTCTGCGTCAGCCGCAGTTGGCCAACACCCTTGAACAGTTGGCTCGCCATGGCGTAGAGGACTTTTACCACGGTGAGCTAGCCAGCGCCTTTGCCGAGTCCTTTAAGCGAATAGGCTGTGGGTTACGCCGTGAAGATCTCGCCGCTACCCGCGCCGAAGAGTGCGCGCCGCTGTCGATTCGCTATCGCCAGGGCACCTTGTATAACGTTGCGCCGCCCTGTCAGGGGCTTTACACCTTGCAGGCGATGGCGGCACTGCAGCACAAGGCGATAGCCGCATGCGGTAACGGCAGTGCGCGTTATTACCATTATCTGGTCGAGGCGATAAAGCAGGGATTGCTGCGGCGCAATGCCGAGCTCTGTGATCCTGGGTTCGTTGATTGGGACTATGCCGCCAGCCTCTCGGATGCTAGTGGTCGCGATTATGCCGCCATCATCGATGATCAACGGGCCGCTGCCTGGAGTGAGGAAGGGCGCCCGGCTGATACCATCTGGATGGCCGCGACCGACGCGCAAGGCCGCACTGCCTGCCTGATCCAGAGCCTGTTTCATGACTTCGGCTCTGGCTGCGTAATGGGCGATACCGGTGTGCTCTGGCAAAACCGCGCGGCCGGGTTCAATGCCGACCCGCAGCATGCCAACGCCTGGGCGCCGGGCAAACGACCGGCGCATACGCTGAATCCGTCTGCTTATCTGGCGGACGATGGCCGGCGCTTGTTCTTCGGTACCCAGGGTGGTGATGGTCAGCCGCAAACGCAGATGGTGCTGGCGACGCAGCTAGTGGACTTCGCGCAGCCGATAGACAAGGCGCTGCGTATGCCGCGTTTTCTGCTTGGCCGCAGCTTCTTCGACAGCACCGACAACCTCAAACTGGAGGCCGACATCGATCCTGCGGTAGTGGGCGAGCTGGCAGCGTTGGGGCATGAGGTAGAGGGTATTCCTGCGCTAAGCCCCTTTACCGGCCAGGCCGGTGCTATTGCCATCGAAACCGATGGGCGGCGCTATGCGATGCATGATCCGCGCGGGCAGGGGGCAGCCCTGGGTCAGCTCGGCTGAGGGGGGCGGGCCGGTTGTATCGGCAGTGTGCGTGGGGTCATAATATTGACCTGCAAGGTATCTCCCGCCGGCCTCCCGCCGGTGGGATCGACGAGAGAATCATGGTCGCGAAAATCCAAACCACTAAACAGGCGGAAGTGCAGCGTATCTTTGATGCGTTATCGCGGGCCATTGCCCAGCATCGCCTACGTCCCGGTACCCGTCTGGTCGAGGCGCAGATAGTCGAGGCGCTCAAGGCAAACCGTAATCATGTACAGAGCGCGCTGCAGCGACTGGCCTTGCAACGCATCGTCACCATTGAGCCGAACCGGGGCGCCCTGGTGTCGCAGCCCAGTGCTGGCGAAGCGCGTGATGTGTTTGTGGCGCGCCGCGCCATTGAGCGGGCGATTGTCGAGAGCATTACGCCTGAGGCTATGCGCAAGCATCAGCAGCGAGTCAGCAGCCACGTGAGTAACGAACGCAAGGCAACCGATTCGGATGACCGCCGCGACATTGTGCGCGAGTTGAGCGAGTTTCACCTGATGCTGGGTGACCTCAGCGGTAATCAGGTGCTGAGCGATATTCTCGCCAACCTGATGGTGCGCAGCTCACTTATCGTATCGCTGTATCAGCGTAACGACGTGCCGTCCTGCGCATCGGATGAGCACGAGGAGATTCTGTCTGCGTTGGCCCAGGGCGACCGTGAGCGCGCTGTGCGGGTCATGATCGAGCACCTCGATGAGCTGGAAAGCCAGCTCGATCTGAGCGAAGCGCCTGATCCCGAGGTTGATTTACGCCAGGCGCTGGCTGACCTCTAAGCCGGGCATCAAGAGCTGCGGCTGCTCACGGACAAAGGTCTGCCGGCCCGCCTTGAAGCCCATCGACGGGGCTTTGATCTGCGCCACTACAGCTGCCGCTGAGGGCGCATCAAACACCACAAAATCCGCCTTGCAGCCGGGCTTGAGTCCATAGTCCGGCAGTCGCAGCAGGCGTGCAGATTCCGTTGAAACCCAAGCCAGGCAGCGTAGCAATTCGGCCTCTGTGCCCAGCTGGCTGACGTTGGCAAACAGGTTGGCCTGACGCACCAATGACGCATCGCCGTAGGGCGTAAAAGGGTTGTCGATGTTGTTGGTCGAGAGCGAGCAGGTCACTCCGCACTGATCCAGCTGCGCCAGGGGCGCGAGGCCGCGCGGTTTGTTATGGAAGTGCTCGCGACCAGTAAGAAACAGGTCGGTGCTGGGTAGGCAGGTAACATTGACGCCGGCCTGCGCCAGTTGCGCACCCTTGCGCAGCAGTTCATCGCGCGGCAGCGCCGATAGCTTGGTCACGTGACCCACGGTCACCCGGCCCTGCCAGCCAAAGCGCTCGGTGCAGCTGATGACCTTATTCAGTCCCATTTGGTTGGGGTTGAGGTCAAAGTCGAGGTGAAAGTCCAGATCGCAATCGTGTTCCTGTGCCAGAGCAAACAGCCGTTCAATCTGGCCGTCCGGGTCGCTATCGGTATAGGGGCAGCCGCCGAGCAGGTCTGCACCCTGCTGCAATGCACGCACCAGCAGGGCCTCGGTGCCCGGATTGTTGAGCATACCTTCCTGCGGGAATACGCAAATCTGTAGGCTAATCGCCCACGCGTAGTCTTCACGTAGGCGCTGTACCGCATGCAGCCCGGTCAGTCCGATTTGGGGATCAATCTCCACATGCGTGCGCATGTGCGTGGTGCCTTGAATAATTGCCTGCTCCAGCACCTGCGCGCCGCGCTGATACACGTCGTCTTCGCTGAAGGAGGCCTTGGCCTGCCGGGTCTGCTCGACCGCTTCAGCGAGCGTGCCTTGCTGCAGATGGCAGCGGCTCATGATGCAGGCCTTGTCCAGATGAATGTGGGTTTCCAGCAGGCCGGGCAGCACCAGGCAGCCTTTGAGGTCGAGGGTGCCGGCTGACTGGCCGGGGCTGAAGCTGCTGACAAAATGTCCGTCTTCGATACGCAGTTCGCACAGTCCACTTTGGTCCGGCAGGCGGGCGTTGATTACCCGTAATACACTCATGCTACTGCTCCTTCACCCAGGTAGGCCGCTTCCAGCGCACTATCACCGCGTAGTTCTTCGGCGGTACCGGATTTGACGATGCGCCCGGTTTCCAGCACGTAGGCGCGATCCGCAACCTGCAGCGCCAGGTTGGCCATCTGGTCTACCAGCAGCAGGGTGACGCCTTCGTCGCGCAGCGCCGCCAGGGCGTCGTAGAGTTCGCCGATCATGGCTGGCGAAAGGCCAAGCGACGGCTCGTCGAGTAATAGAATCTTTGGCTTGGCCATCAGGCCGCGGCCCACTGCTACCATCTGCTGTTCACCGCCGGACAGCAGCCCGGCCGGGCTATCAATACGATCACGCAGGCGTGGAAAGCGGCGCAGGATGGCTTCGATCTCGGCATCGGCATCCACCTTGTCGGTGCGCGAAAAAGCGCCGAGCATCAGGTTGTCACGCACGCTCAGCTGCGGGAACATTTGTCGCCCTTCGGGCACCAGCGCCAGGCCGCGTGCGGCAATCTGGCTGGCGTCCAGGTGATGGATACTTTCGTCGTCCAGCAGGATAGAGCCGGAGGTGGCGGGATGCAGGCCCGCGAGACTTTGCAGGATGCTGGATTTGCCGGCGCCATTGGCGCCAAGAATGGCAATCAGCTCACCCGGATTGACCACCAGGTTGACCTTGTTGACCACCGGTGCGGCGCCATAGTCCAGTACTAAATCTTTGATATACAGACGTGCGTCACGTGAGCCTTTCCAGGGCTGCTCACGCGGCGTCGCCTGATAGCTGGTGCCGCCCAGATAGGCGGCGATCACGCGTTTGTCCTGGCGTACTTCGCTGGCGCTGCCCCAGGCGATCGGGCGGCCGGCATCGAGCACCAGAATGCGTTCGGAAACGGCCATCACCAGCGTCATGTCGTGCTCGACCAGAATCACCGCAATGCCATAACCAGCCAGTGTGTGAAATAGCGCCGCCAGTTGTTGGGTGTCCTGCTGGCCAAGTCCTGCCGCGGGTTCATCCAACAGCAGAACGCGCGGTCGGGAAGCCAGCGCGCGGGCAATCTCGACCAGCCGGCGATCCACGTGCGGCAGCTCATCCGCGAGGCTGTTGACCGAGCCGCGATAGCCAACCAGGGCCAGCAGCTGCAGCGCCAACGCACGCTGCTGGTCGCTGGCACCTTTGACGATATTGCCCAGGTGCCCCTGTTGCATGCCGGCCAATAGGTTGTCGAGCACACTCAACTCACCAAACAGCTGAGTGGTCTGGTAAGTGCGGGCAATTCCGGCGCGGGCCAGCTTCCACGCGGGGAGGCCGGCCACTTCGGTGTCCAGTTTGATGCTGCCGCTGTTGGGCGCATAAAAGCCACTGATCATGTTCAGCACAGTGGTTTTACCCGCGCCGTTCGGGCCGATAATGCTGGTGATGCTGCCGGGCGGCGCGCTGAAGCTGACGTCCTTGGCTGCCTGCACGCCGCCGAAGCGGATGCTGATGTCCTTTACCTCAAGCCCCTTGCTGGAAGGCGTATCGGCGAAAAAGGCACTCAACTGGTCCAGGTCGGGTTGCACCGGTGCGGGTTGTTGCACCGGCTTCAACCACAGCCGCGCCGCGCTACCGAGCACACCGCGTGGTGCCACCCAGAGCACGCCCAACAGCAGGCCGGAGAAGATCAGCAAACGGTATTCCGCAGCGCCGGACAGCGCCTCCGGCAGCAGCACGATCAGCAATGCGCCCAGTACCGGACCCATCACGGTGCCAGCGCCGCCCACTATCACCGCCAGGACAAAGAGAATCGACTGGGTAAATGGAAAGGACGCCGGATTGATGAACATCATCAGCGGCGAAACCACCGCGCCCGCCATACCGGTTAGCAGCGCCGAGAGAGCAAAGGCAAGCGTTTTGGTCTGCACCGGGTTGAAGCCCAGTGAGCGTGCGGCGATCTCGGATGCCTTGACCGCGCGCATGGCGCGGCCCCAACCGCTGTTGCGCAGCAGCTGGAAAAATACCAGCGCGCCGAGCATCAGCGCCGTGGAGATCAGTGCCAGTAATACGGCTGGATCGGTGTCGCCCAGGCTGGGCATGGGAATGCCCATCAGCCCGTTGGCGCCGCCAGTCAGGCTGCGCCACTCTACCAGCCCGTGATGCACTACCAGGGCAAAGGCAATAGTGATCATCGCCAGATAAGGCCCGTTGACCCGCAATGCCGGAATCGCCAGCAGACCGCCGGCGATGGCACACACCAGCCCGGCGGCAGGCAGCGCCAGCCAGAGTGAAATTCCTTGCATGGTCAGCAACGCCGACACGTAAGCGCCAATAGCGTAAAAGGCGATGTGCCCGAAAGAAATCTGCCCGCTCAACCCAATCAGGATATTCAGGCCAACGCCGACGACCACGGTCAGCGCAAAGAAGCTGAATACCAGCAGGGAGTAGCTGTCGAGCGTGAAGGCCATGATGACGCTGGCGATACCCAGTGCTGATACGCCGCTGGCCAGCAGAGTTTTGCTGTGTTTGCTCATACCTTCACCAGTGTTTTACTGCCAAACAGGCCGTTGGGGCGCAACGCGAGCGCCAGAATAACCAGTCCGAACGTGAAAATTTGCGTAAAGGCAGAACCGAAGTAAATGGTCACCATGGCCTCTACCAGACCAAACAGCAGGCCGGCGAGAAAGACGCCGCTGGCGCTGGATATCCCGCCGAGAATCGCCACGGCGAACGCCTTGAGGCCAAACAGCGTGCCCATCTCGGCGCTGATGTTGAATAGCGGTGCGATCAGCATGCCAGCAATCGCAGCGAAAACCGCCGAAACGGCAAAGGCGATAGCCACCACGCGATTGACGCGGATGCCCATCAACATGGCGGCTTGCGGATTTTGCACGCAGGCCTCCAGAACCTTGCCGAGCCGGGTGTAACGGCGCACCAGCAAGAGCGCTAGAGCAATCGCAGCGCCGATCACCGGGATTAGCATCTGCAATACGGAAATATTGGCGCCCAACAGGGTGACGCCGGTATTGGTCAGCTCAGAGGTGAACTGACGGGGTTCCTTGCCGAAGGTGAACATGGCCAAGTTGTCGACCAGAATGCCTGCCGCCACTGTCGCCATCAGCCAGGCTTCAGAGCCACGTGAGCTGAACGGTCGGACCAGAAAGCGTTCGACCGCCAGACCATACACTGCACACAGGGTCAGGGTCATCGGGACTGCCAGCCAGATCGGCCAGCCCCAGGTGATGTGGAAACTGTAACCCAGTACAGCGCCTACCATCATCGCGCTGCCCTGGGCGAAGTTCACCGTGCGCGAGACCACGTAGGTAATATGAAAGCCCAGCGCGAGCAGGGCATACATACTGCCCAGGCCGAGACCGCTGATAAGGGCGGCGGTAATCATCTGCATGCTCCTTTAAGGCGGCGCCAGGTAGTGCGCGCCACCGGATTACGGTTTACCGGTCAGGGTTTGACTGGAACGATGCTGCCGTCGACAAAGTGGGTGAAGATGTAATCCTGCGGCCCCAGCGCGTCGTGCTGCTCGGCTGTGAATGGCTGCTTATAGTCCTTGATCAGGCCTTGGTACTCGTCAATCGCATAGAACCCATCGCGTACCGCAGTGCCCTCAGTGTTGCCGGCCTTTTCGATCGCCAGTGCCGCCAGGTGCATACCGTCGTAGGCGTTGGCGATACCCACAGCAGGGGTGATGTCAGCCAGCGTTTCTATCTCGGGGTAAGTGGATTTCAGTGCGCTTAGCACCTGGTCACCCTTGGCACTGTTGTGGTCGGTAAACACATAGGTCTGGATGAAGTGCACACGGCTGGCATTGGGACCGGCCAGCTCACTGAAACGGCCACCGGCCGGACCCCAGTGCGAGACCACGGGTACGTCCCACTCCATGCGGTCGAGCGACTTGACCACTTGCGCGGAGGGGCCAACGTTGCCAACCATCAGCAGGGTATCGGCACCGGCGTTTTTCAGGCGGGTCAGCTGGGGGATGACATCCAGGTCGCTGGACTCGATCCGTTCGATACCGGCGTAAGGCATGTCGCGGGTTTCCAGCGCATGGCGAAAGCCCTTTTCGTTGGATTCACCCCAGGGGTTGTTGATCAGCAGCATGCCTGGCTTCTGCATGTTGTATTCATCAATGCCGTATTGCACCAAGGCTTCATCGACGATCTCATCCATGGCTGAAACGCGGAACACGTAATTATCTGCGGCGCCGTTCTGCGTGATGCCGGTGCCAGCAGCCCAAATACCCATGAATGGCACTTTCATCTGGTTGGCCAGTGGCACAATAGCCAGGGAAACCGGCGTATCCAGGCCACCAAAAAGCACGGTTACCTCTTCCCGCTGTATTAGTTCACGGGCGGCCAGCATGCCCTTGGCCGGGTTGCTTTCGTCATCGCGGCGGATCAGCTCAACGGGCTGGCCGAGGATGCCACCAGCGGCGTTGATTTCGTCGATGGCAATGGTCAGGCCACGGGTCAGCGCCTCACCCGACTTGGCAGATTGGCCCGACAGCGCGGCAACCAGGCCCACCTTTATTGCCTCGGCGGCTTGTGCCGGGCTCAGTACCAGCAGGCTTAAAGCAGTGACAGCAGCGGCCTGAGGCCAGCGGCGGCGCAGTGGTTTGAGTAGCTTGAACATGTGTTTCTCCTGGATGGCTAGCATTTGTACGATATTTGCTAGCAAAATGGAGGCCATGCTTAAAAAGCGGATAAAACGGCGTTTTTTGCAGGCTTTCTGCGTTTTTTCGCACTCACGTGGTGCGTTGTGCACTGAATGCAGGCAATGGACAACAGCATCCAGCTGGGTCACACATTGATTCAAGAAGAGGCAGGCAATGAGTTCTGAAAATAAAGCAGTACAGATTGTGAACGATTTTCTGGCGGCATCTATGGCGCC
The DNA here is from genome assembly GCF_014077575.1 of Pseudomonas sp. 5Ae-yellow. Taxonomy (NCBI): domain Bacteria; kingdom Pseudomonadati; phylum Pseudomonadota; class Gammaproteobacteria; order Pseudomonadales; family Pseudomonadaceae; genus Pseudomonas; species Pseudomonas sp. 5Ae-yellow. The sequence continues at coordinate 8,831 of NZ_JACGWE010000022.1, read as the reverse complement.
AGACCCCGTCAAGGCGGCTACCTATATGAGTAGTGATGTGCGCATCACCTTTACCGGAGGCCGGGTCATGCCGTCGGCGACGGAGATCACCGCATTCAATGCCGCGCGCTATAACTGGGTAAAGAAAGAACTGGGCCAGTTTGACTGGACCGAGCACGCCGATTACACCGTGGTGTACTCCAACGGCACGCTCTACGGCGAATGGCCCGATGGCAGCAGCTTCAGCGGTAACCGCTATCTGGACCGATTTGAGGTGCGAGACGGCAAGATCACGCGTATGGATGTCTGGAATGACAGCGCCGAGTGGATTCTCGCGCCCGAGGTCGCCAAACCCTAACGCTGCGGCGCGCTGAGCGGTTGCTGCACATGGTCGGGCAGATCACCAAAGGCGCTGGGCGTGACGCCCAGGTGTTTGCGGAAGGCGGCAATAAACGCTGAGGTGGAGTCGTAGCCGCAGGCCAGTGCTACATCGGTTACTCGCTCTCCCTGTTGCAGCAGGGGCAGGGCGCTGAGCAGTCGCAGGCGCTGGCGCCAAGCGCGGAAAGTGAGGCCGGTGTGCTGCTGGAACAGACGTGTCAGGGTTTTTTCCGACAGCGCCAGGTGGCTGGCCCAGTCGGCTAACCTGTGCGGTAGATCAGGTGTCTCATACAGCGCCTCGCACAATGGTTGCAGGCGCGGATCAGCCGGCCAGGGCAGATAAAGCCCGGATTCGGCGGCTGCCTGCAACTGGTCCAACAGCACCGCAACCAGGCGCCCGTCTGCGCTGTGCTCGTCGTACTCGGCAGGCAGGCCACCAAATTGACTGATCAACTCGCGGGTCAACGGGTTAATCTCCAGCACCTTGCAGTGGCTGGCTGCCCAAGGGATGGCGCTGCGGTCGATGTACAGGCTGCGCATTTCGGTTGCTGGCGAGCTGATCACCGCGTGCGGCAAATCAGGCGGCACCAGAATCGCCCGTTGCGGAGGCGCGAGAAAACGCCCGCGTTGCGTATGCACCGAAAGCACCCCGCGAATTGCGTAGGATAACTGCGCCCAGGGATGGCTATGCCACTCCGTTGCGGCGCTGCGCTGCAAGGATTCCACTCGGGCGTAGAGCGGCCTCGGCAAGCTACCTAAGGCGGGTACCGCACGATGGATTGGTAGGCTTTGTCCGTTTCTCGACATTGTGTGGTCAGATCGCGTTAGTCGGTCGTGATGGTAGACAGTAAACTTCGGCCTTGTGCAGTGGCAAGCCCCATCATAAAAAGAGAGTTGATTATGGCCAGACCCCGTTTTCTCCCCGACAACATGACCCTGTGTCTGATTGCAGTGGTTATCGCCGCGAGCCTGTTTCCGGTCAGCGGCCAGGCAGCGGTGGCCTTTGATGGGCTAACCAATGCGGCTATTGCGCTGCTGTTCTTTATGCATGGCGCCAAGCTGTCGCGCCAGGCGATTATTGCCGGTATGGGCCATTGGCGCCTGCATTTGCTGGTGTTTGGCTGCACCTTCCTGTTGTTTCCGTTACTCGGGCTGGGTCTTAAACCGGTGTTGCTACCGCTGGTAGGCGATGAACTCTATCTGGGCCTGCTGTTTCTCTGCGCTTTGCCGGCCACTGTGCAATCGGCCATCGCTTTTACCTCATTGGCACGCGGTAATGTTGCCGCCGCCGTCTGTAGCGCGGCCACCTCCAGTCTGCTGGGCATCTTTGTGACGCCCTTGCTAGTGTTGCTGATGATTGGTGCCCAGGCGGGCGAATCCAATACGCTGGATGCCATCGGCAAGATCGTGGTGCAATTGCTGCTGCCCTTTATTGCCGGTCAGATCGCCCGTCGCTGGATTGGTGACTGGGTTACCCGCAACAAGGGTTGGCTCAAGTCGGTGGACCAGGGCTCCATTTTGTTGGTGGTGTTTGGTGCCTTTAGCCACGCAGTGGTGGAGGGTATCTGGCAGCAGGTGCCACTGGTTCAACTGGCTGGTCTGGTGGTGGCGTGCTGTCTGCTGCTGGCGCTGGTGCTGCTTATTGTCAGCTTTCTGGCCCGCCGCGCCGGGTTCAATACCGAGGATCGCATCACCATACTGTTCGCCGGCTCAAAAAAGAGCCTGGCGACTGGCGTGCCCATGGCCCAGGTGCTGTTTGCGGGGGGTGCCATTGGCGCGCTGATTCTGCCGCTGATGCTGTTTCACCAGATTCAGTTGATGGTGTGTTCAGTGCTGGCCGAGCGTTATGCCCGGCGACCTGAGGTAGAAGCGCCGCTGGCGGAAGTCTGAGGGGCCGGCGAGCTAGAAGCTAGAAGCTTAAACCCGCACCGGTCGAGTTGGTTTTGAATTCCCTCGAGCACTCACTCGAGGGAATTATCGCAAGAAACACCAAAATGTGGACTAATGTCACTCGCTTTCAGCGAGGCGCCAGACTCTACTCTTCCAGCTGAAAGCTTCCAGCTTCCAGCTGAAAGCTAACTGACCACCCGATAACAGGGCACATAGTCAGCGCCGCCCGGCAGCTTCATCCGGTGTTGACTGACGAACGCCTGCAGTAGGCGGTCTAGCGGCTGCATTACCGCTGCATCGCCATGAATCTCGTATGGTCCATGCTGCTCGATGCGGCGAATACCTTTGTCCTTCACGTTGCCGGCGACTATGCCGGAAAAGGCGCGGCGCAGGTTGGCGGCCAATTCGTGTGGGGGCAGGTCACGGCTTAGTTGCAGGCTGGCCATGTTTTCGTGGGTTGGGTCGAAGGGACGCTGAAAGCTTTCCTCAATACGCAGTAGCCAGTTGAAGTGAAAGGCGTCGTTACGTTCGCGGCGGAAGCCCTCGACATCACGCAGACCCCGGGTCATTTGCCGTGCTACTTCCGCCGGGTCGTCGATGATCATCTGATAGTGCTGTTGCGCAGACTCACCCAAGGTCGCGCCGACAAATTCGTGCAGTTGTTGCAGGTAGGCTTTGGCACTGGTCGGGCCGGTCAGAATGACCGGGAAAGGCAGCTCTTTATTGGCCGGGTGCATCAAGATCCCCAGCAGGTAGAGAAACTCCTCGGCCGTGCCGGCGCCGCCGGGGAAGATGATGATGCCGTGGCCCACGCGTACGAAGGCCTCCAGGCGCTTCTCTATGTCCGGCAGAATAACCAGTTCGTTGACGATCGGGTTGGGCGCTTCGGCGGCAATGATGCCCGGCTCGGTCAGGCCCAGATAACGACCTTCCAGAATCCGCTGTTTGGCGTGGGCGATGGTGGCGCCCTTCATTGGGCCCTTCATCACGCCCGGCCCGCAGCCGGTGCAGATATCCAGGCTACGCAGCCCTAGCTCGTGGCCGACCTTCTTGGTGTACTTGTACTCTTCAGTGCTGATCGAATGACCGCCCCAGCACACCACCATTTTTGGTTCTACGGCCGGGCGCAGCGTGCGTGCGTTGCGCAGCAGGTGGAAGACGTAATCGGTGATGCCTTCGGAGCTGCTCAGATCAATACGCTGGCTTTCCAGCTCGCTCTCGGTGTAGACGATATCGCGCAGCGCGCTGAACAGCATCTCGCGGGTGCTGGCGATCATCTGGCCATCGACGAAGGCATCGGCCGGTGCGTTTACCAACTCCAGGCGAACACCCCGATCCTGCTGGTGAATATAGACGTCGAAATCCTCGTAGGCTTCGAGAATAGTCTTGGCGTTATCCACATGGGCGCCAGTATTGAGGATCGCCAGTGCGCACTGACGAAACAGGCGATAGGTACTGCCGGAGCCGGCGGCGCTGAGCTGTTGTACTTCACGTTGCGATAGGGTTTCCAGGCTGCCCTTGGGGCTGACTGAGGCATTGATAACGTTCTTTGCTGGCATGCGGTATTCCTGAGGTAACGATCGCAATGGCCTGTGGGTGCGAGTGCGCGACAGGCGCTGGCGGTGATGTTTGCATTGTCTATGGCTGGCGGGCTGGAAAGCAATGGTTCTGGCACGCTGTGCTGGCGGGTTGCGTGCGGGTTGACAGGAGAGAGTTGTTAAATGATGATCATAATTCAATGGTTGTCGTGACCTGTCATGCTGCGCGTGGTGGGGTCAGTGGTCGGCGATCTGTTGGGTTCTGCCGGTAGGGCAGGGTTCACCCTCAGACCAGGAGTCATTATGAATACCATCGCAGCATTACCCTTGGCCGACACGCACGCCGCACTCTGCGCCTTCGAGGCCGTGGTTGAGCACCATTACGCCCTGAACGACCGCGTGCGCATCCATTACGCCGCGGCTGGCGCCGGCCCATTACTGGTTTTCTTGCACGGCTTTCCCGATCACTGGCTGGGCTGGTGGCAGGTGATGGACAAGCTGCGCGCGGACTATCGCGTGGTGGCGCTCGACATGCGTGGCTACAACCTGAGCGACCAGCCCGCTGAGCAACAGGCTTATGCCGTCAGCGAACTGGTCATGGATGTACAAGCGGTGGTCAGCCATGAGGACGCTGAACGGGCGACCATCATCGGCCACGATTGGGGCGGCTTCGTGGCCTGGCATGTGGCAATGGACGCGCCAGCGATTGTCGAGTCGCTGGTAGTACTGAACATGCCGCACCCGTGGGCAATTTCACGTGAGCTGGCCAGCAACCCGGCGCAGCAGAAAGCCAGCGAATACGTGAAGTTGTTCAGTCATCCGCAGTCGCACCTGCAGTTCCCCCGTGAGCGTTTGGCGGCCTGGGTCAACGACCCCGCCTTCAAGACGCGGCAGCAGCAGGCCATGGATAACTCATCGCTCAATGGCATGCTCAATTACTACCGAGTGAACTGGCCGACGCCACCCTGCCGTCAGCACGCCGCGCCGCCGCCCAAGGTGCACGCACCCACCCTGCTGATGCATGGCCTGCAGGACCCCTACGCGCTGCCCGCTGGCCTGAATGACGTGTGGCAGTGGGTCGACAATGAGCTGGATATTTACACCCTGCCAGAGGCTGCGCATTTCATTCAGCATGATCATGCCCCAGCGGTCACGGCGCGGTTGCAGCAATGGTTGGCGCGCCGGGGGTAACCGGCTGCGCGGGGCGGGCGCTGCCGCTATATTGGCCAGCGCCGCTTACACTGCTTTCCGGCGGCAGGCCGTCGGAACGTCAACACAGCTGTGGCGTCAGGTCCGCTGGTTTTTATCCTGGCTCTGCGCTGCGTAAAGCAGCCTTTGAAAGCCCAGAAAGGTCTCGCGGATCGTTGCCGTTGAGCCCAATTCACTCGCCGCATCGCTGATGGTGTTGTATTTCAGCTCGATCAGGCTGCGCATCTTTTTCGGTGATAACTCCGCTACACCGTCTTCGATGTATTTGCTCAGCACAAAATCGATGAATTCCTGCTGTTTGTAGTTGCTGTAGGCCTGAGCGATGGCGGGTTTGGCGCTGTGTACCCGCTCTGTGCGGGTGTGGGTTTCGGCGGCATAGGCCACGTAGGCCAGCACGTCGTAGACGTCGCTGTCTTTGGCGTCGATGAGTTCTTTCATGCTGTCCAGCTGTTCTTCGCCGTAACCGGCCTCACTCAGGTCTTCGAGCAGCTTCTCGCGAGTGGTAGGGTCGCTCCATATCTGGCGCAGTTGGTCTTCGTCGCTGAAGAACTGGGGAATCTCGCCAAACAAACGCTCGATAAATTCCCTGGCGGTAATCGGCTTGCCCTCGGGGCTCCAGTACAGCGCCGAGGCGATGTGTTTGATGCTGCGCGTTTTGCCGTCGCTCAGATGAATAACCAGTTTCTCAGGTTTATCGCACGCGCAGGGGGATGCACCGCATACCGCGCATGGCTGACCGGCACACACACAAGGGTTGTGCCCACATTCCGCGCAGCCTGCTGCTGGGCAGCGGCAGGGCGCCTGCTCACAAACCGGGCAGGCCGTTACGCAGTCACAGGGATTAAAGCCACAAATAGCGCAGGGCTCTTTGGGGCAGGAGCAGGGGTTGTGGCCGCAGGTTGCGCAGTCTTTACCTTCTGGCGGCAGCGGCTCGCCATCCCACGCCGGGTCGGCAAAGTTGTAGTGGGCTTTGACGAAGTCGTAAATGGTGAAATAGTCCTTGCCGTCGTACAGACGGGTGCCGCGACCGATGATTTGTTTGAACTCGATCATGTTGTTGCAGGGGCGCATCAGCACGATATTGCGCACGTTGCGGGCATCCACGCCGGTGGAGAGTTTGCGCGAGGTGGTGAGAATGGTGGGGATGGTTTTTTCGTTGTCCTGAAATACCTTCAGGTCACTCTCCCCGGCGCTGCCATCGTTGGCAGTCACGCGCACGCAGTAGCCGGGGTTGCTGGTCCATTTCTTCTCTACCGCGTACTGGTTAATAAAGTCCCGCACCATGCCGGCGTGTTCCTGGGTGGCGCAGAAGACGATGGTTTTGTCATGCGGGTTGATGCGATCCATCCAGTAGCGCACGCGCATCTGCTCGCGCTGGGGGATGGTGATAATGCGGTTGAAGTCCGCCTCTTTGTAGATGCGGCCCGGTTCCGGCTGGCCCTTGATTACCACGCCGTCTCCGGGGGTATAAACGTACTCGTCCAGGGTGCCGACGATGGGCAGCACCTTGAACGGCGTGAGAAAGCCGTCGTTAATGCCTTCTTTCAGGGCGTAGCTGTAAACCGGCTCGCCAAAGTAGCTGTAGGTATCGGCATTCACCGTGCGCTTGGGCGTGGCGGTCAGGCCCAGCTGCACGGCGGGGGCGAAGTAATCAAGAATATCGCGCCAGCTGCTCTCGTCGTTGGCGCCGCCACGGTGACACTCGTCGATGATGATGAAGTCGAAGAAGTCTTCGGGGTATTGGCCGAAGTAGGGCGTCTTGTTGCCGTGCTCGTCTTCCGGCCCGCTCATAAAGGTCTGGAAGATGGTAAAGAAAACGCTGGCATTCTTGGGCACCGCGCCCAGTTTTTTTACCTCGCCCGGTTCAATGCGCACAATGGCATCTTCACCAAAGGGGCCAAAGTCGTTAAACGCCTGATTGGCCAGTACGTTGCGGTCGGCCAGAAACAGAATGCGCGGGCGTTTTTTGGCGGCAGCGGGGTGGGTTTGCGCGTGCAGGCTCCAGCGACTGTGGAACAGTTTCCAGGCGGCTTGAAAGGCGATGCAGGTTTTGCCGGTGCCGGTAGCGAGCGTCAACAGAATACGCTGCCGGCCCTGAGCGATGGCTTCCAGCGCGTTGTTGATGGCGTTTTCCTGATAGTAGCGGGGCTGCCAGTCGCCTTTACACTCAAAGGGAATCTGGGCAAAGCGCTGGCGCCACACGGCGGCAAAGTCCGGCTCGGGCAGGGCGCCGGGTTTATGGCTGGGGTCAAAGGTCAGCTGCCACAGCTCATCCGGGCTTAAAAAGCGCTCTACCAGCTTTTCTTCACCGGTGAGCATATCCATCTGGTAGATATCGTGGCCGTTGGTGGCGTAGCCAAAGCGGCACTGCAGGCGCTGGGCGTAGTCTTTGGCCTGGCGCACGCCCTCGGTATAACTCAGGCTCTCTTTCTTGGCCTCAATCGCCGCCAGCTTGCGGCCCTGATACTCCAGCACATAATCACTGCTCAGTGCCGAAGCACGCTTGCCGCGGCCGATGATCCGGCCCTGGGTAATCGACCACTCACGGCGGATATAGCTGTGTTCCACCAGCCCCCAGCCCGCCGCGACCAGTTTGGGGTCGATCAGGTTGGCTCTGGTATCGGCTTCGTTCATGGTCATAAGTAATGCATCCCTGCGTCTGAGTCTTGGCTAGTGGGCTCGGTTTTTAATTGAATAAGTGGAGTGAATCATCAGACCGCCACCTCGCTGCCTTTGGTCAGTTCACCGGAGAAGGTTTTTTGAAGCAAAGACTTTTTTAATTCGCCTAGATTTTTCAATTTATTAGAGTAAATGCTCTTCAGTTCTTTAACCTTAAATTCTACCCTCTCCAGATCGTCACAAATTTTCTGTTGCTGCTCTATAGGAGGAAGCAAAATTGGAATCTCACGCATAGTTACAGTTGATAGATTTGCTTGACGAGTACCATTCGCCGTTGAATAAAGCTCATCCAGGAAACCTCTTGAGCGGAGCGTTCTAAGCAGGAACCGCTTATCTATTTTTGAATAATCAATTTTTATAATCTTGGCTATTCGCTGATTTAAAAGCAGGTTTCTTTCGGTGTTAGGTATTTCGACAGTAAAACCATAATCTTCCTTGCCGACAGTTCCCGTTAAAGAGATGATCAAGTCACCGCTATCCAACGCAAACTGACTGTATTCTTTAAAGAAGGAGTCAGGATAAAACGATGGTTTTCTATTCAGATCGAGAATATTTTTATACAAATTTCCCATGCGAATTAATTGTGTGTTGGAATTGGAAATTGCATCTCTGCTTTTGAACGCAAAGCCATTTTGAAAGTCACAAACAGACCCGAGAGTGGTGTCAACCCACCCCACCCCACGCTGGCTAAACACCTGCTGCAAATAGCTTTCGAACAGTTCGCGGGCATTCTTGAGGTTTTGTTCGGTTAAGGCGCGAGCTTTGTCGATGTCGGCAAAGGCCTGGTCGAGTATGGCGACGATGCGTTTTTGTTCGGGTATTGTCGGGGCTGGCACCTTAATTTCTTTCAGTATTTTAACTGATGCCATATTTTGAATAGCTACGCCTTGCGATAATGACTCGATTTGCTCTTGAAAATTTTGACTTTCCATCCAAAGCTTTAAGAATTGAGCATCTAAGGTCTCGCTGGGACTAAGCTTTAATAGCGCTTGATTGATAATTCCTCGGGGTATAGACGGGGGAACGATCGCTGGGACTGTCAGGTTTTTTGTGTTCGGGCTCTTAACGGCCTGCCATCAGGTAGGCCTTCACTTACCAGGTTGGCCTGGTGAAACGATCTTCATACAGGATCGCAAACTGGTTCATAGCGGCTTTCCA
>NZ_JACGWE010000173.1:0-207 GCF_014077575.1 Pseudomonas sp. 5Ae-yellow | reverse complement strand
GGCGGCGGCAAAAACTGAGTGCAACACCTGACCTTTCCGGTACGGTGCTGCCCTATGTCTTATTCCGAACTCAGCGTTGAAGAGCGTGCCACCATTCAAGTTAGTCATGCCCAAGGCCTCAGCTTGCGCAGGATTGCCTGCTTGATCAACCGATCCCCTTCGACGGTCAGCCGAGAGATGCGCCGCAATCGAGATGCAGCTGGCAGC
>NZ_JACGWE010000122.1:0-1032 GCF_014077575.1 Pseudomonas sp. 5Ae-yellow | reverse complement strand
AGAGCGTGCCACCATTCAAGTTAGTCATGCCCAAGGCCTCAGCTTGCGCAGGATTGCCTGCTTGATCAACCGATCCCCTTCGACGGTCAGCCGAGAGATGCGCCGCAATCGAGATGCAGCTGGCAGCTACTCGGCCCGCGTGGCTCAGCAGCGGATGAAGGTCCGCCGCCAGGCTTGTCGGCCCATGCGAAAGCTGCTGCCAGGTAGTGAGCGCTTTGAACTGGTGATCCATATGCTGCGCCAGCGTTTGTCTCCCGAGCAGATTGCCGGCAAGCTGCGCAGTATGAACATACCCAGTCTTAGAGATGCCTACGTCTGTCGCGAGACGATCTACAACGCGATCTATGCCCTGCCCGTCGGTGAGCTGCGCAAGGAGTTGATCCTTTGTTTGCGCCAAGGCAAGACGACACGTAGACCACGCCTTGGCGGTGTGGATCGGCGCGGGCAGATTCCAGAGATGGTCAGCATTCACTTGCGCCCGCCGGAAGTTGAAGACCGACTGATGCCGGGGCATTGGGAAGGCGACCTTATTAAGGGTAAGGCTAACGCCTCGTCTGTAGGTACGCTGGTGGAGCGCACTAGTGGCTACCTGATGCTGGTGAAGATGAACGACGCGACGGCGACCTCGGCAATGGAGGGCTTCAGCGCCGCCCTCAATAACATGCCGCTGGCGATGCGCAAGAGCATGACCTACGACCAGGGCCGGGAAATGGCACAGCACGCCGAGATCACCCAGAGAACCGGTGTGGCGATCTACTTCTGTGACCCACACAGCCCTTGGCAGCGCGGCAGCAACGAAAACATTAATGGCCTGATCCGCCAGTACCTGCCCAAGGGCACTGACTTGTCGGTACATAGCCAAGAAGAACTGGATGCCATTGCGTTTCAACTGAACATGCGTCCACGTAAGCGCTTCGATTTCAAATGTCCTATCGAAGTCATGAGCGAAGTGATGCAGAAAGCCTTGGCTATGCAATATGATGCTCCTGCGTCAATTCAATAACCGTGTTGCACTCAGCTCCTGCAACCGCC
>NZ_JACGWE010000097.1:0-2099 GCF_014077575.1 Pseudomonas sp. 5Ae-yellow | reverse complement strand
TACGTAGAACGCCACGGCGACAAGGCGTATCGCTACAGCCAGTACTGCCACCACTACCGGCTCTGGCGTGGCCGGCAGCGCCGCAGCATGCGACAGGTCCACCGGGCTGGCGAGAAGATCTTTATCGATTACTGCGGCCCTACTGTGCCGGTGGTGGACCGCTCTACCGGTGAGGTGCGCAAGGCCCAGGTCTTTGTGGCAGTGCTGGGCGCGTCCAGTTACACCTTCGCCGAGGCTACCTGGAGCCAGAGCCTTCCAGACTGGATCGCCTCCCACCAAAGGATGTTCAGGTTCTTTGGCGGGGTACCGGAACTGCTGGTTCCGGATAACCTCAAGGCGGCGGTGACCAAGGCGGACCGCTACAGTCCGACGATCAACGAGACCTATGCTGAGCTGGCCTGCCATTACCAGACGGCGGTATTGCCAGCACGGCCCTACAAGCCCAAGGATAAGGCGAAGGCCGAGACGTCGGTGCTGTTGGTCGAGCGCTGGATCCTGGCCCGTTTACGGCATCAGATGTTCTTCTCCCTGGCCGAACTCAATGCCGCCATTGCAGCGTTGCTACCAGCCCTGAACCAGCGCCTGTTCCAGGGTCGAACCGAGAGCCGTCAGAGCCTGTTCGACGCACTTGATCGACCGGCACTGCGGCCTCTGCCAGTAGCGCCCTATACCTACGCCGAATGGCGCAAGGCCAGGCCAGGCATCGACTACCACATCGAGGTCGACAAACGCCTGTACAGCGTACCTCACGCCTTGGTGGGGCTGGTTCTGGACGTACGGTTAACGGATACCGCCCTGGAGGTCATGCACAAGGGCCAGCGGGTGGCATTACATCCCCGCCACGGGAAGAGCCGCTTCGTAACCCTGACCGAACACATGCCCAAGGCGCATCAGGCCCACAAGGACTGGTCGCCGCAGCGCTTCCTCAACTGGGCCAAGGACATCGGCCCCGGCACGCTGGAGGTGGTGCAGAGCCAGCTCAAGGACCGCCCTCATCCAGAGCATGGCTACCGCGCTTGTTTGGGATTGCTGAGTCTCAGTCGGCGCTACAGCCGTGAACGCCTTGAACAAGCCTGTGCCCGGGCGCTGTCGATTAAGTCGGCCAGCTACCAGAGCATCACCTCGATCCTGAAACAGGGGCTGGACCAGTTCCCGCTGCCTCTGGCCGACGATGAGCGTGACCTGACCGACCTGCCGGCGCACACCAACGTTCGCGGCCCGCATTACTACCACTGATCCCGGAGAGACCTATGCTGACTCACAACACACTCAACACCCTGCGCCACCTCAAGCTAACGGGCATGTGCGACGCCTTGGAACAGCAGCGGGCGCAGCCCGCAACCCATGACCTGGCGTTCGAGGAGCGCCTGGCCCTGCTGGTAGACCGGGAAGTGCTGCACCGGGAGAACCGTCGGCTGGACCGGCTACTGAAGGCTGCTCGCTTGCGCGTGCAGGCCTGCATCGAAGACATCGACTATCGCCACCCGCGAGGGCTGGAACGTTCCCGTATGGCAGGCCTGGCCAGCTGTGACTGGATCGGTCAATCGCTGAATCTGTGTATCACCGGTCCCACCGGCTGTGGCAAGACATGGCTGGCTTGCGCCCTGGGCAACCAGGCCTGCCGCCAAGGGCTATCCGTCCGCTACTTGCGGGTGCCACGGCTGTTCGAGCAAGTGCGGATCGCCCACGGCGATGGCAGCTACGCCCGCCTGATGACGCAGCTGTTGAAAACCGATCTGCTGATTCTAGATGACTGGGGCATGCAGAAGGTCAATGCCCAGCAACGACAGGATCTGATGGAGGTGATCGAGGACCGTCATGGACGTGGTTCAACGCTCATTGCCAGTCAGCTACCCACCGAACACTGGCACGAGTACATCGGCTCCGCCACGCTCGCCGACGCCATCCTGGACCGGCTCCTGCACGGCGCCCACCGGCTCAATCTGAAGGGGGAATCACTGAGAAAGGCTAACGCTCAAAACGCGGTATCGATTGACCCATCGTGACCGCTCAGAGTACAAAACCCGTTCCAGCGTGAAGGCCGTGTGCAAATCGGTCACGATCACCGGAATGACCGGTCACGTTCGCCGGAATACGCA
>NZ_JACGWE010000079.1:0-5879 GCF_014077575.1 Pseudomonas sp. 5Ae-yellow | reverse complement strand
GCTTCTAGCTTCTAGCTTCTAGCTTCTAGCTTCTAGCTTCTAGCTTTGAGCTTGCGGCTTTTCCCGCGCACAAAGTAAAACCCCCGACCTGTTTCCAGATCGGGGGTTTTGGTATAAGCGCTTGACGATGACCTACTCTCACATGGGGAGACCCCACACTACCATCGGCGATGCATCGTTTCACTACTGAGTTCGGGATGGGATCAGGTGGTTCCAATGCTCTATTGTCGTCAAGCAATTCGTTACTGCCCGGCGAGCCGAACAGCTTAAAAGCTTGAATAGGTGATAGAAGAACGGTAAATCGTAATCTCGACAAGTTCTAGAACTGTCATTCTGTGTGTCCTGATAACACCAGATTGCTTGGGTGTTATATGGTCAAGCCACACGGGCAATTAGTATTGGTTAGCTCAACGCCTCACAGCGCTTACACACCCAACCTATCAACGTCGTAGTCTTCGACGGCCCTTTAGGGGAGTCAAGCTCCCAGTGAGATCTCATCTTGAGGCAAGTTTCCCGCTTAGATGCTTTCAGCGGTTATCTTTTCCGAACGTAGCTACCCGGCAATGCATCTGGCGATACAACCGGAACACCAGGGGTTCGTCCATCCCGGTCCTCTCGTACTAAGGACAGCCCCTCTCAAATCTCAAACGTCCACGGCAGATAGGGACCGAACTGTCTCACGACGTTCTAAACCCAGCTCGCGTACCACTTTAAATGGCGAACAGCCATACCCTTGGGACCGGCTTCAGCCCCAGGATGTGATGAGCCGACATCGAGGTGCCAAACACCGCCGTCGATATGAACTCTTGGGCGGTATCAGCCTGTTATCCCCGGAGTACCTTTTATCCGTTGAGCGATGGCCCTTCCATACAGAACCACCGGATCACTAAGACCTACTTTCGTACCTGCTCGACGTGTTGGTCTCGCAGTCAAGCGCACTTTTGCCTTTATACTCTACGCACGATTTCCGACCGTGCTGAGTGCACCTTCGTACTCCTCCGTTACTCTTTGGGAGGAGACCGCCCCAGTCAAACTACCCACCATACACTGTCCTCGATCCAGATAATGGACCAGAGTTAGAACCTCAAAGTTGTCAGGGTGGTATTTCAAGGTTGGCTCCACGCAGACTAGCGTCCACGCTTCAAAGCCTCCCACCTATCCTACACAAACAAATTCAAAGTCCAGTGCAAAGCTATAGTAAAGGTTCACGGGGTCTTTCCGTCTAGCCGCGGATACACTGCATCTTCACAGCGATTTCAATTTCACTGAGTCTCGGGTGGAGACAGCGCCGCCATCATTACGCCATTCGTGCAGGTCGGAACTTACCCGACAAGGAATTTCGCTACCTTAGGACCGTTATAGTTACGGCCGCCGTTTACCGGGGCTTCGATCAAGAGCTTCGCCGAAGCTAACCCCATCAATTAACCTTCCGGCACCGGGCAGGCGTCACACCCTATACGTCCACTTTCGTGTTTGCAGAGTGCTATGTTTTTAATAAACAGTTGCAGCGGCCTGGTATCTTCGACCGGTCTCAGCTTACGGAGTAAATCCTTCACCAAAACCGGCGCACCTTCTCCCGAAGTTACGGTGCCATTTTGCCTAGTTCCTTCACCCGAGTTCTCTCAAGCGCCTTGGTATTCTCTACCTGACCACCTGTGTCGGTTTGGGGTACGATTTCTAGTTACCTGAAGCTTAGAAGCTTTTCCTGGAAGCATGGCATCAACCACTTCTCTTTCTAAAAGAAAGATCGTCATCAGTTCTCGGTCTTAAGCGCCCGGATTTACCTAAGCACTCAACCTACCACCTTAAACACGGACAACCAACGCCGTGCTGGCCTAGCCTTCTCCGTCCCTCCATCGCAGTAACTAGAAGTACGGGAATATTAACCCGTTTCCCATCGACTACGCCTTTCGGCCTCGCCTTAGGGGTCGACTCACCCTGCGTCGATTAACGTTGCGCAGGAACCCTTGGTCTTCCGGCGTGGGAGTTTTTCACTCCCATTGTCGTTACTCATGTCAGCATTCGCACTTCTGATACCTCCAGCCAACTTCTCAATTGACCTTCACAGGCTTACAGAACGCTCCTCTACCGCTCATCATAAGATGAACCCGTAGCTTCGGTGTATGGTTTGAGCCCCGTTACATCTTCCGCGCAGGCCGACTCGACTAGTGAGCTATTACGCTTTCTTTAAAGGATGGCTGCTTCTAAGCCAACCTCCTAGCTGTCTAAGCCTTCCCACATCGTTTCCCACTTAACCATAACTTTGGGACCTTAGCTGACGGTCTGGGTTGTTTCCCTTTTCACGACGGACGTTAGCACCCGCCGTGTGTCTCCCGTGCTGACACTCACTGGTATTCGGAGTTTGCATCGGTTTGGTAAGTCGGGATGACCCCCTAGCCGAAACAGTGCTCTACCCCCAGTGGTGATACACGAGGCGCTACCTAAATAGCTTTCGAGGAGAACCAGCTATCTCCGAGCTTGATTAGCCTTTCACTCCTATCCACAAGTCATCCGCTAACTTTTCAACGGTAGTCGGTTCGGTCCTCCAGTGCCTGTTACGGCACCTTCAACCTGCCCATGGATAGATCGCCCGGTTTCGGGTCTATACCCAGCGACTAAACGCCCTATTAAGACTCGGTTTCCCTACGCCTCCCCTAGACGGTTAAGCTCGCCACTGAATATAAGTCGCTGACCCATTATACAAAAGGTACGCAGTCACAGAACAAGTCTGCTCCCACTGCTTGTACGCACACGGTTTCAGGTTCTATTTCACTCCCCTCACAGGGGTTCTTTTCGCCTTTCCCTCACGGTACTGGTTCACTATCGGTCAGTCAGGAGTATTTAGCCTTGGAGGATGGTCCCCCCATGTTCAGTCAACGTTTCACGTGCGCCGACCTACTCGATTTCACAACTAAGAGCCTTTCGTGTACGGGGCTATCACCCACTATGGCGGCACTTCCCAGAGCCTTCCACTAAACTCAAAATTGCTTAAGGGCTACTCCCCGTTCGCTCGCCGCTACTTGGGGAATCTCGGTTGATTTCTTTTCCTCAGGGTACTTAGATGTTTCAGTTCCCCTGGTTCGCCTCACACACCTATGTATTCAGTGTGTGATACCTAGCTTATGCTAAGTGGGTTTCCCCATTCAGAGATCTCCGGATCAAAGGTTATTTGCCACCTCCCCGAAGCTTTTCGCAGGCTATCACGTCTTTCATCGCCTCTGACTGCCAAGGCATCCACCGTGTGCGCTTATTCACTTGACCATATAACCCCAAACAATCTTAAGCATGGTTAATAAATTAACCGGCCTAGATTATTAAGTGATATTAGGTTTACTACAGAATTAACGACAATTCCGGAACTTGCACTTGAAATTACAAGTTTACCTTAGCCATACAACATGCAGTGATACATGCTATATGTCTGTACTTCTATCACATATCCAAATTTTTAAAGAGCGTCTGGTTCAGAGACCAGACATCAATGATCCAGCAAGCTGATCATTCATGTATGAACTCTGAGTTCCAATCTATGGCGAAATACTTGTCTGCTGCGTCGTCCTGGTGGAGCCAAGCGGGATCGAACCGCTGACCTCCTGCGTGCAAGGCAGGCGCTCTCCCAGCTGAGCTATGGCCCCGTTCAGACCTTCACACCTCGACAATTGGTGGGTCTGGGCAGATTCGAACTGCCGACCTCACCCTTATCAGGGGTGCGCTCTAACCAACTGAGCTACAGACCCAATCGCCTTTCTTTATGAATCAAGTAATTCGTGTGAGTGCTTGAAGAGCGTCGTGTGATCTATCGATTAAGGAGGTGATCCAGCCGCAGGTTCCCCTACGGCTACCTTGTTACGACTTCACCCCAGTCATGAATCACACCGTGGTAACCGTCCTCCCGAAGGTTAGACTAGCTACTTCTGGTGCAACCCACTCCCATGGTGTGACGGGCGGTGTGTACAAGGCCCGGGAACGTATTCACCGTGGCGTTCTGATCCACGATTACTAGCGATTCCGACTTCATGGAGTCGAGTTGCAGACTCCAATCCGGACTACGAGAGACTTTATGGGATTAGCTCCACCTCGCGGCTTGGCAACCCTCTGTATCCCCCATTGTAGCACGTGTGTAGCCCTGGCCGTAAGGGCCATGATGACTTGACGTCATCCCCACCTTCCTCCGGTTTGTCACCGGCAGTCTCCTTAGAGTGCCCACCATTATGTGCTGGTAACTAAGGACAAGGGTTGCGCTCGTTACGGGACTTAACCCAACATCTCACGACACGAGCTGACGACAGCCATGCAGCACCTGTGTCTGAGTTCCCGAAGGCACCAATCCATCTCTGGAAAGTTCTCAGCATGTCAAGGCCAGGTAAGGTTCTTCGCGTTGCTTCGAATTAAACCACATGCTCCACCGCTTGTGCGGGCCCCCGTCAATTCATTTGAGTTTTAATCTTGCGACCGTACTCCCCAGGCGGTCAACTTAGTGCGTTAGCTGCGCCACTAAGAACTCAAGGTTCCCAACGGCTAGTTGACATCGTTTACGGCGTGGACTACCAGGGTATCTAATCCTGTTTGCTCCCCACGCTTTCGCACCTCAGTGTCAGTATCAGTCCAGGTAGTCGCCTTCGCCACTGGTGTTCCTTCCTATATCTACGCATTTCACCGCTACACAGGAAATTCCACTACCCTCTACCGTACTCTAGCGAAGCAGTTATGGATGCAGTTCCCAGGTTGAGCCCGGGGATTTCACACCCATCTTACTTTGCCACCTACGCGCGCTTTACGCCCAGTAATTCCGATTAACGCTTGCACCCTCTGTATTACCGCGGCTGCTGGCACAGAGTTAGCCGGTGCTTATTCTGTCGGTAACGTCAAAGTTACAGCGTATTAGGCTATAACCCTTCCTCCCAACTTAAAGTGCTTTACAATCCTAAGACCTTCTTCACACACGCGGCATGGCTGGATCAGGGTTTCCCCCATTGTCCAATATTCCCCACTGCTGCCTCCCGTAGGAGTCTGGACCGTGTCTCAGTTCCAGTGTGACTGATCATCCTCTCAGACCAGTTACGGATCGTTGCCTTGGTGAGCCATTACCTCACCAACAAGCTAATCCGACCTAGGCTCATCTGATAGCGCAAGGCCCGAAGGTCCCCTGCTTTCTCCCGTAGGACGTATGCGGTATTAGCGTCCGTTTCCGAACGTTATCCCCCACTACCAGGCAGATTCCTAGGCATTACTCACCCGTCCGCCGCTCTCAAAGGAAGCAAGCTTCCTTCTACCGCTCGACTTGCATGTGTTAGGCCTGCCGCCAGCGTTCAATCTGAGCCATGATCAAACTCTTCAGTTAAATACTGATTGGGTTTTGTGAAAACCCTAAACTTGGCTCAGCTTTACAAAAAACTCTAGAATTCACAGAGTAACTTGCTTGGCTGATAATCTTTCGGATCATCACATCCATTCAGCAAGCACCCACACGAATTACTTGATTCAAATTGTTAAAGAGCGATTCGGTCAGCGTCTCCGCCTAACCAAGGCCGCGTATTCTACGCTAACCTTCTGTTCCGTCAAGCTTTTTTTTGAAGTTTTTAACCGCTTCAAAAACCGCTTGAGTGACTCGTCCCGGCTTTGCCGTTGCGTGTCAGGGAGGCGCATTCTACAGGAGCTAAACCCCTTGTCAACACCTTCCGTCAAACTTGATGAGAGCTTCTCATCGCCCCGATTCAGACCTTAACTTCAGCCCCGAACCAGAGCGGCGCATTCTACGCCATCTCGCCAGCCTGTCAACCCTTATTTTCAAGCTAACTTATTGATTAATAAGCGCTTTACTTAGAGCTTCCTGCTCAGCGAGAGGGCGAATTATAGAGATCTCAGCACGGCCGTCAAGC
>NZ_JACGWE010000132.1:0-670 GCF_014077575.1 Pseudomonas sp. 5Ae-yellow | reverse complement strand
TTGTCCAGCGGGCACGGAGCCTTGTGGTCGCTGACTGTGGTGCGGACGATCTTGCCACGCCGGACTCCGCGCAGGCCAAGTCGTCGCATCAACCGCTCGACCGTGCAGCGGGCCACGGCGTCTCCTTCACGGTTCATCTGCTTCCAAACCTTGTCAGCACCGTAAACTTGCAGGTTCGCGTTCCACACAGCTTCGATCTTTGGCATCAACTTGCTGTCGCGCCGGGCTCGGTGGCTTTGCAAATCCGGATTTCGACGGCGGGCGGCATATCGGCGATAGGCTGACGGGGCAATCTGCAGCACCGTGCAGATTGGCTCGACCCCAAAAGCATCCCGGTGTCCATCCACCAGAGCGTAGATCACTTCAGCCGGCGGTCGAGCTCCGCCTGGGCGAAAAACGCACTGGCCACCTTGAGTATTTCGTTGGCCCGGCGCAACTCCTTGACCTCGCGCTCGAGCTCTTTGACGCGTTGCGCGTCGGCTGTGCTGACGCCCGGCCGTACGCCGGCATCGACGTCTGCACGCTTGACCCATTCCAGCAACGTTTGGGGTACGCAGCCGATCTTGGGTGCAATCGACTCGACCGCCGACCACAGCGAGGGATAGTCGCCGCGATGCTCTTGCACCATCCGCACGGCTCGTTCACGGACTTCAGGGGAAAACTTGTTTGT
>NZ_JACGWE010000062.1:0-10768 GCF_014077575.1 Pseudomonas sp. 5Ae-yellow | reverse complement strand
CAGTGCTCATATTAAGTGTCCACTAGAAAATAAGTGGACACTATCCTGACGGCCCCAGTGCTCAGCTCAAGACGGGATCACCGGACGCTTACGTACGAACAGCGTGACCGACCCCAGGACGTGCTGTTCATTCGGACCAGGGTACCTATGCCATGACAATGCGCCAATGGAGCGGCTGTTTCGCAGTCTGGAAGCAGAATGGGGCTGACCGTGGGCTACATGAGTGCATCGCGGGCACAGCAGGATATCAGTCGGTTTCTGATGCCAGGGTACAACTTGCAACGGCCATATCAGTTCAACGGTGGACCACCGCCCGCTGTGGCTGGGGGAGAGTTAGAGAGTACTTGCTCTTCCGGGTACGCGGATTAAATGGTTGATCTTACCTTTGCATGAGAGAGAGAGTGAAGCAAGCCGATATTTTATCGGATTATCTGGTTAGTGCTCCAACCTCCTGCTGATGCACACTTCCTTCGCTAATTCCAGCAAGAACCCCACAAACCTCAATTTCCCGATCATCGTTGCAGCTCGCTCTTAATGAAACGAGTTGTTTCTCAAGCGCTTGCAGACCGGTTATCTGTGACCGCACTTGAGAGATGTGATCATCGAGCAAGGCGTTGACGGCGGTGCAAGGCTGATGAGGCTCGTCTTGATAGCTCTGTAGTTCGTGAATCTCAGCCAGTGACAGGTCTAGGATTCTGCAGCGACGGATGAAGGCAAGCCGCTCACTATGCTTCTCGGTATAGACACGATAACCGTTGTTCTGCCGATCAGGCGGCGGCAACAAGCCCTGCTGTTCATAGAAGCGGATCGTCTGCGTTTCGACCCCTACCAGCTGCGCCAACTGACCAATACGCATCAGCCTTCTCCCCTGTTGACCTTGTAGTGGCTTTATGGTTTTAAATGGTACCACAACATTTGTCAAGTGGAATAGTAGCATGAGAAAATCCTGTGGTAGCGCCTGTGACGGTGACGCAACGTCCGCAGTGGATAGCAATATGCATGCCTCCTCCGAAGCGTCAGGGAACTGGGTCAGCGTTTATGCCGTGCCGAAGATGGACTGCCCATCAGAAGAGCGAATGATTCGCCTGGCCCTGGACGGCTTTGAGGAAATTCGGGCGCTGTCCTTCGACTTGTCGAACCGCCGGCTCAAGGTCGTGCATGACGGCGAAGTCGAGCCCATCACCTCGAAACTGAAGACCTTGAGGCTAGGAGCCTCGCTTCAGGAAACCGTCGCTGCAAATCCGGAGACCATCAAGGCCGCTGAGTTCTCGCCAGCTTCTGCTAAGCAAGAATCCAGGACCCTGCGTTGGT
Source organism: Pseudomonas sp. 5Ae-yellow (assembly GCF_014077575.1). Lineage (NCBI taxonomy): Bacteria > Pseudomonadati > Pseudomonadota > Gammaproteobacteria > Pseudomonadales > Pseudomonadaceae > Pseudomonas > Pseudomonas sp. 5Ae-yellow. The sequence continues at coordinate 9,457 of NZ_JACGWE010000062.1, read as the reverse complement.
TGCTCGGCATCAATGCACTTCTGTTCGGGGTGGAAATGACTGCCGGTCTAATCGCCCAGTCCACCGGGCTGATTGGAGAATCCCTGGACAATTTTGCAGATGCAGCCGTCTATGGCCTTGCCCTTTATGCGGTCGGGCATAGCGTAAAAATGCAGGTACGCGCCGCGCATCTAGCAGGCTGGCTGCAGCTAATTCTGGCTATAGGCGTACTTGTGGAGGTGGTGAGACGCTTTGTATTCGGTAGTGAGCCTGAATCGCTGGTGATGATGGCTATCGCATTTGTCGCATTGATTGCCAATACCAGTTGTTTGCTGCTCATATCCAAGCACCGTGAGGGCGGGGCGCACATGAAGGCAAGCTGGATATTCTCGGCCAATGACGTAGTGATCAACCTGGGGGTTATCATTGCCGGAGCTTTGGTTGCCTGGACAGGATCCAATTATCCGGATCTGATTATCGGCACAGTCTCGGGGGTCATTGTACTTAACGGTGCCAGGCGCATTCTGGCGTTGAAGTAATGCCCATCATTGGCAAAACTCTCGCCGTATGCCCTGTTGCCCATATCAAGCCTGCTGGCAGCGTCTGATCAGGCTGTAAAGTGGCTGGTGCAGCAATCAATGGTCTAGGGCGAATCTGTTTAAGTGATCCTGCTCTTTAACTGGGTGCATCTATGGAGCACCCGTGCCGCATTCAGTCTTTTTGCGCATGGTGGGGGCTGGCAGCGCTACTTTTTTAAAAATCGTCATAAAAGAGAATTCATTGCATACCGTCTTATCCTCGGTGGCACCATGGGCAATCTGACATGCTTTCCGAGTTGCCCAGTGTCGTACTTTTCTTCCAGTCGACAGCCTTAGAGGACACCGCGGGAGACCTCCTGACAGGGCTGATCGCAGCCTACTGCTTATACGGGTGATAGATGTCATTCCACGGCTTCGGAAGGAAAAGCAGACCATGTAAGCCTTGAACCACTTGGTCACCTCAGTGGGACTGTCAGATTTTTTGTGTTCGGGCTGTTAATGGCCTGCCATCAGGTAGGCCCTCACTTACCAGGTTGGCTTGGTGAAACGATCTTCGTACAGGATCACGAACTGAGTCATAGCGGTTTCCAGTCATGCGCCGCACTACCCCAGTTGGCAGTGATATTACGTAGCGCCAACCAGAATACCTTTCGTATGGCAGGCGGGAAGACAAGGAACGGAATGAACCTATCCCATCCACGCCGCCATTGTCTTGCTGGCTGAATACGAAGCAGCAGCTCCCAGCTTGCGGCGCACCGAGTCGAGTCCAGAAACATTCACTTTGCCACCCTGGTGAGCCCGAGGAATGGGGTGATGGGATTGAATTGAGCGGAGCAAGAAAGCATGAGCCACAGGATTGATCTTGATTTCGGAGGCGAGAGCATTGGGTGATAAGTGCGCGCTACTCTTCGACCTATCCACGGGAATGCGCTACAAGACTCTTGTAACGAGGGTGATGGCTTTGCTTGCCGGAGGCGCCATGCCGCTTGCCTTTGCCCCTTTTGGTTGGGCATGGCTTGCGGTGGTCGCTCTGGCCGCATTGTTTGTCCTGACCGCGCAACCTTCAAAGCGTCAGGCGTTATGGTCGGCTTACTTCTTTGGCCTTGGTTACTTCGGTGTAGGTGTCTCCTGGGTCTTCGTCAGCATCAGCCAGTACGGCAATGGCCCCGTGGTGGGGATGTTAGCTACAGCGGCCTTTGTCTCGCTGCTTGCCCTCTTTCCATGGGGCGTCGCGTACCTCGTACGCCGCCTGCACCCTGAGATGGATGCGACGGCCCTCTGGCTAGGGCTACCAGCGACATGGGTGTTGAGTGAATGGATGCGCACCTGGTTCTTAACCGGCTTTCCCTGGCTCTTTGTCGGCTACAGCCAGACCGACACCACACTCGCCACTATCGCGCCTGTCTTTGGTGTGCTTGGCGTGAGTTTTCTGGTGGCCTTGCTCGCTGGCGGCCTGGCTTGGGTTGTTTTAAATCCAAGCCTGCGCCGTGCAGCGGTAGCCGGTGCCGTGTTAACCGCTACTCTTGCCAGCTTGCAGCTCCTGGATCATGAGTGGACGCAGCCAGCCGCTGATCCTATCAATATTGCCCTCTTGCAAGGAAACATCGCGCAAGACAGAAAATGGGACCCGGATTCACGGGGAATCACGCTGGACCGTTATCAGGCGCTTACGAAGCAGCATCTCGGGGCCGACATTGTGATTTGGCCAGAAACGGCAATCCCGATGTGGCATGACGAGGCTAGAGAATATCTTGCTGAGCTTAAGGCGTTAGCCGATCAGGCCGGCACCTCGTTGATGATTGGCGTCCCGATACGCGAGGAGGACGGTCGCACCTACAACGCGGTGACAAGCCTCTCCGATCCCTCAGGCTTCTACTACAAACGTCACCTGGTGCCCTTCGGTGAGTATGTTCCGTTTCGGGAGTTTTTGGGTTCGTCCCTCGACGTGCTCGGGGCGCCCATGTCCGATTTCACACCGGGACGGGAAGCGCACGTCCTGAAGGCAGCAGGGGTGCCTGTAGGGGCACTCATCTGCTACGAGGCGGTCTTTGGTGCTGAAGTCACGGAGTTTCTGCCCGAAGCGCAGTTGCTGGTGAATGTCAGTAACGATGCCTGGTTCGGCAGCTCGCTCGGCCCTTTCCAGCACTTTCAGATGGTCCGCATGCGTGCCATCGAAACCGGACGTGACCTACTGCGAGCCACGAACACGGGTATCACAGCAGCTGTCAGCTACGAGGGAAAGGTTCTTACACGCGCTCCTCAATTCCGCGTAGCCACCCTCAGTGCCGAAGTGACCCCCAGAACTGGCGCAACCCCTTATGTGCGCTGGCGGGATTGGCCTGTCCTTGGCGTGATCGCACTCGGACTCGGCTTGCTCCTGCTTCGTCGAATTCGGCAGTATCATCGCTTGGGTACATGACAGCGAGCAGATTTTAAATCGGATGAGGAGGAAGGGATTTGTCTACATGTGGCAATTGGCTATCAAGAAAAAAGCTCACAAGCCGGGAAAGCGATGCGTTGCTGTGGCTCTCGCTCCTGTTAATGTTGGCGGCGTCTATATGGAGAAGAGATATGAGCACTCAAACAACCTTCTGTTTAAGGATGCAAGCGGCCAATGGCGGGGTCAGACCGGACGTTTCAGTCGGGAATCGTGGGAAGGGCTGGAATAGCTGAATGATCGATCACATTCCCTCTTTACTCATCGCCAGCCAGCTCTTAATGGCGACAGTGGCAGGTTTGCTGCTCAACCTGACGCCCTGCGTTTTGCCCGCGATTCCTATTAAGGTCCGGACTATCTTACGAGAGGCGGGCAGCCAACGATCGCACCGCGTGCTGGCCGCATTGGCGTTCACCGCAGGAACACTCGCGTTTTTCTTGACGCTGGGCGGATTGACCGCATTTCTTCAGTGGAGCTGGGGCACTTTGTTTCAGTCCGCGGTGTTCGTTGGTATCCTTGTTGCCTTGCTGGTCGGGTTTGCGGTGGTCACGTGGCTGGATTTGCCCATTCCGATCCCGTCGTTCGCCGCCTCGGCCCATGGCCGGCGTTACTCTGAAGCATTCTTATCGGGGTTATTGAGTGCGGTTTTGGCTGCACCTTGTGCTGGTCCTTTCCTGGGTGGAGTCCTAGCCTTTGCCGTTACCCAGCCGGCGCCGGTAACTATGGGGATATTCGGCAGTATCGGGCTGGGGTTGTCGCTGCCCTACGCGGCACTGATCCTCAAACCCAAGTGGCTGAGCCGGTTGCCCAAGGCGGGGCCCTGGACTCTGGCCATTCGAGAAGGGCTCGCGCTGGTCTTGCTGGCCGCAGCCGTCTTCTTCAGCGCGAGCCTGATGCCCAAAGCGGTTTATCCCTGGCTATGGTGGTCTTGGCTGGCACTGGTGCTGGCCTGGGGTGCTCGCCGTTTCGTCCAGGGTAATGGTACCGTGCGTGTGATCACCACAACGGCGGCAGGCCTTGCCCTTGCGATGACTATGGGATTTGCATCCCCGCTGGACAGCAACGGAGACGAACTCGTCTGGCAACCCTACTCCGCAAAGTTACTGACGGAGACAAAAGCCCGGGGCACACCCTATTTGCTGGAGTTCACCGCCGACTGGTGCATCAACTGTAAGATACTTGAGCGCACGGTCTACCAAGAGCCCTCCGTGGCCAAAGCCGTGCGGCGCACCAAGATGGTGCCTATACAAGTGGACGTGACAGCGAGCAACCCCGAAAAAGATGCGCTATTAACTGCGACCGGTGGGCAGGCCTTACCCTTCGCAGTGGTTATTGACGGTGACGGCACCGTTATCGCCCGTTTCACGGGGCTTTTTGACGCCGACAGCTTGGTCGAAGCTATCAGTCGTACCGAAAACCTACAACCTTAGATACTGGAGATGAATCATGGTGATTCGACATAAAGGATTGCTGGCTGGTGTAGTGGCTTTTCTCCTCGCGATCGCTGCGTTCATGTTGATCGACACCAACGGAAACAACCCCGACGCTGTCCAGACTGAACGAGCCGCTCTTGAAGTCCCGGTTTCGGCCCGAACAGGATTGGCGAATTCCGCTGATAAGGTACGCCTCACTCTTGCGAAAGGCGACGCAGCATTGGCGGGAAAGCCTGGTGAATTCGTTCTGACATTGAACATTGAACCGGGCTGGCACGTGAATGCCAATCCGGCCTCTATGGAGTTCCTGATTCCCACTGTCGTCAATTCTTCAGTCAACGGCCAAGCGCTTGAAATCCCGACGCAGTACCCGCGCGGCCGGGTCAGTGACATTGTGCTGGGTGACACCGCCCTTGAGGTGTATGACGATGGTGCGAGTATTCGGCTGCGGCCCGACGGAAAACAGATTGCCGTGCTGGAAAAGGTAGGCAGGCTCGAAATGATTGTACGGGCGCAGGCCTGCAGTGACGAGGGCGTCTGCCTGGCACCGACTGACATGCCTGTTGCGCTGAATCTGGACGATACCAGCCGACAATAAGTCAGAACGCACTTTGGAAGTGACGCAACTGGGGAATGACTGTGAACAGCTTATTCAGAGTATCCCGATTGCCGTGGTTGCTCTTGGCAGCTCAAGGCCATGCCAGAGTTCATGTCTAGAGATGGGCGAGACTCGCTTCGTTAAACGGCAAACTTACATTGTAATTCGCACATTCCGCATGATGAAGTGGCTTCGGGGAAGTGTCGGCATCCTGTCCCAGATAATCGATAAATCTTGTTGGGGAATCTCGTATTGGAGCGAGCGAGCCAGAAAACGGGCTGCAACGCTCATCAAGGCGCCGGCAACGCCTTCTCCCGGACAGCGATGGTTAACATGCGGGTCGCCTGGTCCTTGCGGGATTGCCTGCCCAGCGCACCGTAACTGTTGAGGGTCAGCCTTTCATTCTTTGACTCGGCCGGCTTCCGCCTTTGGGCTCAGCAAACTGCCCAGGATCAACATGGCGGCGCCGACGACGATACCAATATCCGCCAGGTTAAACGCAGGCCAATGCCAGGACTGCCAGTAAAAATCCAGGTAGTCGATTACATGGCCTCGAAATGCGCGATCGATCAGATTCCCAACTGCCCCGCCCAAGATAAGGCTATAGCCTAGCGCTTCACTGTTGACTCTGGGCTTACGCAATACCAGAGCCAGCACGATTGAAATGACCAAAGCTATGACGATGAAGAAGTAACGCTGCCAACCGCCCGCGTCAGCCAGGAAGCTGAACGCTGCACCGGTATTCCAGAAATGAACCAGATTGAAGAACGGGGTGAAAGGAATCACGGTGCCGACCGGGAGCGAACCCGTAACTGCGCTTTTCATCGCTAGGTCGGCCGAGGCAATGGCCAGCGATAGCATCCACCAGAACCAGGGAGCAGCGAGAAGTGACCTTCTAGGAGACGAGCTCATCGCGTTTCTCCTTGAAGAAGTCGCTGCAGCTCCGGTGAGATGGGCATCGGAGCAAAAGCACTGACCCTGGCGCGCCCGCTGTTTCCGAGCGGCACCCAGATCTTAGAGAACAGCAGGGCCGCTATGATTCGCGGAACTTGGCTGGGCACCTCTCGAAAGTCGCGCAACTGCCAGCCAGCCCTTAGCATCAGCCAATGGCTCTGAGCATGAAGAATAGCCATTCGCTGGCTCAATATGTGGGCTCGCTCCAGCCAAGAGAAAGCCTCGGTTGGCGCCTTTTCACTGAGTGCTTTCCTAGCTTGGAAAAAGGCCTCATCGATGGCAATGCGGAGAGCGGTATTCATCTGGATCTCACTTACGCAGCAGATTGCCTAAGTGAACACCCTATAGCAGCTATAGGGTCAAGCGCTATGGATTCAGGCGACGCGAAAAATGACTTGAAGCCGAAATCATAAAAGAGGTTTGTCGCCCCCCAGCAGGCCAGCAGTTTGTCCGCATGGTCTGCTTTATAGGTTCGATAGCCAGTGTCTTCGCGATTAGGCGGTGGAAGCAGTCCCTGACGTTCATAAAAACGAATCGTCTGAATGTCCACCCCCGCCTGATGTGCAAGTTGGCCGATGCGAATAGTCTGTCCCTTGGTAAAAAGCCAGTATATCCAGGCTTGACCCTATGCCTGCTACATGGTTTTTAATCGGCAGGATCAAGTTCTATAGGAGAAGCTGATCATGAATTCCTGTGAGAAACCCAGTGGCTGTGGCCCCGTGTCGGCAACCACTGAAGCGGCAACCGCGCCTTTGAATGAAGGAGCATGGATCAGCAGTGCCCAAAATGGGTTGCTCTTCAGAAGAACGAATGATTCGGCTCGCGCTGAATGGCTTTCCTGAGCTCAATTCGTTGGCCTTTGATCTAAGCAGCTGACAGGTGCGCGCTTTGCATGACGGTTCGGTTGACCAGATCGCGACCAAGCTAGAATCACTTGGCTTCTTCCTATCCAGATTTGGTGATTGGTACGGTCGCTGGCCTCATCGTACTCAACGGTCCGCGCCGAATCCTGGCATTGAAAGCCTGGCCAACCGGATCGACAGCCACTCCCATTTACCCAAACAGAGGCGCGTAGCTTATGACTGACGTTAAGACGACTGAGATAGAACAGTTGATGGCTGGATTGAACAGAAAAATTGCCGAAGGGAATGCCGCCCAGAGTCGCGATGCAGCTTATGCCGTCTATGTGAAGCTCGCGTCGCTTCGTGAGCAGCTCCCAGCCCTCACAGAAGCCGGGGTGGAGAAGGCCTTGGAGCACGCCAGCCAGAAGGCCTGGCGACTCTATGAGGCTTTTCACCTTGAAGTGCAGTATGACTTGGAATGGGCGAGCAGCCGCAGCTACGAAGACTCTTAGAAATTTGTCCTTGAAGATGAGCAAGCGGCGAATGGGCCACGGGTGAAGCCCGGCCTAAACGAATCCATTGTGCCATGAATGAGGTTTCCACTATGCAGCATCGAACTACCAGATGAGCTGAGTGGAAGTGAAGATGACACTACTCGAGACTGCCAATGAGGGGGCCGCAGACCCTGTCCGTTTAGCTACGCCGCTGGGCCGGGCCATTGGTAATCTGTTCGCCCAGGCCTTGCCGCTACTGGACGGCAACCCACCAGGCTAGCTCAATGTCTTCATTATCGGTGGCGGTGCGGTGCATCTATTCACCCATGCGCGTGGCAGTGTTGACATCGATGCAGAGATCGAGGCCGCGTGCTGCGCAAGGACGAGATCATGACCGTTTACACGCCGCCCGAGGGCTACGAGGATAGCGACCATGCTCGGTGGTTTTTTGGCGAATTAGTATATGTTTCATTGTTATAGTGATGTCTTGGCTACTTCGCTGCTCACCAACTGGCGCAGCGGCTCGGGGCCGAACTCGCTGAGCGCACGACCATTGACAAAAAAGGTCGGGGTGCCACGAACCCCAACAGCCATGACGTCCTGCATATCTGTTTCCAGCACGGCGTTGACGCCAGGTGCGTGCATATCCTGGCGGGCCTGCTCGAGATTCAGGCCGACGCGCTCGGCAGCAGCCCATGCCTGTGCCACCTTGGGATCGTCGTGCCAACCGGGCTGGGCCTCCAGCACAGCCTCTAGCACCTGTTCATGGAGGTTTTGCTTGCGCGCCGCCTCAAGCATCCGCGCCACTTCTTCCGAACCCGGATGGAACAGCACATAGCGTAATACCAGACGCACATCTTCCGGATTCTCAGCGAGAATCTGCTTCACATAAGGGTGGAAGGCGCGACATGCCTCGCAGGAAGGATCGAAGAACTCGACTATGGTTACTGGGGCCTGCACCGGACCGAATACCGGCGAGTGGGAGCGGACAAGTTGGCCGCCGCTCTGTTTGGGTTGTGCCGCGGTCTTTTGGGCTGTCGAACCGGGAGCCTCGGCCTGTTGAGGCGACTGCAACTGTGAGGAGGAATAGAAGAATGCGGCGGCAGCAAAGACGGCCAGGATCACGGCACTGATGATCAGGACCACGGAACGGCGATTCATAGAGTTGTTCTCCGACGGATGAGAATGAGCAGAATGGCTATCAGGATAAAGGAGAATAGAGCGATTGCGGGCAGTGGCACTACGCCGAAGAGTGTCATCCCGGATCCCGAGCAGGATGGGCCGGTGGCTGTGCAAGGCTGGATCGGCTGTGGAATCAGCCCTGCATAGAGTAGCGTATGAAAAAATGCCAGCGCCGCACCGATAGTGGTCAGCGGGAGGGCATAGCGCCAAATTGTGAAATCCGAGCGGTAGCAAGCTATGGCCATAATCACTGCCAGCGGAAACATGAATGCACGCTGGAACCAGCACAGCACGCAAGGTGCTTGCCCCATCACTTCGCCAATGAATAGCGCGGACAGGGTCGATACCAGTGCAACCAGCCAGGTTAGCAGCAGGTTCCAGGTCGCCCTCGAAGGTTGGGCATTCATTTCGGTGAGCTCTTGAAGATGACAAACACTTGCGGTAGATCCGCCACCCAGTTGATTCGGGACATCATACTTCCTCTTATCGGCAAGGCTCCTTAGAAGCGTTGCAGGCTTCGCCCAACGGCACACCCAAAGCGAAAAGCAACCAGAAACCCGCTGCGCAACCAGTCTCACCGCTGGGTTAAATCCGTTGTCAATGCTCAGTCCAGACTATGCATTGACAACGTTAAAATTGCTAGGCACACGCTGCGCATTGTCATCCGTCTGTAGTGATCAATTGATTCCGGACACGGTTTTACTACGCCCGCATTAAAAAAATGACACTACGGGGGCAATCTTGACAAACCTTTAAAGGTCGACAATCATCATCACGTACCACGTCGTCCACGTCCGGTAATCGTGGAGCCCTTAGCGCTGTGAAGCGCCACACCCTTTGAGCGGCTGCGCATTCTGAAAAGCCGCCAGCATCCGTGCTGAATGCCCCTGCTAATCAGCTTCATCGCCTGACCTAAAACCGCTGTACCCACCTGCGGGGACGCTCTCCCTGCCGGGAAAAGCCGTCTCCGCTTTCCAGTACGTTTAGAAATCGGAGAAT
>NZ_JACGWE010000129.1:0-738 GCF_014077575.1 Pseudomonas sp. 5Ae-yellow | reverse complement strand
ATGTCGGGCTGTTCGCTGATCAGTTCCAGCTCAAAGGCAAACGGCTGGTTGAGGGCCTCTTTACCGGTAAAGGCCAATACCTTGAAATCGTGGGCAGCGCCGTCGATGTGTAGGGTGAAGGCTGCTTCATTGGCTGGGGAGAACATCCGTTGTTCCTTTCGCTGAACTGGTGCAGACGGTGGGTTTAAAACGTAAAAAGCCATCGACTGGCGCGCTCATAAAGACGCGGCCGGCCGATGGCGGGGCATTGTAAATGCCTTAGGCAGAGACGGGTGTGCGCCAGTCATCAGAACCGGAAGTTCCTGAGACTTCGTGGGTCCAGACGATTTTGCGGTAGGTGAAGTAGACGTCTTCCAGGTGGGTGAAATGCGCCATGTTCGGATCCTGGCAGTTCGGCATCTGTGACTGGACGTCAACGATGATGGCGTCGTGCAGTTCGATGGTGAAGTAGTGCTCCTGAGTACCGGTAGCGGAGGTGCGGTACCATTCCAGACGGCACTTGCTCAGACGCTCACCGGAGGTCAGGGCGTTGAAGATCAGCGGTGAGGACTTGTCGAACACCTTGGTGATCATCATCGGTTTGTGAACGCGCTGACCAGTCGGCTGACCGGACTGTGGATCACGTGGGATGATGACCTGGTGGTTGTAGCCCTGAACCAGTACCTGGTCTTCGTGACCTTCCTGGAAGATGTTGCCGACGGAATCTTCGGTGAAGGTACCGGCGGTGATCAGGCCCTG
>NZ_JACGWE010000142.1:0-536 GCF_014077575.1 Pseudomonas sp. 5Ae-yellow | reverse complement strand
CCGATTTCGTTGTCGTCTTTGCCTTCCAATGCCATCAGCGCAGAACCGATGATGATGGGCGTATCATCGCCCGGGAAGTCATAGGCGCTCAGCAAATCACGCACTTCCATCTCTACCAGCTCAAGCAGCTCTTCATCATCGACCATGTCCGCCTTGTTCAGGAACACAACGATGTAAGGAACGCCAACCTGACGAGACAGCAGGATGTGCTCGCGAGTCTGCGGCATAGGGCCGTCAGCTGCGGAACAAACCAGGATAGCGCCGTCCATCTGCGCAGCACCGGTGATCATGTTCTTCACATAGTCAGCGTGACCTGGGCAATCAACGTGCGCGTAGTGACGAGTCGGAGAATCGTACTCTACGTGCGAGGTGTTGATGGTGATACCGCGAGCTTTCTCTTCCGGTGCGTTATCGATCTGATCGAAAGCGCGAGCGGAACCGCCATAAACTTCGGCGCAAACACGGGTCAATGCAGCTGTCAGAGTAGTCTTACCATGGTCAACGTGACCAATGGTGCCTACGTTCAGGTGCGGTTT
>NZ_JACGWE010000094.1:0-2374 GCF_014077575.1 Pseudomonas sp. 5Ae-yellow | reverse complement strand
TTCCAATTGTGCGGCAGTAGCTCGTCGATGGCGTTGTTCTTCTGCGTTGGCAGTCGGGTCAGCACATCTTTCAGGTAGGCATAGGGATCATGGTCATTGAGCTTGGCTGACTGGATCAAGCTCATGATGGCAGCAGCACGTTGACCACTGCGCAGCGATCCAGCGAACAGCCAGTTGGCGCGACCTAACGCCCAGGGACGGATCTGGTTTTCCACCCGGTTGTTGTCGATTGGAACGCTGCCGTCATCGAGGTAGCGCGTCAGCGCTTCCCAACGTTTCAGGCTGTAATCCAATGCTCTGGCGGTGCCGGAGCCATCCGGCACTTTGGTTCGATGTGCGATCATCCATTGATGCAAGGCATCAGATAGGGGGCGGCTTTTGGCCTCCCGGATGGCCTGACGTTTGTCTGGTGGTAAATCCTTGGCTTGTCGCTCTACCTCGTAGAGTTTGCCGATGTACTCTAGAGCCTGAGCAGCCAGGGTGCTCTGGTTGGCCTGGTGCAGGTCATAGAACTTACGGCGGGCATGCGCCATGCAGCCGATTTCTACGATACCCTTGCCGAACCCGGCTTTGTAGCCAGAGTAATCATCACAGACCAGCTTGCCTTGCCAGTCAGCCAGGAAGGCCCGAGCGTGTTCGCCGGCGCGGCTCGGAGCGAAGTCATAAACGGTGGCTTTCAATTCCGAGAACGGTGTGGAGCAGTAGGCCCAGACGTAGGCCTTATGCGTCTTCTTCTTGCCTGGGGCCAACATGCTGACCGGGGTTTCATCGGCATGCAGCACCGGATGTGTCAGCAACTCACGGCGTAGCGCATCCACTAGCGGTTGCAGCTGGACGCCGCAGGCACCTACCCATTCAGCCAGGGTGGAACGCGGGATTTCGAGACCGGCACGACCGAAGATACGTTCCTGGCGGTAAAGCGGCAGATGATCGGCGTACTTGGCGACCAGTACCTGAGCCAGCAGGCCTGTCGTGGGGATGCCCTTGTCGATGATCTGCGCCGGAACAGGCGCCTGGATCAAGGTCTCGCAGTGATCGCAGGCCCACTTGCCACGGATATGGCGCTCTACGGTGAACTCGCCGGGTACGTAATCCAGTTTTTCACTGACGTCTTCGCCGATGCGCTTGAGCTGGCAGCCACAGCGGCACTGCGTATTATCCGGCTCATGGTGGATCAGGGTGCGTGGCAACTCACGCGGCAACGGGCTTCTTTTGGGTTTTTGCTTGGGCTTGGCTGTTTGCTCGGTAGCAGACATGGCCTGCTCCAACTCAGCCTCAATGGCGGCCAGATCACTATCGACCAGCTCGTCAAGCAGCAAGCCCTGCGCCGTATTGAGCTGTTCGCTACGCCGGGCAAACTTGTGACGCTTGAGGATGGCCAGTTCTTGGGTCAGCTTGTCGTTCAGGGCATTGCTGTGCACCAGCGCCCGGTCTTTAACTTCCAGCGAGGCCATCAGCTCAGCGGCCAGGACGCGGAGCTGGGTGGCGGAGAGCTGGTTGATGTCGGGCTGCTGAGTCATAGCGTTAGTATGCCAACGCCGTGCCCAGTTGTGGATCCGCCCTTCGGGTTATGGCCCGCAGCCGCAGAATATGATTACAGCACCGAGATGACTCCGGCCTCGCCCAGACGCTGCCAGGGCAGCCCCTGCGCGAGCGCGATCAATTGCTCGTCCGAGAGATTAACGCTGTCCCCTCGCCAGACTTCAGCCCAGTGGAACTTGCCTCGATTGAGCCGCCTGGAGCATAACCAGATGCCTAGGCCGTCGTGCACCAGGACCTTCATCCGGTTGCCCCGTTTGTTGGCAAACAAATACGCACAGTGGGGCCTGGCAGAACCGAAGACCTGAATGACACGAGCTAGTGCCTTATCAGCGCCAGCGCGCATATCCAGCGGCTCGGTCGCCAGCCAGATCTGGTCGATTCGGATCATCGCAGCAGGTCGCGCAACAAGGCGGCGCATTGATTAGCCTGGTCGGCAGGCCACTCCACGACGACAGCGCCACCGGCGTGGGGTATCTCGATACGGATACTTCTGGGCAGGTCACTGCTTGCAGTAGTCGGCCAGGCTGGCAGTTCAATCGGAACGAAGGCTGGCACTGTAGTGAGCGCAGTATCTGTTCGTCGCGATTCATTGATCCAGCGCCGCACCAGATTGGCGTTTAGGCCGTTATCCAGCGCAATGCGTGAGACGGAGGCACCCGGTTCGTGGCAGGTGGCGATAATGCGGGCTTTGAATTCTGGGGAGTGGCGACGGCGTTTCTGATAGGGCTTGGGTACGCTTAGGGTATTCATGATAAGTGTCCACTAGAAAATAAGTGGACACTATCCTGACGTCAGCGGCGACGAGCTCAAGACGGGATGGCCGGACGCTTAC
>NZ_JACGWE010000121.1:0-1038 GCF_014077575.1 Pseudomonas sp. 5Ae-yellow | reverse complement strand
AAGCCCTCACAGGCGGCATTATCGCCACAGTGGCCAACGGCACTCATGCTGCTGACTAACCGATTGCTGCCCAGATAACGCTGGTAATCGCCGCTGGTGAACTGCGTACCCCTGTCTGAGTGCAGTATCACCGGGGTTTCGCCCTGGCGTTGCCACACAGCCATTTGAACAGCTCTGATTACCATCTGCCGATCCTGTCTGTGATGCATGGACCAGCCCACAATCAGCTTACTGAACAGATCCAGGACCACGCATAGATACAGTTTTCCTTCCTGAGTGGAGATCTCCGTAATATCCGTGACCCACTTGGTATCAGGCTCAAGCGCTGAGAAGTCCCGCTGTAGATGGTTTTGAATACCCTGTGGCCGACTCGACGCTCGCCCCATTCGTCCCCGCTTTTTGCGAGGCCACCCCTGGATACCGTGCTTAGCCATTAGCCTTGCAACCCGATTCAGGCTCGTAGAAGTGCCTTCGGCAGCCAGGTCTTCATGCATCCGGGGCGAACCAATCATGCCACCACTATCATCATGAATCTCTCTGATTCGCGACAACAGATGCTGATTAGCCATAGCCCTGCTGGATAGAGGTCGAGATGCCCAGGCGTAATAACCGCTGGCCGAGACCTTCAGGCATCGACACATAAGGCGTATCGGGAAAAGACTGCGACAGCGTTGAATCGCCTGATACCTCAGGACGACTCCTTTGCAAAGAACACTGCCGCTTCGCGCAAAAAATCGCGCTCCTTTTTTACCCGCGCCAGTTCGCGTTTCAGATTGGCAAGCTCCTCGTCACGAGGCGTACCAGAGCCCTTGAACGCTTTGCTTGGCACATCGTCCGCTTCACGGACCCACCGCGACAACAAATTGGGGTTAATGCCAATCTCTAAGGCCACCTGACGACAGTTGGTACCAGGCTGGCGAGATAGCGCGATGGCTTCGCGCTTGAATTCAGGGCTGTATTTTCTGCGTTTGGACATGAACACTCCTTTGGCACATTGTGCCTCTTTTCAAGAGTGTCCGCAGTAACGGGGTAGAACCC
>NZ_JACGWE010000112.1:0-1314 GCF_014077575.1 Pseudomonas sp. 5Ae-yellow | reverse complement strand
GTGTACGACTCAAGAACATGGGTAACAGTTCTATTCAAATACATAGGTAACACATTGCTTAAATAGTGAGCACCTGACAGGAGGTGCTCATGCCTTGGCGAGAAGTGAAACCTATGGACGAACGTGTGCTATTTATCGGTGACTATCTGCGAGGTGCTCGCCGCTCTTTTGCTGAGCTTTGCCGCTGTTACGGCATTAGCCGCAAGACCGGATACAAGTGGGTGGAGCGCTATCGTTCGGCTAGCCTAGAAGGGCTTTACGATCAGAGTCGCAAGCCTCACCGGCATCCTGACGCCATTCCCTATGCCATCCAGCAGGCTATCATCGAGAACCGCCAGATCGGTCGTATGACCTTGGGTCCTAAAAAGATTCAACAGCGGTTGCTGGATGCCTTTCCTGACATAGCGGTGCCTTCTGTGACCAGCATCCACAATGTGCTCAAGCGCCACGGATTGATCGAAGAGCGTCGAGTGAGGCGCCGGATTAGCCCTTATCCAAATCCGTTCGCACCCGTCACTGAGCCCAATGATCTATGGAGTGTGGACTTCAAAGGCCAGTTCAAGCTCCGCAGCGGACAATGGTGCTTTCCGCTGACTGTCATGGACCACCAGAGTCGTTTCTTATTGGGCTGCCAAGGTCTTGCCGGGACGAGCACTATTCCCGCAAAGCGTGTCTTTGAACGCCTTTTTCGCGAGTATGGTCTACCCAAACGGATTCGCAGCGATAACGGTGTGCCCTTTGCCACCAAGACGCCCGGTGGTCTCTCCATTTTGTCCGTATGGTGGATACGGCTAGGCATCATTCCCGAGCGAATCAAGCCTGGCAGGCCACAACAAAATGGCTGTCATGAGCGCATGCACCGTACTTTGAAAGACGCAGTAGCAAAGCCCGTCGCAGCGACCATGAAGGAGAAGCAGGATCGCATGGACGCCTTTCGACGTGACTACAACGAGCAGCGCCCCCACGAGTCTCTGGCGCAGCAACGACCGGCGCTGTGCTACACCACTTCTGACAGACCCTATCCGAAGAAACTGCCAGTGCTTGAATACCCCAGTTACTTCATGGTCATGAAGGTGAGACGCAGCGGCGTTATTTACTGGGGTGGGGGGCAGATATACGTATCGCATAACCTGCAAGGGGAGTACGTCGGTCTTGAACAAATTGACGACGGTGTTTGGGATATCTACTTTGGGCCTGTCAGGCTTGGTGGCTTTGATCAGCGCAAAGCCGGTGGGAATCTAACTCCGTATTGGACGTTAAAAGTGTAACCCATGTATTTGAAATGATGTGTTACCTATGTTTTTGAATCATACA
>NZ_JACGWE010000117.1:0-1219 GCF_014077575.1 Pseudomonas sp. 5Ae-yellow | reverse complement strand
GGTTCATCGCGGATTAGCGGGAATTTAGTAGGGACGGCGGACAAGCTGGGTTAAGTTTGGGTCACCACAACACCAACCAGACCCAACTGCCGCCGTCGCTATGGATGCTAAACTTCTTGACCTCTTCTGGGAAGGGTTTGAGCTGGAGAGCCATGAACAGCTCGATGCTCAGAACCTCTGTCTTCGCCTGACACCCAAACCCTCGCAGCCGCCGTTCTGTAGCGGTTGCGGGCAGAGTACACCCCTCATTCACGATGTTAACCGACGCCGGGTGCGCGAGCGCGACCTGTTCGGTTACCGCGTGTGGTTGGATGTCCCGGTGCGGCGGGTACGCTGCCCGCGCTGTGGAACGCGCCGGGAGCAGATTCACTGGCTGGCAGGCCGGCGGGCGCTCACACAAGGCATGGTCGGCTATATCGAATCCCTCGTTCGTCTTTTGCCTATCAAGCAAGTGGCTGAGCTGCTCGGGCTACACTGGCATACTGTCAAGGACATTGATTACCGGCGCCTGCAGCGGGAGGTTGTCCCGGCGGATCTGAGCCTTGTGCGCCACCTGGTCATGGACGAGTTTGCCTTGTACAAAGGGCACCGTTACGCGACGGTAGTTATCTGCGCGGATACACAGCAGGTGCTCTGGGTTGGTGAAGGTCGTAGCCGTGAGTCAATACAGCCATTCTTCGAATGGATGGGCGAAGCCGTTTGCCAGCGCATTCAAGCTGTTGCCATGGATATGAACACCGCCATGGATCTGGAAGTGCAGCACCACTGCCCACAGGCCCGTGTCGTCTACGATCTCTTTCATGTGGTGGCCAAGTTTGGCCGGGAAGTCATTGATCGGGTCAGAGTCGATCAGGCAAATCAGCTGCGTCACGACAAGCCGGCTCGGAAGGTGGTCAAGCAAAGTCGTTGGCTGCTGCTTAGAAATCGCGCCAACCTCAAGGAGACCCAGGCTATCAAGCTTGCAGAGCTGCTACAGGCGAACCAGCCACTGATGACGGTTTATCTGTTGAAAGACCAACTGAAAGAGCTCTGGTATGCACCCTCTGAAGCAGAAGCCAAACAACGGTGGGAAGACTGGTTCGGGATGGCTATGAGTAGCGACCTTGCTCCTCTGCAGCAGTACGCCAGGCGTCTTGCGGGGTATGTCGACGGGATTATTTCCAGCGCCCTCTACCGGATGAACACCAGTGTTCTGGAAGGCATGAACAACAAGATCAAG
>NZ_JACGWE010000169.1:0-217 GCF_014077575.1 Pseudomonas sp. 5Ae-yellow | reverse complement strand
GAGTAGCGACCTTGCTCCTCTGCAGCAGTACGCCAGGCGTCTTGCGGGGTATGTCGACGGGATTATTTCCAGCGCCCTCTACCGGATGAACACCAGTGTTCTGGAAGGCATGAACAACAAGATCAAGGTCATCAAACGAATGGCTTACGGTTACCGGGATAACAACTACTTCTTCTTGAAAATCAAAGCAGCGTTTCCCGGTAAAATGCGATGAACC
>NZ_JACGWE010000115.1:0-1238 GCF_014077575.1 Pseudomonas sp. 5Ae-yellow | reverse complement strand
TGTAGTGGTCAACTGATTCCGGACAGTGGATAAAGTTTTTCCTCTGCCTTGGCAGGTGCTAAACCATCATTGAATTGATGTGGTCTTAGCCAGTTGTACCGTGTCATCAGGTAATAGCTGATGTCTCGCTGTGCTTCTTTGAACGTGGCGTATCCGGTGCTTGGTATCCATTCTGACTTCAAGCTGCGGAACAGCCGCTCCATGGGCGCGTTATCCCAGCAGTTGCCCCGTCGGCTCATGCTTTGCCTCATACGGTAGCGCCATAACCGTTGCCTGAATTTGCGGCTGACATACTGGCTTCCCTGGTCCGAGTGAAACATCACGTCCTGAGGCCGGGCTCGCTGTTCATAAGCCATATCCAGCGCTCTTATGACCAGCTCTGCATTCGGGTGACTCGATAGCGCCCAGCCCACAACACGACGGCTAAACAGATCCAAGACGACGGCAAGGTAACACCAGCGTCCTTGAGCCCAAATATAGGTAATGTCGCCACACCAGGCCTGGTTAGGCGCTTGCACGGCAAACTCTCTGTTCAGATGGTTCGGGATATCCACTCGCTCAACGGTAGCGGACTTGTACGCATGACGCCCTGGCTGCTTGGATACCAACCCAAGATCGCGCATGAGGCTTCGGACCTTGAACCGGCCAATTTGATACCCTTCTTCGCGCATCGATCCCATGATCGTTCTGCTACCCGCAGAGCTCCGGCTCTCGTTAAACAGCTGATTTACCTTACTGCGCAGCATCAATTTCTCGGGATCAATTTGCTTCCGTCGACGCCGGGAATCGTAGTAGCTGGATCGGGAGATGCCGAACGCTTCACAGACCAGTTCAACAGGCTCATGCTCACTTAACCGGTCTATCAACGCGAACGATCGAGCTCGTCCGCCATCAAGAGAGCAGTAGCCTTTTTTAATATCGCTTTCTCCCGTTCAAGCCGATTGATCCGGGCTTCGAGCTCCTGAATCTTCTGTTGCTCTGGGGTTAAAGCTTTACCCTTGGGCGTGCCGCCGTCGCGCTCGGTTCGTAACTGGTCGACCCAGCGTCGTAGTGCTGTTTCTCCAACTCCCAGGGACTTGCTTGCCTCTATGACCGAGTATCCCTGGTCTAGAACCAGCAACGCGGCATCGTGCTTGAACTCAGTTGAAAACGTACGACGTTGTCTTGTCATGGAACACCTCAGCTATGGCGGTAAATTTACCACCCATTTCGGTGTCCGGGATTAGTAGACCACTACA
>NZ_JACGWE010000123.1:0-984 GCF_014077575.1 Pseudomonas sp. 5Ae-yellow | reverse complement strand
GGCCCAGGGTGTGTAAAAACGTCCTGACAAATCCTTGCTATGATTTCCGACACTTCCATCGCAAGGATTCCCATGAAACGGTTTATCCAGGGTGAACACCGAGGTCAAAGCACCTTGCTTCCCGAAAGCCTCGACGACTACGTCAGCGATACCAATCCAGTGCGCGTGGTCGATGTCTTCGTCGATGAACTCGACCTAGCCAAATTGGGTTTCGATGGCGTGATTCCAGCCGAAACCGGCAGACCTGCTTATCACCCTGCGATCCTGCTGAAGATCTATATCTACGGATACCTGAACCGTATTCAATCCAGCCGTCGTCTGGAGCGTGAAGCCCAGCGCAACGTCGAACTGATGTGGTTGACCGGGCGCTTGATGCCCGATTTCAAGACCATCGCCAACTTCCGCAAAGACAATAGCAAAGCTATTCGCGGCGTCTGCCGTCAGTTCGTTTTGCTCTGCCAGCAGTTGGGGCTGTTTAGCGAAAACCTGGTTGCCATCGACGGCAGCAAATTCAAGGCAGTGAACAACCGTGACCGCAATTTCACCAGCGCCAAACTGAAGCGGCGTATGGAAGAAATCGAGGCGAGCATCAGTCGTTATTTGGCTGCACTCGATGCGGCTGATCGACAGACTCCTAGCGCCTCCGCGCCAGACACTGGCAGCCTGGAAGATAAAATCGCCAAGCTCAAAGCGCAGATGAAAGAGCTTCAAAAGATCGAAACTCAGCTCAACGATTCCCCTGATAAACAGGTTTCGCTGACCGACCCAGATGCCCGTTCGATGATGACGCGCGGCAGCGGTATCGTCGGCTACAACGTTCAGACAGCGGTCGATACCAAACACCATTTAATCGTCGCGCATGAGGTGACCAACGTCGGATCCGACCGAGACCAGCTCAGCCCAATGGCCAAGCAAGCCCGCGAGGCGATGGGGACAGAAACGCTGTCCGTGGTGGCTGACCGAGGCTACTTCAAGGGTGAAGAG
>NZ_JACGWE010000105.1:0-1430 GCF_014077575.1 Pseudomonas sp. 5Ae-yellow | reverse complement strand
GTTAAGCGCGTGGTCGATTACAACGTCAAGGTTCGCGTCAAAGCGGATAACTCCGGCGTCGATCTCGCCAACGTCAAAATGTCGATGAACCCCTTCTGCGAAATCGCTGTAGAAGAGGCCGTTCGCCTGAAAGAAAAAGGCATCGCGACTGAAGTCATCGCTGTCACCGTCGGCCCGACTGCGGCCCAAGAGCAGCTGCGCACCGCACTGGCACTGGGCGCTGATCGCGCTGTGCTGGTCGAGTCTGCCGACGACCTGAGCTCGCTGGCCATCGCCAAGCTGCTCAAGGGTGTTGTCGATAAAGAACAGCCCCAGCTGGTCATCCTCGGCAAGCAGGCTATTGATTCCGACAACAACCAGACCGGCCAGATGCTGGCTGCACTGAGCGGTTACGCGCAGGGCACCTTCGCTTCTGAAGTCACCGTTGATGGCGAGCACGTCAAGGTCATCCGTGAAATCGACGGCGGTCTGCAGACCGTTGATCTCAAGCTGCCGGCCATTGTTACCACCGACCTGCGCCTGAACGAGCCACGCTATGCGTCGCTGCCCAACATCATGAAGGCCAAGAAGAAGCCGCTGGAAACCCTCAAGCCGGAAGACCTGGGCGTTAACACCAGCTCTACCGTGACCACCCTGAAGGTTGAAGCTCCGGCCGCACGCAGCGCCGGCATCAAGGTCAAGAGCGTCGACGAACTGGTCGATAAACTCAAGAACGAAGCCAAGGTGATCTAAATGACGATTTTGGTTATTGCTGAACACAACAATGCCGAGCTGAACGCAGCCACCCTGAACACCCTGGCTGCGGCCGCGGCGATCGGTGGTGACATCGATGTACTGGTTGCTGGCGAAGGTTGCTCCGCTGTTGCTGACGCCGCTGCCAAGGCTGCTGGTGTAAGCAAGGTACTGCTGGCTGATAACGCCGCTTACGCGCACCAGCTGCCGGAAAACATCGCGCTGCTGGTTGCCGAACTGGGCAAGAACTACAGCCACATCCTGGCTGCCGCCAGCACCAACGGTAAAAACTACCTGCCGCGCGTTGCTGCGCTGCTGGACGTTGATCAGATCTCCGAGATCATCGCGGTTGAAAGTGCTGACACCTTCAAGCGTCCGATCTATGCCGGTAACGCCATTGCCACCGTGCAGTCCAGCGCTGCAATCAAGGTGATTACTGTGCGTCCGACAGGCTTTGACGCCGTTGCAGCCGAAGGCGGCAGCGCCAGTGTAGAAGCGGTTGCTTCTGCGCAAGACGCAGGTGTTTCCAGCTTTGTGGGTGAAGAGCTGGCCAAGTCTGACCGTCCTGAGCTGGCCGGTGCCAAGATCGTCATCTCTGGCGGTCGCGGTATGCAGAATGGCGACAACTTTGAAATGCTGTACAAGGTTGCCGACAAGCTGGGCGCTGCAGTAGGTGCATCACGTGCCGCGGTTGACGC
>NZ_JACGWE010000072.1:0-8597 GCF_014077575.1 Pseudomonas sp. 5Ae-yellow | reverse complement strand
GGAGCGTAGGCTCAATCCTTGGCCTTGCATCAGCATCAAGGCGACCCGTTCGTCAGTGGTTAAATGCGTATAGGTTCTCATGGCAACACTCTATCTCAGTTGTTGCACTTGGTCCTTGAGACCACCGTCCCAGCATGGCAAACGCGTCAATACCAAAACCAACGGTTCCACGAGTGAATCCGGATTGAAACTCCCCAATCACAGCATGAGCCCACTCTTCTGAATATCCATTGGCTAACGGGGTGGACTGGCCGTTCCGAGAATCACGATTGAAATAGAAATTGCGGTTAGTGATATTCAGACTACTGCCTTCGACGAAACCATCTGCTTGGTCAGCAGCAGCCACACCACCCGAGCCCATGCCTAAGGCGAGAATGGAAAAGAGGAGTTTTCCCTTGTTCATAAATTGTTCCTTGCATTTATTTTCACGCGTTCTTATAAAATCATTATACCTGGCGAAAATAACATTAAGCTGACAGCAACATTACATAAATGTAATAAACAGTATTTTCCTTGATTACATCCTTTAAAATCGCTTTATCGTTGTCTTGGCTTTTCTGAAATACCTAAAACATTACAAATTTGTAAACTTTGGCTCAGGCTATGGTAAGACACCTTCAGTATGATGGCGTACTTAAGCGAAGAATAGACTCTACTCATCGCTATCAACAGAGCACTACACCTTTTATGAATCGTGATACTGGAGAGCAATCCATGAAATTGATTAAACCTTTAATCGCCGCATTGGCAATGTTTGTATCTGTTACCGCATTGGGGGCCGGAGCCCATGGCGACGGTCATGCATCCAAGAGCGGTGAAGCTGGAAAGCCGTCCGAGGCAAGTCGGACTATCACCGTTGCAATGTACGATAACTATTACGAACCAGAATCGATCGCGGTAAAGTCAGGTGAAACCGTGCGCTTTGTCGTGGAAAACAAAGGCAACTTGGTTCACGAGTTTAATATCGGCACACCAGCCATGCATGAAGGTCACCAAAAAGAAATGGTGAAAATGGTTGAGCACGGCGTGATTCAAGGCGGCAAACTTAATCGCGGGATGATGAGCATGGACATGGGCGACGGCCAATCCATGAAGCACGATGACCCCAACAGCATTCTGCTCGAACCCGGCGAAAGCAAAGAATTGGTCTGGAAGTTTAGTGACAAAGCCGACATCGAATTCGCGTGCAATGTACCTGGCCATTACCAATCGGGGATGTATGGCAATGTCAATTTCAACTGATTAGCGCACGTACAGGGCACATCCTGAATTTTGGAGCTTTATGCTATGAAATTACGTTTTTTAGCCAGTGCATTTGGTCTAATGATGCCGGCAATCGTGTTTGCAGGCGAGTACAACCTTACCGTTGATCGAATACAGATCGATACCGGCGACTTCGTCAAAGAAGGCATTGGTTACAACGGTGCATCACCGGGGCCGGTGTTGCGTTTCAAGGAAGGCGAAGAAGTCTCGATTAACGTTACCAATAATTTGGACGAGATGACGTCCATTCATTGGCACGGACTGATTCTTCCATTCAAGCAGGATGGTGTACCAGGCATCAGCTTTACAGGCATCAAGCCAGGTGAAACCTTCACCTATAACTTCCCTATTATTCAATCGGGAACCTACTGGTTTCATAGCCACTCTGGCTTCCAGGAACCCGATGGCGCGTTTGGAGCTATTGTCATCGAACCTGAGGGTCGTGAACCATACCGATATGATCGTGACTACGTTGTTCAATTAACAGATAAGCACCCACATTCCGGGGATCGCATCATGCGCAATCTCAAAATGATGGCAGACTATTACAATCGCCAGCAGTTGACCGTTGGAGATTTTGCCGAAGATGCGAGCGAAAAAGGTTTTCTGGCCACCCTCAAGGATCGAATGATGTGGGGTGACATGCGTATGATGAAAGTCGATGTGGAGGATGTGCAAGGCTTTACCGGCATGATCAATGGGAAAGGCCCTGATCAAAACTGGACAGGCCTGTTTGAGCCGGGCGAACGAATTCGTTTGCGGTTTATCAACTCATCAGCCATGACCTACTTTGATGTGCGGATTCCCGGACTTGAAATGACCGTTGTACAGGCGGACGGTAACAATGTGCAGCCAGTCACCGTAGATGAGTTCCGCATTGGTGTAGCGGAAACTTATGACGTTCTCGTGCGACCAAAAACCGCTGAAGCATACACGATTTTTGCCGAATCTATGGGCCGATCAGGCTTTGCTCGTGCAACGCTTGCGACGAAAGAAGGTCTTGAAGCGCCTGTTCCTTCGCTACGTGAGCCACCGCTTTTAACCATGGCAGACATGGGCGAAATGGAGGGCATGGCAGGCATGGATCACGGGAGTATGGCTGGGATGGATCAACCCGATATGGAGGGTATGGATCACTCCAAGATGGCTGGCATGAACCAATCCGACATGGAAGGTATGGACCACTCCAAGATGGCTGGCATGAGCCAATCCGGCATGGAAGGTATGGACCACTCCAAGATGGCTGGCATGAAGCAATCCGGCATGGAAGGTATGGACCACTCCAAGATGGCTGGAATGAACCAATCCGGCATGGAAGGTATGGACCACTCCAAGATGGCTGGCATGAAGCAATCCGGCATGGAAGGTATGGATCACTCCAAGATGGCTATGGATGACGGGAGTGTCAGCGATCCTTTCTATGCAAAAGGTAGTGGACTACTCCCAGTAGCGGCCAATGGCGGCAAATTCCTGTCTTATGCCGATTTGAAAGCTCAGAAACCACTCTTTGAGGAACGTGAGGCCACCCGGGAAATTGAACTGCGTCTTACCGGGAACATGGAGCGCTATATCTGGAGCATTAACGGCGTCAAATATGAAGATGCCGATCCCATTCGGCTGCAATATGGCGAAAGAGTACGCTTCAAGTTCGTCAACGAAACAATGATGACTCACCCGATGCACCTGCATGGCATGTGGTCCATTCTGGATGTGGGCGCTGGTCAGTTGAACCCTGTCAAGCACACGGTCAGCGTACAGCCGGGCACCACGGTCTATATGGAAACCGAAGTGGATGCACCTGGACAGTGGGCCTTCCATTGCCACCTGTCATACCACGCAGCAACGGGAATGTTCCGCAAGATTATTGTCGAAGGTGGCCCTGAGACTCCAGCGGCAGCCGTGAGCGAGCAATCGGTCAAAGTGGGAGGTGGGGCATGAGTTTTTTAAAGTCTTTAGCTGTGACCACTCTAGCCGGGCTGGTGATGATGCCCTCGCTGAGTTTTGCTCAAGAGCGCAGACAGGACACAACTCCACGCAAGGAGTCCCTGAAGATATGGGGCGCTCAGCTCGAAGAGCTTGAATACCGCTACAGCGATGACGGCGAAGAGTTGGCTACCTGGAATGGGGATTTTTTCTACGGTACAGATGAACTGAAATTTCGCTGGCTCACAAGCGGCGAGTACGCCATCGAAGAGCAGGCTTATGAAGGGCTTGAGAATCAGATAGTTGGCCAAGTGCCTATTTCTACTTTTTTCGATGCCAAAGCAGGAATTCGGTTCGACACCCCGGAAGGTCCAGACCGCACCTATGCTGTTCTGGGTATTGCCGGCCTGGCGCCTCAGTGGTTTGAGATTGATGCCAACTTCTACGTCAGCAAGGATGGAGACACCTCCACCGAACTCGATGCGGAATATGAGTTGCTATTGACAAACTACTGGATACTCACTGCTTCTTTAGATGCAACAATGGCGTTCAGCGAAGACAGGGAAATCGGAGTGGGCAAAGGCTTGGTATCCACTGAAACGGGATTGCGACTGAGCTACGACCTTATTGACCGTTCATTTTCGCCTTACGTTGGCGTCGTGCATGAACGCAAGTACGGCGACTCTGCTGACTTTGCCAGAGCCGATGGAGCTGGTACCGAACAATGGTTTGCTGTCATTGGCGCAAGACTTTCTTTCTAATCGATTCAACGGGCCTCGGGGAAGCGTCCCTGGGCTCGTTTTCCTCATTTGATTTGAGTTGTGACAAATGACGTAAGTAATGTCGGATTGTCTGTTACAGGAGGCTGTATGAGCACGGAGCGGGATAGGACCACGCGTTACAAAGAGGGCAGCCTGACATTGTCAGGTACGGTAATGCTGGGAACCGGTGTCATGATTGGCGCCGGTATTTTCGCGCTTACTGGACAGATGGCGGAGATGACAGGCGCGCTATTCCCGCTGGCTTTTCTGGCTGCGGCGGTGATTGTTTCGTTTAGCTCATATTCCTATGTCAAAATATCTAACGCCTATCCGTCCGCCGGCGGCATAGGTATGTACCTGTACAAAGCCTACGGTGACCATTTACCGACAGCTTTCAACGCCCTGCTAATGTATTTTTCGATGGTGATCGCCCAGAGCTTTCTTGCGCGCACCTTTGGCTCCTATACGATGCAGTTGTTTGGCGGCGATGACAGTGGACTTATGGTGCCGGTTCTCGGGGTATCACTCATTCTGGTGGCATTTCTGATCAACCTGCTGGGCAACCGTATGATTCAGGGCGTGGCGTCCTTGATCGGCGTGTTGAAGATCGGTGGCATTTTAATCATTGGATTGGTGGGTGTCTGGTTAGCCGATAGTCTTGCCGTCGACTTTTCCAGCACCGGAGAAGCCGGGGTTGCTGGCAACTTTCTGGGGGCAACAGCTTTGGGCATTCTGGCGTTCAAAGGTTTCACCACGATCGCTAACAGCGGATCCGAAGTGAAGGATCCTCATCGCAACGTTGGCCGCGCCATCGTGATTTCCATAGCCGCCTGCGTGGTGATCTACACGCTGGTAGGCTTTGCGGTCGCCAGCAACCTGTCACTCTCCGAGATCATTGACAGTCGGGATTATTCCTTAGCCGCAGCAGCACGCCCCGCCCTCGGTGAGTACGGTGTGTGGTTCACAGTCGCTATCGCCATGATGGCTACCGCAGGCGGCATACTCGCAAGCATATTTGCGGTGTCTCGCATGCTGGCTATGTTGACTGAAATGAATTTAGTACCGCATAGCCACTTCGGCATGCCGGGCAGCATTCAAAAGCACACACTCGTCTATACGGTGGTGCTGGGTCTGATTCTGACCGCTTTTTTTGATCTTTCTCGGATTGCGGCCCTCGGGATTATTTTCTACCTGTTTATGGATATCGCCCTTCATTGGGGGGTATTACGGTATTTACGTAAGGATGTGAAAGCGTCAATATGGGTACCGGGCACAGCGATCATTCTGGATCTGACGGCTTTGGGCGGCTTTGTCTGGGTCAAACTGAACTCTGACCCTTTCGTGATAGGCGTGGCCGTAGTCACCATGATTGTTATTGCGGTTGCAGCGCAATTATTCCTGACATCGTCAGCACGGAAAAAAACGGTGGACGATGAGAATACTCACGCAGACCACCATTGATATCTACGATTTGAAAAGGAGGTCAACACCATGATCAACGAGAGCATGTCAGGTAACACCATGTGGGCCGGGCATTGGCTGTGGATGGTAGTGATAGCCATCGTCGTCGTTGCGCCGGTCTGGCGAATATGCCGACGCACTGGATATCCGGGCTGGCTGGGACTGTTGATGCTGGTTCCTATGGTCAATCTGGTTTTGTTGTACTTTATCGCTTTTGCCGACTGGCCTGCGAATAAAGCAGGAGCAGGCAATGAGTGATCACCAGCACGATCATCATGATCATGAAAGCCGCGGCGAAAACGCTGTAAAAGACCCTGTTTGCGGCATGTCGGTCGATCCTCATACGGCAGAACATCGCAGCCAGCATGCAGGCAAGAGCTGGTATTTTTGCTCTTCCAGATGCCAGTCAAAGTTTGAAGACGATCCACAGAAGTACCTCGGCGAAAAGAGTGCCGAGGCAGAAACGGTAGCACCCGGCACCATGTACACCTGCCCGATGCACCCCGAGATCCGTCAGCAAGGCCCCGGTGATTGTCCCATCTGCGGCATGGGCCTGGAGCCTGAAGAAGTCAGTCTGAATGACGGGCCCTCCGCAGAACTCACTGATATGACACACCGATTCTGGATCGGTCTTGTTTTAACGCTTCCGGTATTTCTGCTTGAGATGGGCGGTCACCTGACGGGGCTTGATCACATCGTGTCGCCGCAAATATCCAACTGGATTCAGCTGCTACTGGCCACCCCAGTGGTCGTTTATTGCGGCTGGCCGTTCTTTGTTCGGGGATGGAAATCTGTTATCACCCGTAACCTGAATATGTTCACGCTGATTTCCATCGGTACCGGCGTTGCATTGTTGTATAGCCTGGTCGCAACATTGATGCCGCAGATTTTCCCCGGCGCCTTCCGCCAGGATGACGGATCGGTCGCGGTATATTTCGAGGCTGCTGCCGTCATTGTCGTGCTGGTGTTGCTCGGGCAGGTACTGGAACTGCGGGCCCGGGAGAAAACCTCCGGCGCCATCAAGGCTTTGCTGGATCTTGCCCCAGCAACCGCAAGGAAGCTGGGTGAAGAGGGCGAGGAGTCCGATGTGGCACTCGAGCAGGTAAAAGTCGGCGACCGCCTCCGAGTGCGCCCTGGCGACAAGGTGCCACTGGATGGTGAAGTCCTTGAAGGCAGCTCCAATGTGGATGAGTCCATGGTGACGGGAGAGCCTTTGGCAGTCAGCAAAAAAGCAGGCAGCCAAGTGGTCGGTGGCAGCATCAATCAGCAGGGCAGTTTCATTATGCGCGCCGACAAGGTAGGCCGCGATACGATGCTGTCCCAGATAGTGCAGATGGTGGCTAGCGCCCAGCGCAGTCGAGCGCCAATTCAAGGCCTGGCCGACAAAGTGGCTGGCTGGTTCGTGCCAGCGGTCATCGTCATCGCCGTCATTGCGTTTGTCGTCTGGTCAATATACGGACCTTCGCCGCCAATGGCTTTTGGGCTGATTGCTGCGGTGAGTGTATTGATTATTGCCTGCCCCTGCGCCCTTGGTTTGGCAACACCCATGTCGATCATGGTGGGTGTTGGCCGTGGCGCTCAGATTGGGGTGCTGATCCGTGACGCGGAAGCCCTCGAGCGCATGGAGAAAGTAGATACGGTCGTGGTGGATAAAACCGGCACACTGACCGAAGGCAAGCCGCAGGTGACCCAGCTGGTGACGGCAGACGGCTTCAGCGACGAAGATCTGATGCGCTACGCCGCTGGTCTTGAAAAAGGCAGTGAACATCCGCTGGCACATGCCATTCTCGAGAAAGCCAAGGCCATGGAGCTGAAGCTCTCCGATGCCGAGGATTTCGACTCCCCTAATGGTAAAGGAGTAACGGGCAAGATCGATGGCAAACGGGTCCTGCTCGGTAATCGGTTACTCATGGAGTCTGAGGATGTCGATACCTCCGCTTTTGACAAAGAAGCAGACGAGCTGCGCAAGGACGGAGCTACGGTCATTTTTGCCGCAGTGGACGGGAAGATCTGTGGAGTACTTGCGATCGCCGATCCGGTCAAGGAGACCACCGCAGCGGCTATTGCCGCGTTACAAAAGGAAGGCGTTCGCGTGGTCATGCTGACGGGCGACAATCGCACCTCCGCCGAGGCTGTAGCCCGCAAACTCCACATCGATGAGGTAGAAGCGGAAGTGCTGCCCGAAGACAAGGGCAAGATCGTCCAGCGTCTCAAGGATGAAGGGCGTATTGTGGCAATGGCTGGCGATGGTGTGAACGATGCACCCGCCCTGGCCACCGCAGACGTCGGTATCGCCATGGGCACCGGCACGGATGTGGCCATTGAAAGTTCAGGCATTACGCTGCTGCGTGGTGATCTGATGGGCATTGTTGAAGCGCGGAAATTGTCACGCGCTACGATGCGCAATATCCGCCAGAATCTGTTTTTCGCCTTCGTTTACAACGCTGCAGGAATACCGGTTGCGGCAGGACTTTTGTACCCATTTACCGGCATTCTGCTGTCGCCAATCATTGCGGCGGCGGCTATGTCGTTGTCTTCGGTCAGTGTGATTACTAATGCTTTGCGACTGAGGGTTATCAAGCTGTAAGCACGTAAACAAAGACCAGAGATGCCCCGTCAGTGGAACCTCGGAGAAAATTCATAACTCAGTTTTCCTTAGGTTCCACATTATCCAAAGACAACTCCAAGAAAAATCGGGGGACTCCCTGCACTGAAGAACACCAGGCTGTACCGCCATGGGCATTTGCAATCGAGAGGGTTATAGCCAAACCCAACCCAGCGCTGCCAGCACTTCCAGAACTGCCTTTAGTTCGAGACGGATCAGCTTGATAGAACCGATCAAATAAACGTTCTAGGTGTTCAGGTGCAATTGCCTCCCCCGGATTGGCTATCTCAATTCTTGCGAACTGCCCTAGTTTAGAAAGGCTGACCACTATCTGTTCATTATCTGACGTATAACGCAAGGCATTACTGATCACGTTAGAGATCGCCCTGCGTATCATTTGCTCATCGATATAGGCGTTAACTTTACCCGTTACGACAAACCTGATATCTCGTTCTTCCGTAAGCGATCCATAAACCTCACCTGGAACCGCCACGCCCACATCGCCATGCTGGCCTCCCTGATTCCTTCCGGAGGTTTAAATCATGATGCGGCCTGGCGCCAAGGTGAAGAAAGTTTATCTGTAT
>NZ_JACGWE010000004.1:0-186856 GCF_014077575.1 Pseudomonas sp. 5Ae-yellow | reverse complement strand
GAACCCATCGGATATATACCGCCCGCAGAGGCTGAGGCAAACTACTATCGGCAACTAGCCAGTCAGGCTTCCAAGGTGGCGGCTTGACTTAAACCAAACAGCCTCCGCGAAACCCGGGGCGGTTCAATGGGCTTTTGAGCTTGTGCTTTAGTTTCAGCCGGAAGCTAACGCAGTCAGATCCATCGCACTGCTAACACAGCCTCTTCCGTACGCTTCTCGTCGAGAGGTGCAGTAAAAAAACCGCACCCTCAATTACTGAAAGCGTCAACTGTTCGTCAGTTTATTCAATAACAAATTCAGGTGGGCGTGTGATCTCAACGCCGGCAGGTACAGTCACTGCCTGCACGTCTTGAAGCTCTGGGCCTGACAGATCAAGTGTGTAGTAGACGTCCCAAACGATCTCTCCTGCGTTACTTGTGGAGCCACTAAACGATATGCACCACTCCTGTGGCCCATCGTCATAGCTCTGCTCAGATGTTTGCAAAGCGAGTCCCTTTTGAGTGATTCGCTCTGCAGCGATAAGCTTTGACTTGCCTTCAAAGGCAAACTCCGTCCCTCTGCTACATACAACCGAAAAGGACATAGTGCTACGCTCCTGTTGGGTGAGCGAGCACCATAACAGGATCTAGTGGGTTTCGGGAAAAGACTACTTCGGGATTTTTGTATATGAGGTTGGCGAAAACGTTAGGCGCTTAACAGGTTGCAATCACCAAGGGAGTTTCTTCATTCATGAAAACGGTCATGCTTTACTCGTACGCTTATCGGCCTGGCGAGTGAGTACTGACTGGGCTGGCTTCTAATTTTTGTGTTGGCCTGCGAAAGAGCAGGCCGGTTAGAAAAAGGCTAGCTAGTCCAGTTGTGACTCAATTCTCATAGCTCTCTTATGGCTATCAAGGCCCTCCAGACTTTTAATATAAGCGCTAATATTCAAAAACTTATCATCAATGTTTAAATTCTTTAACGCACTCTCAACTACAAATCCAAGCATGAAATCTGCACCTGTGAGTGTGTTGCCGACTAAAAACGTTTTGCCTTCAAGATGGTTGTTCAAATATGCAAATACTTTGTTAAATTCCGTTTCGGCATAGTCTGTTAGGAAGTTCAGTTTGGTTCCGGTTTGTAACTCATGCTTGTTAAACACCTTTAGCAAAAATGGGAGCATTGCGGAGCTTTCGGAAAAGTGAATCCACTGTAAGTAATCAGTGTGTTCAGGAGTTCCTTCGCTCGGTGCTAGGTGTGGCGCATATTTGCTAATTATACTTTCCACTATTGCGCCAGACTCAGCGATCACCTGTCCATCAATCTCAATTACAGGAGACTTACCTAGTGGGTGGATTGCCTTCAAGGACTCTGGGGCTAGATTAGTAGTTGTACTGCGTTTGTACTGAACTAATTCGTAGGGCACACCTATCTCTTCTAACAACCACAGTATACGGATAGAACGTGATGCGTTGAGGTGATGAAGCTTAATCATAGTTTCCACTCGTTAGGCAAGGTTGCTTAGCCAAAATTTTTTCGGCGTCAAGATGTAGTCTAGATTTAAAAAAACGACCAGTCTACTACGAATCGAACGCGACAGTTTTGCGGAGGGTTTGTCTACAACAATCGCCGGTTAATGCTTGCGTGAACCGGTTAGCTCCGCTGGTTAGCCAGCTGCGCAAGGGGTAAGGGCGTAATTGACCCTACCCGCGTACGACTAAGGTTCTGGCCTACCGCAGTAACCACTGCTAAACTTGCCGAAATTGTGGACTCGGATCTAGGTATTTCTTTTGAGGGGATAAGGGCAGATTTTTTGCATTGCCAGGCAACCAGCGTTCAGTTGGCGGTGCTTTTCCTTTCGTTTGTCGGCACATATACTCAACTATAACCAAGGTAGACGACCGGTCTATTTCAGTGTAAAATTCTTGTCATGAAACAAAGCTATGATGATACGCGCCAATACTTGCTTGATATCGGCCATCGAATGATGGTTGTCAAGGGGTTCACAGGCGTTGGGTTAAATGAAATTCTTCAGGCCGCCAATGTGCCTAAGGGATCGTTTTATCATTACTTCAAGTCAAAGGAGCAGTATGGTCAATCTTTGCTTGAGGAATATTTCAAAACCTATCTGGCAGATATGGATGAGCGTTTTGCCGCTAAGACGCCTGCCCGTGAGCGTTTAATGAGCTATTGGACGAAATGGCTTAATAGCTATTGCGATTCGGGTGACGAACAAAAGTGTTTGGTAGTCAAATTAAGCGCTGAGGTTGCCGACCTCTCTGAGACGATGAGGTTGACCCTGCGAGATGGATCAAATCAAGTGATAGCGCGAATCGCTGGATGCATAGAGCAAGGCCAGGCTGACGGTTCTCTTCCTTCGGGAGAGGCCTTTAGTAAGGCGACAGCGCTATATCAATTGTGGTTGGGTGCAAGTTTACTTAGCAAGCTAAGCCGCGATAGTCGTCCGCTAGAAAGCGCAATGGATACGACAATGTTGATGTTGAGCGCTTAAGAGATTATTGTCGAAATATCCGCCGAAGCCGGCGGATATTTTTTTAATCGCATATAGACGACTGGTCTAATATTGTGATTGTGTAGATAATTATCCCTTTTAGTATTGGTTTTTTTGCATAGAGGCGGGACCTGGGCATGTCGAGCTTTTAAATAGCTGCCTAAAAGAAATCGCTATCAAAATATTTGTCCATCCAGAGCAATCTATGGGCGATAGATTGTTTTAAACCGTTAAAGATTTCGGGTTAACAGTTTTGCTTGGCCATTTAAAGCTCCTTGGTGGTCAGGCTTTTTACATAAGTGTTTGAAGTTGGAACGCGCTTTGAGCTATGAGGAGGTGACATGAATGACCACGAAAAAAGAGCTGAGGCCCACAGAATCATGTCTGTTCGCAGACGGATTTTAGTTGGCTATATAGGCTTGTATCCGACGCTACTATTGGTGCTCACGATATTAGCCCCCATAACTAAAGAGCTGAGCTTTCCCGTGGTTGTGCTGATAGAGGTTGTGGTATTAGTTCCGCTCACTCAGTTAGTTTCCTTCCCATTGGCTGGGTGGCTGGTTGCTCATTTACAGCGCAAAAAATCGATATGCTAGCAAGGTATAGTTGACGCTTTAATTTTCGCCCATTAAGTAGACGACTGGTCTACTCTCGGCAAGGAATGTTCTTATGCAAAACTTTGAATTTTACAACCCAACACGCATAGTCTTCGGGGAAGATACCATTGATCAGCTGGACAATCTTGTACCAAAAGGTGCTCGTGTTTTGCTTTTGTATGGCGGTGAGAGTGCTAGAAAGAACGGGACTCTGGGTGAAGCTAGGTCTTTTTTGCCCTCTAGGGAGGTGTTGGAATTCGGTGGAATTGAACCAAACCCAACCTATGAAAAGCTCATGGAGGCTGTCGAAATTGTTCGCCAAAAACAGGTGCAATTTCTACTTGCAGTGGGAGGCGGTTCTGTAATTGATGGAACCAAATTTATCGCCGCAGCAGCGGATTATGACGGTGAAGCCTGGGAAATATTAGAAACTCGCGGTAAGGGCGTCAAAAGCGCAATGCCATTTGGTAGCGTGCTAACACTGCCTGCCACCGGCTCGGAAATGAACGCAAGTGCAGTGGTTACACGGAAATCCACCTTAGAAAAACTGCCATTCCGTAGCCCTTTTGTTTTTCCTAAATTCTCAATTCTCGATCCAAAAAAGACTTATACCCTACCCAATAGGCAGCTAGCGAACGGGGTAGCCGATGCGTTCACCCATGTCATGGAGCAGTATTTAACCTACCCGGCAGGTGCGCGAGTTCAGGATCGCTTTTCTGAAGGACTTCTTCAAACTTTAATTGAAATAGCTCCAGCAGTATTGTCGAAGGAAGTTGATTACAACACTCGTGCAAATTTGATGTGGACCGCGACCTTGGCACTCAACAGTTTGATCGGTGCTGGTGTCCCGCAAGATTGGTCGACTCACATGATAGGTCACGAGATGACGGCGCTTTATGGGATTGACCACGCACGAACATTAGCTATTGTACTTCCCGCTAACCTTCAAGTTCGCCGGGATGCGAAACGCGAGAAGTTGCTCCAGTACGCTGAACGTGTTTGGGAAATAACTGAAGGAAGTGAAGATCAACGTATTGATGATGCTATTCAAGCTACGCGAAATTTTTTCGAAAGCTTGGGGCTGCCTACACGTCTTTCAGACTATGAAATTGATGCTGGTCAGATTGAAATATTGATATCTAAACTAAAAAGTCACGGACTCACTGAGCTAGGAGAGCGTGGCGATGTGAGCTTGGAAGTCAGCCGACGAATACTCGATTTATGCTTATAAATTACAGTATTTCTGGCATTTTCTTTATATGCCAGGGTGGGTGAAATTGAAATAATTCAACTATTTTATTGGAGAATGTCATGGCTTATGCTTCTATCAATCCCTATACGGGTGAACTGCTACAGGAATTTCCCGACGCCACTGACGCTGATATTAATCACGCGCTGACGGCATCTCATAGCGCTTTTCTTGAATGGAAAGAACGTTCATATGTTGAGCGTGGCGTAGTGTTGCAAAAAGCAGCAGACTTGTTGCGTGAGCGTGCGAGTGATTACGCACGACTGTTAACTTTAGAAATGGGTAAAGTTACTACCGAGGCCCTGGGTGAAGTTGAGACCTGCGCTCGTATATTCGAGTATTACGTCAAGAACACAGAGGCATTGCTTGCCCCACAGCTATTACCTGTAACGGAGCCGTCGGAGGGCCAGCCAACCCTTCTTCATGAGCCCCTCGGTATCATATTAGCCATTGAGCCTTGGAATTTCCCTTTTTACCAAGTAGCGCGGATTTTAGCGCCGCAGCTTGCCGTCGGTAATACGGTATTGCTTAAACATGCATCCAACGTCCCTCAGTGCGCTGCTGCTTTTGAGCAGCTTATGATTGATGCGGGGCTACCGGTCGGTGGATTTCGCAATCTCTATGCAGCCCGTCATCACATAGAGATCATACTTAATGATGCTCGTGTGCACGGTGTAGCTCTCACAGGTTCTGAGGGCGCGGGTTCTATTGTCGCTTCTCAAGCAGGCAAAGCATTGAAAAAATCCACCCTTGAATTGGGTGGGGCAGACGCATTTGTGGTGCTTCATGATGCCGAGTTAGAAAAAGCTGCTAAGTGGGCTGTAATAGGGCGTCATTGGAACGCAGGACAGGTCTGCATTTCTTCTAAGCGCATTATTCTAGTGGAAGAAGTGTATGAAAAATTCATGGAGCTCTATACCAAAGGAGTTGCTAGCTTGAAGGCCGGAGATCCATTTGACCCTGAAACTACGCTAGCTCCGTTGTCGTCAGCGGCCGCTGCCGAAGAAGTCCGCGAAAAGATACGTGAAGCTGTTAAGCATGGTGCTACCGCTATTGAGGTAGGCCCGAAAGTGCCGAGTAAAGGTGCTTTTGTTCAGCCTACTATTCTCACTAATTTAACAGCAGAAAATCCGGCGTACTACTGGGAGTTCTTCGGTCCCGTCTCCATGATATTTAAAGCGCAAGACGAACAAGACGCTGTAAATATTGCAAACGATTCGCCGTTCGGTTTAGGCGGTTCGGTATTTACTGCGGATGAAAAACGCGGATCTGAAGTTGCTAAACAGATGTCGACGGGAATGGTATTTGTCAATCATCCCACTTCACCCAAGGCTAATATGCCCTTTGGAGGGATTAAGCGTTCTGGTTATGGTCGAGAGCTCATAGGTCTTGGTATTAAAGAGTTTATTAACCATAAATTGATTAATGTTGTCGATATAGACGCGCCGTTTTAATTTGCACTAGCTTAGGGTTACCTCTGGCGCTGTTCAAGGCAGCGCCTTTGCTAGTTGAGTCAGTCGGCGATTTCAGCAGTTTTATGTGTTAATAGTGAGATATATATGAGTTCAGGTGATTTTTTTCAAGCGACTAGTTTAGGACCATATTTGCTGCGTAATAGGGTTGTTTTACCGCCCTTAACCAGGTCGCGTAGCACTCAGCCTGGGAACATACCCAATGCGCTCATGGCGGAATACTACAAGCAGCGATCCGGCGCTGGCTTCATGGTGACTGAAGGCACTCAAATAGAACCTCGAGGCCAAGGTTATGCGTGGACCCCTGGTATCCATAGCAATGAGCAAATTGAAGGATGGAAAAAAATCACTAAGGCAGTGCATGAGGAGGGAGGGGTGATCTTCGCTCAACTTTGGCACGTCGGTCGAGTTTCCCATACCTCATTGCAGCCTCAAGGGGACGCGCCTGTAGCGCCCTCTGCCATACCGGCTGATAACGTTAAGGTATTTATAGAAACAGGGCCTGGAGAGGGGGCGTTAGCTGAGCCGTCTATGCCTCGAGAACTCACTAATGCTGAAGTAAAGGAGTTGGTCCAGCTTTACGTCCAAGCGGCTAGGAATGCTCTAGAAGCGGACTTTGACGGTGTTGAGATTCATTGTGCTAATGGCTACCTCGTCAATCAGTTTATATCAGAGCACACCAATAAGCGCACCGATGAGTATGGTGGATCGCTGCAAAATCGTCTTCGGTTTTTACGTGAAATACTCGTAGCGGTTGCAGAGGTCGTAGGGCCAGATCGCTTGGGTGTTCGCTTCGCGCCTTTATTTAGTAGCACGGAGGAGGATCGTGTCTATTTGGGGCTTGTTGAAAGCGACCCTCATGACACATATATCGAGGCCGTCAAAGTGCTTGAAGAGGTCGGTGTTGAATATCTTTCGATCGCTGAAGCTGATTGGGATAATGCTCCGGAGCTTCCCGTTGATTTTCGTGAAGACCTCAGAGGGACTTTCAGCGGCCGTATTATTTATGCCGGTC
Organism: Pseudomonas sp. 5Ae-yellow; assembly: GCF_014077575.1. NCBI lineage: Bacteria > Pseudomonadati > Pseudomonadota > Gammaproteobacteria > Pseudomonadales > Pseudomonadaceae > Pseudomonas > Pseudomonas sp. 5Ae-yellow. Next base: position 180,033 of record NZ_JACGWE010000004.1, on the reverse strand, counting down.
GTTATACTGTGGAAAGAGGCGTTCGTTTGTTAGAGTCTGGCCTTGGTGATCTTGTGGCTTTTGGAAGACCATTTATCGCTAATCCAGATCTTCCCAAACGGATTGCTAATGGCTGGCCGCTTAATGACGTAGATCCAGCGACTATGTACGGTGGTACGGGGAGGGGATATATTGATTACCCCGTGTACAGGGGATAGTTGATTTTCAAACGTGTTGGTATGTCGATATTTACCTAAACGATGATTATAAGTGTGGTTTTGCAGTAAGCGTTATATGTGAATCCATCTCATCAAAAAAGCGTAGACATGTAAAGCAAGTATTCAGAGTTCTAATATGAACTAGTCACAAGGTCAGGGCCATGTTTTTTGGTCCGAACCTTGTGTTTTAGCTTTGGTATCACTTCGAAAGGAGCTGTCTTTGAACCTGAGATGAAAATAGCAGGTTAAAGGTTAAGATGTGACATCCCTTCTGACGTGTAGCGCTCCCCGATAACCTCATGTTTCTCGCAAATCTGATTGAGAATATCTAAGTCTGTCTTGGTCAAAGATATCATCGCAGCGGCTATGTTTTCGTCTACATAGCGTTCAGTCCTGGTGCCAGGTATTGGGATGATGTGGTCACCCTGGGCTAGTATCCATGCCAGCGCTAGCTGTGCAGATGTGCACCCCTTAACGTTGGCTAGCCTAGTTATCTTATCAACCATAAGCAGATTCTTATCCAGGTTGGCTCTCTCAAATCTTGGTTGCGAGGTGCGTCTAAAATCGTCTGGAGCCATCGTTTCAACGGACCTGATCTTGCCGGTCAAAAAGCCACGCCCCAGAGGACTGTAAGGGATAAAAGCAATACCCAGCTCTTTACAGGTTTGCAGGATCCCGTTTTCAGGGTCACGAGACCACAAGGAGTACTCTGATTGCACCGCGGCAATAGGATGGACAGCATGAGCTCGTCGTAGGGTGTCCGGGGATACTTCGCTTAACCCCAACCCACGAACTTTACCTTGTTTTACAAGTTCAGCCATCGCACCCACCGTATCTTCGACAGGAGCGGCTGGATTGAGACGGTGAGCATAGTAAAGATCGATTTTTTCTATAGCCAAGCGTTTTAGTGAAGCCTCACAAGCCCTGACCATGTAGGTCGCAGTATTGTCAATTCGACGGTCCGCAAGTGGACCCTCGCGGACGATGCCGAATTTGGTCGCCAGGGTAACCTTGTCTCGGTGCCGGGCGAGAAAGCTGCTGAGAAGTTCCTCATTGCGGCCAAGACCGTAAGTGTCTGCAGTATCAAAAAAAGTTATGCCTTTATCGAACGCATGCTCCAGTGTCGCAAGTGATTGCGTTTTATCAGCGGGCCCATAGAATTCAGACATTCCCATGCATCCGAGGCCAATAGCAGAGACAGCGCCCAGGCCGGCGCCTAAATTACGAGACTTCATAGTCATTCCCCTCTTCTTTCTTCTGGAAACCAGTTATAAACGCCTTCAGTCCGGAGTATTCACTGCCAGGAAAGGGTAGTCGATATATCCTTCGGCTCCTCCGCCATAAGCAGTGGCGCCGTCAAACGGATTGAGAGGCGCGTCTTGCTCGAGTCGAGTTACAAGGTCAGGATTAGCAATGTAGGGGCGCCCAAATGCAATCAGATCAGCGCTATTACTACGCCGTGCTGATAGAGCCAGATCAAGGTCATAACCATTGTTAGCCATGTACAACCCGTTGAAGCGCTGCCTTAAAATATTCAGGTCAAATCCGCCTTCAACGCTTCGAGACCCACCTGTCACTCCCTCCACAACGTGAAGATAGGCGATGTCTACATTATTAAGTTCATCAACAAGCGCTGTGAAAACCGGCTCGGGATTACTGTCACTGAGGTCGCTAGCGGTACTGACCGGAGATATCCGCAGCCCCGTACGCCCACCATCGCAGATTGCCGCAACAGCTTTAGTAACCTCAAGTGTCAACCGAATACGGTTTTCGACCGACCCACCATAGGCATCAGTGCGCTTATTGGCTCCATCCCGCATGAACTGATCAAGCAGATAGCCATTTGCTGCATGAATCTCAACACCATCAAATCCTGCCTCCAAAGCATTTCGGGCGGCCTGCTCATAATCAGCCACAATCCCCGGCAACTCGTCTATTCGCAGTGCTCTTGGAGTTAGTGCTGGTTTCTTTCCTTCTGCGGTGAATGCTTCGACATTAGGGCGAACAGCAGATGGTGCAACTGGCAGCGTACCATCCAGCTGTACATCCGGATGAGAAACCCTACCAACATGCCAAAGCTGAGCGAAAATGCGTCCGCCTTTATCATGAACAGCTGATGTTACTGGGCGCCAACTCTCCACCTGCTCAGCGGTCCAAATACCAGGGGTAAAGGCGTAACCCACTGCCTGTGGCGAGATGTTTAACCCTTCGCTGATGATTAGTCCCGCCGATGCACGCTGCGCGTAATACTCCCGCATCATCGACGTGGCGATACTTTCAGGCGAGCGCGCTCGCGTAAGTGGCGCCATGACAATACGGCTTGTCAGAGCATAAGGCCCTATTTCAACCGGGGAAAAAAGGTCAGTTTCAGGAACGTTAGTATCATTGATGCTCGAGTTAATAGTTTTCACGTGATGTCTCCGTGGATTAACGTTGGGTACAGCGGGGATCAGCAACCTGAAGCGCGGCGATCTGTTCGTCACCAATGGACAAAGGCGCGCAGCCATGATTTTTCTCACAAACGAAATCGTATTCGATGGCTGCGGCATGACAGCTCAGACACTCACGTCCTTCAAAATTTAGCGCATGATCTCCTTGGCTCGTGATCGTTGTGCTCTCTGCTGTGACAGTTAGGGCGAGAAACTCCCAGCCATTGCTGTCTGGGTATTTTTCGCTTGGGTGTTTGACCATCGCTTCAAATGGTACAAGTTGCATTACCGTACCAACTGGATACTCCGTATCAGGAATGCGTTCAGAAAAAATATGAATGACTTCCTTGAGCTTTTCCGGTTCGGGATGGAATAGAAAGGTATTGCGTACTTTGGGGAAATCATAAATGCAGCCAAACATATCTGCGGTAACCTGAGCATTGTCGTCGAATCGAGTCGGAGCTTCAGCTTGAGTTGGAGGGGCGGTTAGAGATGCGACAAAAAAAATAATTGCTGTAGCCACTATGGAGCCGTAGGTAGAGCTTGGATTGATCGTGCTCATGGATTTTGTCCCTGACTCAATGAGTTATGAAGCCTCCTTCAGGTTTTTGATCTATCGGAACAGAAGGAGGCTTCACAGTGGTGCAGGATAAATTCAGTCGTGGTTATCCGTTATTACAGCAACGCAAGAATCTCTTGCGCGGCGGCAGCTGATGAGGCCGGATTCTGACCGGTGACAAGATTGCCGTCCCGCAGCACAAAACTGGACCAATCAGCGCCTTTCTCATAAAGACCACCATTGGCTTTGAGCATATCCTCGACCAGGAATGGAACGACGTTGGTCAGACCTACAGCCTCTTCTTCCGTATTGGTAAAGCCTGTCACACGCCGTCCTGAGACCAAGGGTTTGCCGTCGGTGCTTTGAGTGTGGCGGAATACGGCGGGGGCGTGGCAGACCGCGCCAACAGGCAAACCTGCAGCGGCGAAGGCTTCGATCAGACGTTTGCTGTCAGCATCTTCGGCCAAGTCCCACAATGGGCCATGACCACCGGGATAGAAGATTGCATCGAAGCCGACTTCTGTTATATCAGACAGTTTCAATGTAGTCGCAAGTTGTGTTTGCGTCCCGGCATCACCTTTGAAACGCAGCGTATCTTTGGTTTGGGTATCTTCGGCATCACTGACGGGATCAATCGGCGCCTTCCCACCTTTAGGTGATGCGATGGTTACTTCTGCGCCTGCGTCTTTGAAAACGTAGTAGGGCGCGGCAAACTCTTCTAGCCAAAAACCTGTTTTTTTACCGGTGTCGCCGAGTTGGTCATGCGAGGTAAGTACCATTAAGATTTTCATAATATGTCCTATCAGTTGTGGCTAACACGAATTACTCGTTTGCCGAAATTGTCGCCATTTAAAAGACCAATGAATGCTTCTAGAGCATTTTCCAGGCCATCAATAATTTCCTCACGGTATTTTATTTGGCCGTTCTTTATCCAGTTTTCCATTTCGTTTGCAAAAGCAGGATAGAGATGATTGAAGTCATCAAATATGATGAAGCCCTGCATTTTGATTTTCTTTCGAAGTATTTGACCCATCAGCCAATTCATTCGGTCGGGACCTTCAGGCAGCTCTGTCACATTGTATTGAGACACCAAGCCACACACAGGTACGCGGGCGTTGGGGTTCAACAAGTTGATGACTGCATCAAGGACAATGCCGCCGACGTTTTCAAAATAAACATCAATTCCATCTAGGCAGGCTGCGGCAAGTAGTTCAGAAAAATCTGACACTTTGTGGTCAATACAGGCGTCGAAACCTAGTTCGTCGACTGCATAAGCGCATTTCTCGGGTCCGCCAGCGATGCCGACAACACGACACCCTAGAAGCTTTCCGATCTGTCCTACCGTTGCGCCAACTGGACCAGTCGCTGCCGCTACGACAATAGTCTCGCCTGCTTTCGGTGCACCAATCTGTGTCAGCCCCGCCCAAGCGGTGAAACCGGGCATGCCTAGAACGCCGAGTGCCCAAGAGGGGTGAGCTGGAGATGTGCCGAGATTGGTCACGCCTTCACCATCTGACAATGCATAGTCTTGCCAGCCGTTGGCACAAAGCACCCAGTCCCCAGCTGAAAATCCGTCAATGTTGGAATTAACCACTCGTGCAACTGTTCCACCAACCATTACGTCACCTACGGCTACCGGCGGGGCGTAGGAGGGGGCGTCGCTCATTCGCCCTCGCATATACGGATCCAGCGATAAGTACTCGGTACGTAGGAGCATCTGATTGGGACCAGTAGAGGGGATCGGTGATCTGATTAGCTTCAGCGTCTCTTTAGTTGGGGATCCTTTTGGGCGTTCTGATAGGACGAGCTTGCGGTTCTCTGCGTTGGTTTCGGTCATGTTCTATTTCTCATTCAAAACGGTTGTTCGAGGGTTGCGCGTTTATAGGTTATATCCAATTAGACCAGTCGTCTATTATTTGTACGCAAACATTTCAAGCCTGGCTTTAATCATCCTTGAAGGAATCGCGTTTGGGCGGCCTGGCCTTAACCATTTTCTACTGATGTCTTAGTTCACTTTGAGTGGTCGCGTCTAAAGGAGGTACCAGTAGCATGAATCAGTCCTCTGCGAATATTTTGGGCTTAGGCGCCTGCAAACCCAAATATTACGCGCTCTATCGAGTGATCGTGACCTGCATCAACAAACAGAAAAGCTATGGTGCTAAACTCTGAAGCTGTAATGTAACTGCTCTAGAATGCGGTTTTTCGGAATGCAATGGAGTCGGAATGCAAAAGCCATCTTCTATCCTCATCCGTAGTGCTGGGGTTATAACGGTCTTAGTTCTAGTAGGCCTATACGCTTGGTTTGAACTCCGCCCTGAAGGGTTTGGTGCTGATTTCGTCAGTGGAAATGGGCGCATTGAAGCTACTGAAATTGATGTCGCAACTAAGTTAGGCGGTCGAATTCAACGCATAACGGTCGAGGAGGGCGATTTCGTTCGTCCTGGTCAGTTGCTGGTTGAAATGGACACTGCAAGCCTTCAGGCACAGCTGAATCAAGCACAAGCTCAGCAGCAAGAGGCTGCTAACGCGATCAAAACAGCTGTTTCTCTCGTTACACAGCGTGAAAGTCAGAAAGTCGCTAGTGAAGCTTTAGTGCAGCAGCGCGAGGCTGAAGTCAGTGCTGCACGTAAGCGCTATCAACGTGTCGAAGTGTTAGTAGAGCGCAGTGCTATGTCGCGTCAAACCTTAGATGATTCCTTGGCTACGCTTCAAAGTGCTGAAGCGGCACTTGCCGCCTCACGTGCGCAAGTCCACGCAGCTGAGGCAGGGATCGCGGCGGCTAAGTCTCAAGTTATTGGTGCCGAGTCAGCGATGGTAGCCGCCGGGGCGGTAAGCGATCGTGTTAGTGCCGATATTGCGGATAGCAGCTTATCGGCTGATCGAGTTGCCCGTGTTCAGTTTAAAACTGCCCAAACTGGCGAAGTTCTTGGCACAGGGGGGAGAGTATTAAACCTCGTGGACCTGTCTGACGTGTATATGACTTTCTTTTTGCCAGAGCGCGAAGCAGGCCGCGTAGTATTAGGAGCAGAGGTAAGAATTATCTTGGATGCAGTGCCGCAGTACGTGATTCCGGCCAAGGTCAGTTATGTGGCCAGCGTGGCGCAATTCACGCCGAAGACGGTAGAAACCGAAAGCGAGCGCGAAAAGATGATGTTTCGGGTCAAGGCGCGGATTGATCCCGCGCTGCTGCGCGAGCATATGGAACAGGTTAAAACCGGCCTGCCCGGTATCGCCTGGCTCAAGCTGGATGCGGACGCGCCGTGGCCTGACGAGTTGGCAGTGAACGTGCCCCAGTGATCGCCTGCCGATGAGTGCTATCGCCGACATCAAGCAGATCACCCTGCGCTACGGCAAGACTTGCGCGCTGGATGACCTGACGCTGTCGCTGCCTAGCGGTCAGATGGTGGGCTTGATCGGGCCGGATGGCGTAGGCAAATCCAGTTTGCTGGCGCTGATCGCGGGTGCACGCAAGCTGCAGGAAGGCCAGCTACAGGTGCTGGATGGCGACATGCGTGACGCGGCGCATCGTCGCCGCGTATGTCCGCGTATTGCCTATATGCCGCAGGGCCTGGGTAAAAACCTGTATGCGACGCTGAGCGTGCGCGAAAACCTCGACTTTTTTGGCCGCTTGTTCAACCAGGGCAGCCAGGAGCGAGAACAACGCATTGCGTTGCTGCTGGCGAGTACCGGACTGACCGACTTTATTGAGCGTCCGGCGGGCAAGTTGTCTGGCGGCATGAAGCAGAAACTGGGTTTGTGCTGCGCACTGATACACGACCCTGACCTGCTGATTCTGGATGAGCCCACCACCGGGGTAGACCCGCTGTCGCGCAGCCAATTCTGGGACCTGATCGGGCGTATACGTCAGGGGCGGCCGGGCATGAGTGTGCTGATCGCCAGCTCCTACATGGATGAGGCGCAGCGCTTTGATCATCTGGTGGTCATGGATGACGGCAAAGCGCTGGCTTGCGGCAGCCCCGACGAATTGCTACAGCGCACCGGTACCAGCGATCTGGAACAGGCGTTTGTGGCCTTGCTGCCGGAAGAGAAACGCCAAAATCACGAAAAGCTGGTTATTCCACCGCGTACCGCTGACGGCGAGATTGCGATTGAAGCCCACGACCTGACGCGGCGATTCGGCGACTTCACTGCGGTAGACAAGGTCAACTTTCGTATTGAGCGCGGGGAGATTTTTGGCTTTCTGGGCTCCAACGGCTGTGGCAAATCTACCACCATGAAGATGCTGACCGGGTTGCTACCGTCCAGCTCCGGCGAGGCTTCGCTTTTTGGCAAGCCGGTGGACCCCAAGGACATCAATACCCGCAAGCGGGTGGGTTACATGTCGCAAGCCTTCTCGCTCTACAGCGAGCTGACGGTGCGGCAGAACCTCAACCTGCATGCGCGGCTGTTTCAGTTGGCGGCTGGCTACCGCGATGAGCGTGTTGCTGAACTGATCGAGACGTTCAATCTTGCAGAGGTGGCAGATAGTCTGCCCATGAGTGTGCCCCTGGGGGTCAGGCAGCGCCTGTCGCTGGCGGTCGCGGTGATCCATAAACCGGAAATTCTGATTCTGGATGAGCCCACTTCCGGCGTAGACCCCATCGCCCGCGATGCGTTCTGGGCGCTGCTCGTTAAGCTATCGCGGGACGACGGCGTGACCATTTTCATCTCGACCCACTTCATGAACGAGGCTGAGCGTTGCGACCGGATGTCGTTGATGCACGCAGGCAAGGTGCTGGCCAGCGATACGCCCGAAGCGCTGCGGCTGGAGCGTGGCAAGGATACGCTTGAGGAAGCCTTTATCGATTGGCTGCGCGAAGCCAGTGACCCGCAGGCAACTCCGGATTCTGAGACCGCCTCGCCAACACCGCAGGTGGTCAGTTCAACGGCAAAGTTGCCGCGTTTCAGCCTGCGCAGGCTGATGAGCTATGCCCGACGCGAGACGATTGAACTGCGTCGTGATCCGATCCGCGGCTTGCTGGCGTTGCTGGGGTCGGTTTTTCTGATGTTCATCATGGGCTATGGCATCAATCTGGATGTGGAAGATCTCACCTTCGCGGTGCTCGACAACGACCGCACCACCTACAGCGAGCGCTACATACAAAACCTCTCTGGCTCGCGCTACTTTGTTGAGCGACCGCCGCTGGTGAGTCATGCCGATCTGGAGCAGCGCATGCGCGAGGGCAGCATCAGTCTGGCGTTGGAGATTCCACCCAATTTTGGCCGCGACTTGCTGCGCGGCGACACGCCACAGGTGGCTTATTGGGTTGATGGTGCCATGCCCATGCGCGCCGATACCCTGCGTGGCTATGCGCAAGGTATTCACCTCAATTACCTGCGCAGCTTGGCAGCAGAGCAGCCGTATACGGTCAGCATGGAATTCAGCAAGGTGGCCACGCGTTACCGCTATAACCCGGATGTGAAAAGCCTGCCGGCGATGGTGCCGGCGGTTATCCCCATTCTGCTGATGCTGATTCCGGCGATGCTGACGGCGCTGGCGGTAGTGCGCGAAAAGGAGCTGGGCTCGATCATCAACTTCTACGTTACGCCTGTGCCCCGTCTCGAATTTCTGCTGGGCAAGCAATTGCCTTACATCCTGTTGGGCTTCATCAACTTTCTCACCTTGCTGCTCTTGGCGGTGCTGGTGTTCAAAGTGCCGGTGAAGGGGAGTTTGCCTACGTTGCTGTTGGCGGGGCTGGTCTATATCACTTGCGCGACGGGCGTTGGCTTGTTCATGTCTTCACTGCTGAAAAGCCAGATTGCAGCGATTTTCGGTACGGCCATCGTCACTATCGTACCGGCGGTGCAGTTCTCGGGGCTGCTGCACCCGGTATCCAGTATGGAGGGTTTTGGCGCCATTATCGGTGAGCTGTATCCCACCACCCATTTCCTCATCATCAGCCGGGGTGTGTTCTCCAAGGCGCTGGGGTTGAGCGAGCTTTATCCGTTCTTTATTCCAATGTTGCTGGCCATACCCGCCCTGACGCTATTCAGCGTGCTGGGTCTCAACAAGCAGGAAAAATAACATGCGCTCCCTCGGCAATATTATCCAGCTAGGCATCAAGGAACTGCGCAGCCTGTGGCGCGATCCGGCGCTGGTGTTGCTGATCATTTATGCGTTCAGCGCCAATATCTACTCCAGCGCCATGGCCATTCCGGAAAGCCCGCATCGAGCCAGTATTGCGGTCGTCGACGAGGATCGCTCACAGCTCTCCGGGCGGCTGCTGGATGCCTTTCAGCTACCGTATTTTGTGCCGCCGGTGCGTATCGATCAGGCCGCCATGGACGCCGGTATGGATAGCGGTAAATACACCTTTACGCTGGATATTCCACCGAATTTTCAGCGTGACGTACTGGCGGGTAAACAGCCGACCATTCAGCTTAATGTCGATGCCACGCAGATATCCCAGGCGTTCAGCGGCGCCGGCTATATTCAGCAGATCATCCAAGACGAGACGACGACCTTCGTCAGCCGTTACCGGGCAGATACCGTGCTGCCGGTCGACGCCGTTGTGCGCATGGCCTTCAATCCAAACCTGGAACGGAGCTGGTTTGGTTCGCTGACCGCGGTAATCGATCAGATCACCATGCTGTCGATTATCCTGACCGGCGCGGCGCTGATACGCGAGCGTGAACACGGCACCATAGAGCACCTGCTGGTGATGCCGGTTACGCCGCTGGAAATTATGCTCGCCAAGGTTTGGTCGATGGGGCTGGTGGTGCTGGTCGCGTCAGCGCTGGCCCTGCGCTTTGTTGTCGAGGGACTGTTGGCGGTGCCGGTGCAGGGCTCTATTGCACTCTTTCTGCTGGGCGCTGCGCTGCATCTGTTTGCCACTACCTCGATTGGCATCTTCTTTGGCACTGTGGCGCGCTCCATGCCGCAACTGGGCCTGCTGATCATTCTGGCGTTGATTCCGCTGCAGATACTTTCCGGCGAAGTCACACCGCGCGAGAGCATGCCGATGCTGATTCAAGTGATCATGCTGGCCGCACCCACCACGCATTTTGTCGAGTTGGCCCAGAGTATTTTGCTGCGTGGTGCCAACCTGGCCATTGTCTGGCCGCAGCTGTTGGGGTTGCTGGCGATTGGTAGCGTCTTTTTCCTCAGCGCTTTGGCGCGGTTACGACAATCGCTCCAGTAGTTTTTTATCCTGACGGCCATGTGGCTGACCGCCGTACTACCGATCAACCCTGGGCAGCAACCCGATCTGCGGCGCATGCTGCTGCGCCGCAGCGCCGTAACCATGGCTGATGATCTAACTGCGCCCACTCTCCCTCGAAGCGAGTTAATAATCCGGATACGGGTATTTAGCACGGCTGGGCATGTTATGGGTGTTGGCTCTGACGGTAACGAGCCTGGGTCACGCTCGTTGAAAATCAAGTCTTCGCAGCAATTCATCAGCGCACGCTACTATGTAGGCGCTTTGCTTGAACTATTCCACGGTTGGGAATTTGTGTTTCAGGCCGCGTGTGACAGATGACAGGATCGTCACTCGCATGAAACAATCTCGCGCCTTAATCGTTGAAGGAATTGGTTATGCCCCGTTTATCTACTGAGCAGCTTTCTATGGAATGGGGGGCGTTGAACCAGCGCTTCAGCGCACACAGCCGAGTATTTATACTCGACTTTTGCCAGCGTCATGCGCTGCCGCTGGCTGAGCATTTTTATCAACAGATGCTGCAAGACGCTGGCGCTTCCCCTTTTCTGTCCCATGACCAGGTTAGTAGTCGCCTGCGTTCATCCATGCAACGCTGGGTCGCTGGGCTATTCGCTCCGCAAACCCATGAGGATCTGTTGCGGATCATCGCCGAGCAACAAAAGATCGGCGAGGTACATGCCCGTATCGATATTCCGGTACACCTGGTTTTGCGCGGCGCACGGGCAATGAAGGTTGAGTTTATCCGACTGCTCTTGGCCGACGGCCGCCTCTGCGGCGATGAATACCTTGAAGTGGCCCGCCTGATGTCGGACACCATCGACCTAGCGATGGAGGTTATGAGCCAGGCTTATGCCAGCTCTCACGACCGCAATTCCCGCACCGAAGAAGCCTATCGACTGTTTTCTGTCACCCAGAATATTGCCAGTGAGAAAGAGCGCCAACGCGGCGCACTGCTGGATTGGGAAAACCAATTGATGTTTGGTTTGGCGACTGGTTTGAGTATTGCGCAGTTGCCGCGGATACGAACTTGCGAGTTTGGTGTGTGGTTTCGTCACAAGGGCGCTCATGCGTTTGAAGGGACGCCGGAGGCCAGCCAGATTATCCACGGCATGGTGCAGATCGATGACGTACTGCTGCCGTTATTCGCTGAGGAGTGGCGAGACCGAGTGCCGCAGCTGCGTGAAATGCGCGATCTGGTTAGTACTATCCGGTTCAACCTTGATCATCTGTTTGAGCAGAATAGCGAGCTTGAGGCCGGACGCGATGTACTTACCCGGCTACTCAACCGCAAGTTTTTGCCGGTGGTGCTGAGCAAACAGATTACTTATGCGCGCAACCATGGAGCTGAGTTCGCCGTGCTGGCGCTGGATATTGACCACTTTAAGCGCATTAACGATGGCTACGGGCACGAGGCTGGAGATCGCGTATTGCAGCAGTTGGCCGCTTTACTGGTTAACAATAGCCGGGCAGGGGACTACCTGTTCCGGCTTGGCGGCGAAGAGTTTCTGATGTTGCTGGTGGATACCGGACTGAATGGCGCCAGGCGTGCCGCGGAAAAGTTGCGTGCCAGCGTTGAGCGTGAGGTGTTTCGTTTGCCACAAGAGCAGACGCTCAGCGTGACGATGAGCATCGGCCTGGCCTGTTTTGATGGCCATCCCGATTACCAGCAGATGATGCGCCGTGCAGACGAAGCACTGTATAAAGCCAAAGAGGGCGGGCGGAATCAGGTGGTTCAGGCTATCTAGGTAGTTGCGCTCAGAGCGTACCGGTCCTGATTTGATCAGGCGGCACGTTGCGGCTGCGCTGATACCTGATCAATCAGCACGTCCATGACTCTTGGCTCTGGTTGGCATCCCTAACGTGCAGGCTTATGCTGTTTCATCTACGAGACATAAGACCTACAAAGGGCTTCCAATGACAACAGCACTGCCCGATGGCCTGATTGTAGTGGCCAAGGCCGATTGCCCTACCTGCCGCTTGGTGGAACCACTGCTCGCCGAAATGGCGCAAGGCGGCCCGCTGACTGTTTACGTGCAGGACTCAGTCGATTACGCCGCTGATTTGTCCGGCTCGCTTTACGACAAGACGCTGGAACACTCCTATCGCCTGGGCATCGAGTTCGTGCCCACGCTCATCCGTGTTGAAAACGGACAGGAGATCGAGCGTACCTATGGCTGGCACAAGGAAGACTGGCGACAGCTGAGCGGCGTGGCTGAGCTGGGCGAGGCGCTGCCGGTGATGCGCCCTGGCTGCGGTTCCAAAACGCTTGAGCCGGGCATTGCCGAGGAACTGGAACTGGCCTTTGGCGACATCCAGCTACAGTCCCGTGAGATCGACATTGCGGGCGCTGATGACCCGATGGAGGCCTGCTACGAGCGGGGCTGGAGCGATGGTTTGCCGGTGGTGCCACCAACGCCGGTGCGGGTGTTGCGGATGCTCAAGGGTACCGAGCGCAAGCCCGATGAAGTCGTGGGTTTGATGCCGCCTGATCTGGTGCCCTGCACCGTGGAGAAAGTCGCGGTGAACGCCGTGCTCGCGGGCTGCAAGCCCGAGTACATGCCGGTACTGTTGGCCGCGCTGGAAGCCTCACTGACCGATGAATTTGGCTTGCACGGGCTGATCTGCACCACGATGTTTGGTAGCCCGATGATCATTGTGAATGGCCCGGCGGCCAAGGCCATCGGCATGAACTCGGGGGTGAACGCACTGGGGCAGGGTAATCGCGCCAATGCCACTATCGGCCGCGCGCTGCAGTTGATTATTCGCAACGTGGGCGGCGGCCGGCCCGGTGAGATCGACCGCTCCACGCTGGGTAACCCCGGCAAGTACAGTTTCTGTTTTGCTGAAGCAGAAGACAGTGACTGGTTGCCGCTGGCGCAGGAGCGCGGCGTCGAAGCAGGCCGTTCGGCGGTGACGATCTTCCCTGGTGAAGGCGTGCAGGGCATCGTTGACCAGAAATCCCGTGATCCTGAGTCCTTGGCGCGCTCCTTTGCGCTGTCGCTGCGCACCGTTGACCACGCCAAGCTGGCGATGGCCGGTGATGCGGTGTTGGTGGTATCGCCTGAGCATGCGCGGGTCTTTATCGACGCTGGTTGGTCCAAGCAGCGTTTGCGCGAAGAGCTGGAGCAGCTGCTGATGGCGCCCGGCGCGCAGCTGGTGGCTGGCGCCGACGGCATTGCCGAAGGTATTCCGGCGCGTTTTCAGGATCAACAGGTTCCCAAGTTTCGCCCCGGCGGTCTTTTGATCGTCCGGGCTGGCGGTACAGCAGGTCTGTTTTCCGCCATTATTGCTGGCTGGGCCGCGTCTGGCCCGGTTGGATCTTCTCCGGTAACACGTGAGGTAAATACATGAACGACAGCATATTGCTCGATCCGACGGCCGAGCAGGCCCCGGCTCAGCGCTCGCGACTGGCACGACCTGCCAGCCTTGAGGGCAAGCTAGTTGGCCTGCTGGATATTTCCAAGCCGCGTGGCAACGTCTTCCTTGATCGTATCGAGGAGCAACTGGCGGCGATGGGGATTGAGGTCAAACGCTACAACAAGCCGACCTTTACCCGTGTGGCGCCTACCGAACTCAAACAACAGATGGCCGCTGAGGTTGATCTGCTGGTAGAAGGGCTGGCTGACTGAGGGTCTTGTACGTCGTGCTGTATGCATGACATAGCAGACCTGGAGTCACGCCAGATCCCAGGAGTAGGGGTTGCTTCCAGTGAATTTGTACAAGCGGCTGCCTTGCAGTCCAAGGCGCTTGGTTTTGATCCGGCGATGGTTTTTGTGCCACACCCGATCCAGGACCGTACCGATGATGAAATGCGCGCGCTGGCCGACGGCGCTCTGGCGGATATTCTGCGCCTGCTGCGTGCCGATACAGAGGATGCCAGCGACTGAGCAGAACGGGAGGGCAGCCGCATGACCGAGGTTGCCCAACCGATGCACCGCCCGCCGGCGGTAGACAAGGCGCTGAAGTGGCCCGGCATGCAGGCGCTGGTGGCTATTCATGGCCGCGCGCTGGTGCTTGAATGCCTGCGGGTGGCACTGGAGTCATGGCGCCAGGGCCACATCAGTGATGAGGCTGAGGTGTTGCACGCGGTGCAGCGGCAGATCGAGCAGCTGCTGGCGCCGTCCATGCGGGCGGTGTTCAACCTGACCGGAACCGTACTGCACACCAATCTGGGCCGCGCGCCATTGCCGCCAGAAGCCATCGAGGCGATGACGGCGGTCGCGGTGGGTGCCAGTAACCTTGAATTCGATCTTAAGACGGGCCAGCGCGGCGACCGTGACGATCATGTCGAGCAGTGGATTTGCCGGCTGACCGGTGCTGAAGCGGCGACCGTGGTCAACAACAACGCCGCCGCCGTACTGCTGGTGCTCAACGCCTTGGCCAACCGTCGTGAGGTGGTGGTTTCGCGCGGTGAGTTGATCGAGATTGGCGGTTCTTTCCGCCTGCCAGACATTATGGCGCGCGCTGGCTGCAAGCTGCACGAAGTTGGCGCGACCAATCGCACGCACGCCAAGGATTATGTCGAGGCCATTGGCCCGCGTACTGCCTTGCTGCTCAAGGCGCATACCAGTAATTACCGGATTGAAGGCTTCAGCACGGCGCTGAGCGAGGCGCAGCTGGCCGAGATTGCGCGTGCGCATCAGGTGCCGCTGATGGTGGATCTGGGCGCTGGCTCACTGATCGACCTGCAGGCATTGGGCTTGCCTGGTGAGCCGGTGGTATCGCGGGTGCTGCAGCAAGGGGTTGATGTGGTTACCTTTAGTGGTGACAAACTGCTCGGAGGGCCGCAAGCCGGCATTATCGCTGGGCGCGCAGACCTGATCGCGCGCATTCGCAAGAGTCCCCTCAAGCGGGCACTGCGTTGCGACAAGATGACCCTCGCCGCGCTGGAAGCGGTATTGCGTTTGTATGCTGACCCGCAAACGCTGGTGCAGCGCATTCCGGCGCTACGTTTGTTGACGCGCAGTCAGGCTGATATTCAGAGCACCGCAGAGCAGCTGTTGCCCAGGTTACAGGCCTGGGTGGGTGAGGCGTTTGAGGTCGACGTCTGTGCGGTCAGCAGCCAGATTGGCTCGGGCTCGTTGCCACTGGAGGTGCTGCCCAGCGCCGCCTTGCGCCTGCGCAGTCGCAGCGCCAATAAACGTACCCGTAGCCGCGATCTACGCACCCTGGCCGAGCGCTTGCGCCAACTGCCGCAGCCCGTGATCGGGCGCATCGCCGATGACAGCATGCTGCTTGATTGCCGTTGTCTGGAACACCCGGAAACCCTTCTGGCGCAGTGGGTCACCGAGGCGTGATCATTGCCACTGCCGGGCACGTGGATCACGGCAAGACCACGCTGATCAAAGCGTTGACCGGCGTCGATACCGATCGCCTGGCCGAAGAAAAACGCCGTGGGCTGACCATCGAGTTAGGCTTTGCCTGGTTGCCGACCGAGTCCGGCCTGCCGTTGGGATTTGTCGATGTGCCAGGGCATGAAGGGTTCATCAGCACCATGCTGGCGGGTGTGGCTGGCGTCGATATGGCGCTGCTGGTAGTGGCCGCTGACGACGGCGTTATGCCCCAGACCCGTGAGCACCTGAGTATTCTGCGCCTGCTTGGCGTTAGCGAACTTGAGGTGGTGCTGAGCCGCTGTGACCTAGTGGATGATGCGCAGCAGCAACGGGTTGCCGCGCAGATTGCTGAGTTGCTGCACGAGGAGGCTTGGCCGCTTGCCCCGGTATGGCGGGTTTCCAGTCTGAGCGGACAGGGCATCGCCGAGCTCAAGGCGCATCTGTTGGCGCGCGCCGCCGAGCAGGTTGCGCAGAAGGTGGGCGGCCATGCACGGCTGATGGTGGATCGCCGCTTCAGTATTACCGGTGCGGGTTGCGTGGTAACCGGCACCCTGGTCAGCGGCGAGCTTAAGCCAGGTCAGCGCTTGCTGTGCGGCGACGTCGAGTTGCGCGTGCGCGGTCTGCAGATGGCCAGTAAAGAGGTGACGGCGGTTCAGGCTGGTCAGCGCTGCGCCGTCAACCTGACAGGCGCGATCACTGAGGACGTGCCACGTCGTGGCGATTGGCTCAGCAGTGCCGTATTGCCAGCAAGCGAGCGGCTGGATGTCGCCTTGCATCGGCTACCTGATAGCCGCTGGCACCGGGGCGTATTGCAGTTGCACCTGGGCACCGGGGTTTATCCGTTACGGGTGGTGATGCTGGATGATAGCACTGAACCGGTCATCGCTCAGCTGATGCTGGAGCAACCAGTACAAGCGGTCTGGGATGAGCGTTTTATCATCCGCGACCCGGCAGCCAATACTACCTTGGGCGGTGGTCAACTACTCGATCCGCAAGGTTTACGGCGTGGCCGCAGCAAGCCACAACGCATCGACTTGATGCGCGCCTGGCACGCGGCGAAGGATGCAGAACAGGCATTCGCTGCTGCGCTGGCGCGGGGTGAGGTGGAACTAGTGAGTTTTGCCCAGCGCTTTAATCTGAACGATACCGAGCTTGAAGCACTGCTGGAGCGCAGCGAAGCGTTGCAGTTGGCCGGCTATGCACTGAGCGTAGAGCGCAGCGAACAGGCCTGGCAGCATCTACACCTGCGCTTGAGCGACTGGCACAGCACGCACCCGGAACAGCTGGGGCCGGGGGAGGGCGAGTTGGCGCTGGTTTCTACTCTGCAGTTGCCCCTGTCACTGGGGCGTGCTTTGTTACGTCGCTGGCTGGATGAGGGCAGGCTGCAGCGCCAAGCCTGGGCCTGGTATCTCGCGGGCCACAAACCGCAACTGCAAGCGGGCGATCAGGTGTTGTTGGCGCAGGTCAGTGAGCAGTTGCAGCCCGCTGGGCTGAGGCCACCGATTATTGGTGAGCTGGCCACCCAACTAGCTATGCCGCTGGATCAGCTCAAGCCGTTTTTGCAACGTATGCAGCGCGCGGGTGAGCTGATAGCAGTGGCGCCAAATCGTTACTATTTACCAGACCAGGTTGCGGGTCTGGTGGCCGTGGCAAAGGAGTTGGCGGCAGCCTCCGCCTCTGGTAGCTTCAACGCCGCGCAATACCGGGACGCCTCGGGTATCGGCCGTAACCTGACGATTCAGGTACTGGAATATCTGGACCGCGCGGGGGTTACCCGTTTCGTACGTGAACAACGTTTTCTTGCCGCAGGCTGATTCTCAGGCCTGTATCGCATAGGAAGGACATCGTCCCCGGTGGGGCGCCCGGATTTCAACTCCGGTGAGATGCGCAACGCGTGTCTGGTGGGTTCGACTCCCATGTCCTTCCGCCATTTACCCAACCTGTTTCAGAGTGCGCTAAATGGCTCTGTCATAAAAGTTTCTGCTTTGAAATATTGTCACCAATAAGACATCGATTTGTTGCGTAATAGCCGCTAAAGCTTCATCTGGTTTTGCATTTGTTGTCATCAATGATCTGCATCCTGTTTGGGATTGGCACTACAACCCCCTGATGAGGATGGAACCGATGTCTCAAGCGCAAAACGATCAGCTGATAATTATCGATAATGGCGAGGGTGATGAACCGCTGAGCACTCGCAAGATGAACCCCCTTTTTTCCAGCATTCTTGAGGCGCGCTTGGCGCGGCGCCAGGTGCTCAAGGGGAGTGCAGGTGCTGCTGCGCTGGGCTTCTTCGGGTTGGGGCTGGCTGGCTGCAAAAGCAGTTCTAGCGATGATGGTGATGAGCCGGGTAGCCCGGCCGAATTGATTGGCTTTTCTGCTGTGGCAGTCAACAGTGAAGACAAGATTACTGTCCCTGAAGGCTACAGCTATCAAGTTTTGATTCCTTGGGGAACCCCGATTATTGGCGGCGTCACCCGTGCGTTGGCCGATAGCGGTGCTGATCAGGCACAGCAGATAGGCTCGCACCATGATGGTATGCACTTCTACGGCATTGACGGTAGCTCCGACGACGGTCTGCTGGTACTGAACCACGAGTATGTAGAGCCGCGCTTTATGCATGCATCAGCCGTGGGGCTATCTTTGGGCAGTAGTGCGTTGCCACCGCTGGATAACGGCAAGCGCCCGGCTGATGAGGTGCTCAAGGAACTGAACGGCCACGGGGTGTCCGTGGTGCGCGTGGTCAAAGGCGCCAACAATGAATGGCAAGTTCAGTTTGACGCCTTGAACCGCCGGATCACTGGCCTGACGCCAATGGAGCTGCACGGCCCGGTGCGCGGCACCGATTTTGTTAAAACGCTCTACAGCCCTACAGGCACCATGACCCGTGGCACCTTGAATAACTGCGGCAATGGTTATACGCCCTGGAACACCTATATGGCGGCCGAAGAGAACTGGGCCGGTTACTTCACCAACAAGGGTGATAACCCGCGTGAGCACTCACGTTATGGCGTGGGCAGCGGTACCGGTCGTTATGCCTGGGAGCTGGCCGACAGTGGCGCTGATGAGTTCATCCGTTTTGACGCCAGCATCAAGGGCTTAGACGCTACTCAGGATTACCGTAACGAGCCGGTCTGCTTCGGCTGGATGGTTGAGATCGACCCCTTTGCGCCGGAAAGCAACCCGAAAAAGCGCACTGCCATGGGCCGCTTTGGCCATGAAGGTGTGGTCTTTGCCCCGGCAGAAGAAGGTAAGCCTGTGGTGTGTTACTCCGGCGATGATTCGCGCTTTGAGTACATCTACAAGTTTGTCACTGCCAGCAATTACAACGCGGCAACTGCCAGCGGCGATATGCTGGACGAGGGCACCCTTTACGTTGCCAAGTTCAACGATGATGGCAGCGGCGAGTGGTTGTCTCTGGTCTACGGTGAAAATGGCCTGGATGAAACTCATCCGGATACGCCCTTCACCAGCCAGGCCGATGTGCTGGTCAATACCCGTCTGGCTGCGGATGCGAGGGGGGCTACCCCAATGGATCGGCCGGAATGGGGCGCTGTTGATCCCGCCAATGGTGATGTCTATTTCACCCTGACCAATAACTCTAACCGTTCCGCTGGCCAGGTCGATGAGGCCAACCCGCGTGGACCTAACCTGCATGGTCACATCATTCGCTGGTCAGAAACCGGTGGCGACCAGGCCGCGACCACCTTCAACTGGGATATCTTTCTGTTTGGTGGTGATAGCGGAGAAAGCGGCCAGGATACCAATATTGGTTATGACCCGAACGGCGACCAGTTGACCGCAGACAATATTCTCAGCTCGCCGGACGGTATGTGGATCGACCCTGACAGCCGGGTGTGGATTCAGATGGATAGCGGCTTTGATGACCCCTACGGTAACTGCGCCATGTTGGTTGCCGACCCCAGGAAAGGCACGCTCAAGCGCTTTCTGGTTGGCCCGATTGATCAGGAAATTACCGGTATCACCATGTCGCCGGATCAGAAGACGTTGTTCATTAACGTTCAGCATCCGGGCGAGGGGACCTCAGGCGCGAATTTCGCTGCGGGTAATTACAGCAGTAACTGGCCGGATAACACTGCCGGCGCCTACCCACGTTCGGCCACGGTAGTGGTGTGGAAGAATGACGGTGGTGTCGTCGGTAGTTAATGGCGGGCAGTGTGCTAATGCACTGTCTATAAAACCCTGTTTTCAGGGGCGGGTGAGTTATTGCCTGCCCCCTTTGTTGTGGAGGTTTTTATGGGTATTGGTGGAGTGAGTGTGGGTTCGTTATTGATCGTTCTGGTCATTGTCATGTTGCTGTTTGGTACCAAGCGTTTGCGTAATATCGGTGGTGATTTAGGCGGCGCAATCAGCGGATTCCGCAAGGCCATTAAGGAAACGGATGAGGTACAGGAAGGCTTGGCGCTGGATGCCGCGCAAAAACCGGCCGCACAGCGCGAAAGTCAGCAACGCGCCTGAGGCGAGGAGCTGTGTATGTTCGGCAACGGCATGACTGAGTGGCTGCTGGTATTTGTGGTGGGGCTGCTGGTGTTAGGGCCTGAGCGACTGCCGGCGGTAGCACGTTCGGTAGGACGTGTAATGGGCAGGGCTAAAAACATGCTGGCTGATGTGCAGCGGGAGTTGGGCGAGTCTGTTCCTGCCGACGAGCTCAAACAGGTGTCAGACAACGTGAAAATGCTGCGACAGAGTAACGTCAAGACGCTGGTGCGCAGGGTTGTGATTGATGAGGTGGAAAGAAAACAGGGCTGAGAGTCAGCCCTGTTTTTCGTTGCAGAGATAAGGGTGTTTAGTCGGGGATGTTGCAGGCGTCGAGTAGCACTCGAGGGTAATTGTCAGGTCCTACGGGCCCATCAATCGTATAATTACAGCCGAAGTTCGAATCAGCAACCGTAGCGGGTGTATTCCAGTCATCGCCCCCAGGTTTGATATCTAATTGTTCCCAATCGAGCATGGCATCGAGGGTGTCTTCAAACTCAGCCACTGTGAAATCGCAGTGCCCTGGCGCCCTGATAGCTCGCTGAACCAGAAGCCCGCCATTACCGTTAGCGTTGGCGCGTTCACGGTACTGCTGCTCCATCAGAATGGGGACAAAGAGGTCGCCAATAGTGTGCGCAGTCACTACTGGAACGTCGAACTCGCCTTTCACGGTAGGTATCCAGCGCAGACCATCATCGCGAAGCGCGTTGGCACCCTCTTCAGCTTCTGCTTGAATAATCATGCTGTTGAAGTTTATTTCGTCGTTGGTCAGTGGCTGCCCGAGGTTGCTTTGATAGCGATAAGTAATGCCTGTGGTATCTACAACGTTTTTGAGCGTGATGCCTTCTACGGTTCCATCTGAACCGGCAAATCCCTGCAGCAGATCCTGAAAGAATCCGAAGCTGACGTTGTAAATAGGGCGCTCGCCACCGCTCAAGTTCCGCAGGGCTAGGAAGAAATTGAATCCTTGGGCCGTCAGACCAAGCGCGCTTTTGTCTGCATCATAGTTGTTCCAAATCACCGTCCGCGCTTGCGCAAGCATGTCTGCTGCCTGTGCTTCGGTCAGCGGGAAGTTATCAAGTGGTACGCCAGCCAGCGCTGCCAGGGAAATGGTGTACCCGGCGAAATAATTGAACAGTTCGGTATCACCGACCACGCCGCACATTGGCGCTGCGCCTGAATACGCTACTACGTTGTTAGCGGTTTCAATCGTTTCTCTTTCTACCGCCGCGGCGGCGACATGACCGCCCATCGATACGCCCGTGATGTAGTACTTTTCAGGCGCTGTTAATGTTCGACCATTTTGAGCTGCAATATCGGTAAAGGCCAAGGCCAACGCGTTGGTATCTTCAACGCCAGCCCGCACATCGTAGTAGTTGGTGCTGTAGCTGGAAGCGGCCCACGCGTAGCCGTTGTCTAGCAGATACTCACGCATAGGGGCGTTGTCGACCGTGAGGTCGGAACCCTCACCCCGGAAACCGTGGGCATACATTACCAGGTAGCCGTTCCAGTTCTCCGGTACTTCCACCCTGTAAGCTGCACCGTTCAGAACCCCGACCCAGCGGTCCGTAGTGTTGTAGGGGGCTTCGTCTCTCAGGGCGGTAAAGTCCGCGCTGGTTTCCTGTACTGGTTTGAAAAAATTGGCGTCTATCCGTTTCTGCTGCTCTCGGACTTGGGCGGGCGCGTCGTCGTCGCCACCTCCGCCGCCGCCACTGAGACAGCCAGAAAGAGCAAGACTGCTGATAGCCAAGCCGATCAGCGCAGTTTTCTTTAATTCAAACATTATTGTTGTTCTCCGTAGCGCAAGCCTAGTTGTTGTGTTCCCCGTCCTCGGGTTTGGCATTGCTCGCAGAAGTAAAGCGGTGTTCCGGTTGTCTCGCAAGTAGTTATTGGCTCAGTCTGAGACGGTTTCGCTATCAAGTATGAGGCTTTATAGAGTTTGGTGATGTGTGTAACAAGGAAGACACCCATTTGGGTGATGTGTCAGCATGATCTCTCCCGATAGCGTCTCAACTTTGCAGTCAAGCCTCTGGAATAACCTATTCAGGGGTTGCTGCTAGATGGCAAAATCGTGACAATCGAATCAAATGCGCAGTCTGTTTCAAACCTATAACAATAATTTTGCAAAGAAAGGTCAGTATGCTTCCTCTCGCTGGCCCGGACGCCGTCCCTCGGCCCCTTTGCTATGGAGAACGCATGCCATTGGTTGCTCGCTTTTCAGCGGATATCGTCATCAGGCTGACGACCGCTATTGTGGTGCTGTTCAGCGCATGGCTGTTGGCCCACCTCACATGGATGCTGGTTGAGCCTGATAGCGTACTGCCGGCACCTGCGGTGCTCGGTTACCCCACCTCCAGCAACGAACCCGGTGCAGGCCGCCCGGGTTTTCGTGAGCTCGCCGTACTGTCTGTTTTAGGCCGCGCGCCTGCGGCCGATGGTCCCGTCGTCGTCAACGCACCGGATACCAAGCTCAGTTGGACCCTAAAGGGCGTCTTGTCTGATCCTGATCCCAAACGCAGCGCAGCGATTCTGGCCACCCAGGGCCAACCGGAAAAACTCTACCGAGTGGGCGCCGAACTTCCAGGTCAGGTACGTCTTGATCAGGTCCTGTCTGACCGCGTCATGCTGGTGCGTGATGGCCAGCTTGAAACCCTGCGGCTCAAGCGTCACGACGTAGGTAGTAGCGTGCGCAGTGCCGGCCGCCAGGCGGCGCTGCCGACCACGAACTCCAATCTTACTTTGGCCCCCGATGGCGGTGTGGCGCGCATTGATCGCAGCGCCTGGCTTAACGACCCTCAGCGTTTTATGGAGGTTATCAGTGCAACGCCGGTAATGGTTGATGGCGGTATGTATGGCCTTGAGGTTTCTCCGTCGCGCAACGTACGCGAGTTTGAGGCGGCCGGCTTACAGTCGGGTGACGTGATCACCGATGTGGACGGAACCCCTATCTCAGATATCGAGGATTATCGCGACATTCTCAAAGAGTTGTCTGACGCCAGTTCGGTGTCGATTTCGCTTGAGCGCGATGGCGAGCCTATGAACATTACGATAACAATGGATTGATATACGATGCCCATGCAGTTTCGTCTTAACCGTTTTACCCTTTCGTTGGCATTGAGCCTGTGTTTGAGCACTACGCCGCTGGCGGCGCAGGCGCTGATTGAGCCACAGGGGGATGGTTCCGAAGATCTGGTGCTAAACCTGCGCGGAGCCGACATCAATGGCTTGATTGAAATCGTTAGTCAGGAAACCGGCATCAACTTTATTGTTGATCCGCGGGTGCGTGGCGAGGTCAATGTGGTGTCGGGTAAGCCAATCCCGCGTGATGAGCTTTATCCGCTGTTTCTCGGCGTGCTCAAGTCCTACGGTTTTGCTGCTGTGCGTGGCTCTGATGGAGTCGTGCGCATCGTGCCTGAGGTGCAGGCCAAGGAAAATGAGTTGGCCGGGCTAACCAGCAGTACGCCGGGTGATGAGGTCATCACTCATGTGATCAACGTGAAGAATATCAACGCCGGTCAGTTGGTGCGTATTCTGCGTCCGCTGGTACCCAAGGGCGGCCATCTCGCCGCGGCAGCGGAATCCAATACCCTGGTGATTGCCGATACGGCGGCCAATGTGCGCCGTATCCAGTCCCTGGTTGAACGTATCGATCAGGAGTCCATGGAAGACTTTGAAGTGTTGCCGTTGGAGCATGCTTCAGCCCTGGACGTGGTTCGGATAGTTCAAGGTCTGGAAAGCAATTCTCCCAGCGAAGAGTTCACCAAGGGGCCGCGCTTGATCGCCGACGAGCGCACTAATACGGTGATCCTGCGCGGCGATCCGCAGAGCCGCATTGCCCTGCGTAGTGTGGTTCGCCAGTTGGATGTGCCGGGACAGGATGGCAATACTCAGGTGCATTATTTGCGTTACGCCAATGCTGAAGAGGTGGCAGAGGTGCTACGCGGTATCGCCGAGGGGCGCGAGCAAAACGCCGGCACCTCATCGCAAGCGGGCGGCGCACCTACGACCAGCAGTATGAGCAATCAGACACGGGTACGCGTCGAGGCGCATGAAAGTACCAATTCGGTTGTGGTCTATGGCCCGGCTGAGTTATCCCGCGAGCTATCCAGCATCATTCGTCAGTTGGACATCCGTCGCGCGCAGGTACTGGTCGAGGCCGTTATCGCCGAGGTGTCTTACGAGCGGGCCAAGGAGCTGGGCGTGCAGTGGGGGTTTGGTAGTGAAAACTCGGGCGTGGGTATCATTAATTTCAACCGCAACGGTCGTGGCATTGTTGATCTGGCCGCAGGTCTCAATGGGTTTCTGGAGGGTGATCTGGCCTCACCGCCTTCGCTGGGAAGCGGTCTGAGTTTGGGCGGCGTAGGTAGCATCGGCGGCGCGCAAATTGCGCTGCTGATCAATGCACTGCAGGGCGACACCGCCAGCAATATTCTGTCTACTCCCAGTCTGCTTACGCTGGATAATGAAGAAGCCGAAATCGTCGTCGGTCAGAATGTTCCCTTTATTACCGGCCGCTCGGTTGAAGATTCAGGGCAGGCGTTCGATACCATCGAGCGTGAAGACGTGGGTATCAAACTGAAGATTCGTCCGCAGATCAACGAGGGCAACGCAGTGCGTCTGGAGATCGCGCAGGAGGTCTCGCAGATTGCACCCGGCACCAGCGGTGCGGCCGATATCATTACCAATAAGCGCAGCCTGACCACGCATGTCATGGTCGATGATAATCAGTTGATCGTGCTCGGTGGTCTGATTGACGATCAACTGGTTGAGACTGCCGATAAAGTGCCTTTGCTCGGTGATATTCCCGGTTTGGGGCGTCTTTTTCGTTATGACACCTCAAACGTGCAGAAGCGCAATCTGATGGTCTTCCTGCGTCCGGTCATCATTCGCGATACGGCCGTTGCTGAAAGCCTGACCCACAGCAAGTACAGCTACATCCGTGATCAGCAATTGGCGGAGCAGAATCGTCGGGGCCGCGCATCGGATGCTGTGGTGCCGATATTGCCCGATTGGAACTATCTGCTGACTTTGCCTGCGCCATTTGAGAATGCCATGCAGGGCGCCGCCAGACCGTCTGCTATTTCTGCACCGCCGTCAGCGCTTTAGGAGCAGGTCATGAGTGAGACCGAATTCAGTCCTGGGGCAACGCTCGCCAATGCGCCCGCGGAAACCGGTTATCGTTTTGCTCGTCGCTTTGGCGTGCTGCCGGGCAATGTGCGTGAGGATGGTCAGCTGGAAGTGTTCGTGCGCGCGGATTGCGACCCGCAGGGTCTGCTGGAGCTGCGACGTCACAGCAGCCATCCGCTCAGCCCGACCTTGCTGGACGACGACACCTTTGCCGCGCATCTGCGCAACAAGTACGAGCGCTCGGCCAATGACGCCATGCAGTTTGTTGAAGGCCTGGGCGATGATGCTGACTTGATGTCGGTTGCCCAGTCGCTGGCCGAGCCGGAAGACCTGCTGGAGTCGCAGGATGAAGCGCCGATCATTCGCCTGATCAATGCTTTGCTGTCCGAGGCAGTGAAGGAAAACGCGTCGGATATTCATATTGAGCCGTTTGAAAATAGATTGTCTATCCGCTTGCGGGTCGATGGCGTGCTGCGTGAAGTACTGGAGCCACCGCGTGCCTTGGCACCGGTCATCGTTTCGCGCATCAAGGTAATGGCAAAACTGGATATTGCCGAGAAGCGCCTGCCGCAGGATGGCCGTATTGGTTTGCGACTGGTTGGCCGTGCAGTGGATGTGCGCGTGTCTACCTTGCCTTCGGGGCATGGCGAGCGTGTGGTGTTGCGTCTGCTCGACAAGCAGGCCGGGCGTCTGGAACTGCGTCAGCTGGGCATGTGCAGCGAGCATTACGATGCCATGGAGCGGGTGATCAGCCGGCCGCACGGCATTGTGCTGGTTACCGGGCCAACCGGCTCGGGTAAAACCACTACGCTATATTCCGCACTGATGCGGCTGAACGACCGCACGCGCAACATTCTCACCGTCGAAGATCCGATCGAATATTACCTCGATGGTATCGGCCAGACGCAGATCAACAACAAGGTCGATATGACCTTCGCCCGTGGTCTGCGGGCGATTCTGCGGCAAGACCCGGATGTGGTCATGGTCGGCGAAATTCGTGACGTGGATACGGTGCAGATCGCGATTCAGGCCAGCTTGACCGGTCACCTGGTGTTTTCCACGCTGCACACCAATACCGCTGTGGGCGCCATTACTCGTCTGCGCGATATGGGAATAGAGCCCTTTCTATTGTCGTCCACGCTCAATGGTGTGCTGGCGCAGCGACTGGTGCGCACGCTCTGTCCTGAGTGTCGCGCGCCGCATGAAGCGACAGCCAGTGAATGTCGGCTGATCGGCGTTGCACCTGAACAGGCGCCTACGCTGTATAGCGCCGTAGGTTGTGACGCCTGCAATGGTGGGGGATATCGCGGCCGTACCGGCATTTATGAGCTGATTGAAATCGACGATACCCTGCGCGGCCTGATTCACGATGGTGCCAGCGAACAAGCCATGGTCAAGCACGCTCGACTCGGGCAAATGGGTATTCGGCAGGATGGTTTGCGGCGTGTTCTGGCGGGTGATACCACGCTGGAAGAAGTCCTTCGCGTTACCCGGGAGGACTGACCGTGCCCGCTTTCGAATATGTCGCTCTGGACAATGCCGGGCATACCCGCAAGGGCGTGGAGGAGGGTGACTCCCCACGGCAGGTACGCGGGCGACTGCGTGATCAGGGCCTTACGCCTATGTCGGTCAATCAGGTCGCCGAAAGCACCTCGCGCCTGCGCATGCCTAGCATGCAAAAACGTATCAAGCCGCTGGAATTGTCGCTGGCGACTCGTCAAATGGCGACCTTGGCAGGTGCTGGGCTGCCGATTGAAGAGGTATTGGGTACCGTCGCCCGGCAGAGCGAGTCACCGCGCGTGAAGTCGGCACTGTCCGCCGTGCGCACGCGCGTAATGGAAGGTTTGCCGCTGGCCCATGCGCTGAGCGAGTTCCCCTCGGTGTTTCCGCCGATTTATCGCACTACCATTGCTGCAGGTGAGCAGGCTGGGCGCTTGGACATCGTATTGGAGCGCCTGGCTGATAACGTGGAAGCGCAAAACGCCATGCGCCAGAAAATCCAGCTGGCGATGTTCTATCCCGCCATTCTGACCTGCGTGGCCCTGTTGGTGACGGTGGCATTGCTCACCTATGTGGTACCCGAGGTGGTGCAGGTGTTTGATGGCATGAACAAGGAACTGCCGCTACTCACGCGCTCGCTGATTGCGGTCAGTGACACGCTGCGTGAGTGGGGTTGGCTGATGTTGCTGGTGATGGTTGCCATGGGCTTTGGCGCCAAGACGTTACTGAAAAAAGACAGTAATCGGCGCCGTTGGCATGAGCTATTGCTCAAGCTGCCGCTGCTTGGCCGGCTGAACCGCGGCCTGAATACCGCCCGCTTTGCACGGACGCTGAATATCCTGGCTGGCAGCGGCGTGCCATTGCTGGACGCGCTCAATATGAGTGCCAGTGTGATTAGCAACCTGCCCATGCGGGAAGCGGTCTCCGAGGCGGCGCAGCGGGTGCGCGAGGGCGCGGGGATTGGTTACTCGCTGGAGCGCAGCGGCTACTTTCCGGCAATGACGCTTAGCCTGATCAAGAGCGGGGAAAGCAGCGGCACCCTGGACCAGATGCTGGAACGCGCCGCCGAAACCCAGGAGCGAGAACTGGAAGCACGCATTGCCATGGTCATGGGGGTTTTTGAACCCTTGTTGATTCTCGCCATGGGGGGCGTGGTACTGCTTATTGTGCTGGCAATTCTGTTGCCTATCTTTGAACTCAACCAATTGGTGAACTGATGATGTGTATTGCAAACAAGCCGGCGCGCGCTGCTCAGCGCGGTTTTACCCTGATTGAGATCATGGTGGTAGTAGTTATCCTGGGCATTCTTGCTGCAGTGGTGGTGCCGCGCGTTATGGATCGTCCGGATCAGGCCCGCATCACCAAGGCGCAGAGCGACATTCGAGCGCTGGAAAGCGCCCTTAATCTGTATCGTCTCGACAACTTCAACTACCCGACCACCGAGCAGGGGCTGAATGCGCTCGTGCGCTTGCCGACGGGCCAGAACGCGCCGCGTAACTGGCGTACCGGCGGGTACCTTGACCGCTTGCAGAAAGATCCGTGGGGCAACGACTACCAGTATCAGACCCCAGGTCGCGATGGCCGTCAGTTCGATATTTATAGCCTGGGGGCCGATGGTCGTCCGGGCGGTACCGAGGCCAATATGGATATTGGTAACTGGGATCTGGATCAGACGAATCAACCCTGATGAAACAACGGCGGCTATCTCGCGGGAGCGCGCAGACGGGGTTTACCCTGATCGAGCTGCTGGTCGTGATGGTGCTGATTGGCGTGATTGCTGGGCTGGCAACGCTGGCCATTGGTGATGGTGCTGATCGTGAACTACGCCAGGAGGCGCAGCGGCTGGCCGGTGTGCTGCAATTGGCCCATGACGAATTGCTTATTACCGGTGGCGCTGATCGCGCGCTAGGGTTGCGCAAAGAGGGTTACAGCATGCTTGATCTGGTGTTGCTCGATGACGCTACCCGTGAATGGCAAGCGCTGCAGGACCCGCAGCTAGGGCCGCACTACTTCACTGAAGGCGTGGTGGAACTTGAGTATGAGACTGACGGCGCGCGGCAGAGTCTGTCACAAACCGACAGCTGGAAGCCGCATGTACGACTGAGTAATACCGGAGAGCTGACACCGGGGCTGATTGTGTTGCGGGTGCCAGGCAAGGACCTGGTGCAGTATCTGAGTATCAGCCTGGATGGGAGTATTGAGGTGAGTAATGAGCGCCCGTAAATCCGGCGGCTTTACCCTGCTTGAAGTCATGGTTGCGTTGACCATCCTGGCGGTAGCGCTCGCAGCGCTGGTCAAGTCCGGCAGTGATCATGCCCGCAATACCATCTATCTTCAGGAGCGCACCATGGCGCATTGGGCCGGAGAAAATCTGCTGGCGGAATATCAGTCCGGCATGCGGCCAGCGGCGGTGGGCGATCTGAATGGGCAGACCGAGATGGGACCTTATCGCTTTGGCTATAAGGCTCAGGTCAGCGACTACAGTGCCACCTCGCCATTTCCATTGCCTGCGGTACGCCGAATCGATATCCGGCTCTGGTTGTTGCCGGGCGATGAAAGCGGACAACGGGCTGTTGTTAGCGGCTTTGTGCTGCCATGAACACGCAACAATCCCGAGGGTTTACCCTGCTCGAACTGCTGATTGCCATGGCGGTATTCGCGATCATGAGTGTGGTGGCCTATTCCGGTCTGCGCGCGGTGCTGGATGCGGATCATGTGACGCGTGCCAGTTCCAGTCAGTTGGCAGATTTGCAGGTTAGTCTGAGTGTGCTGGAGCGAGACCTGGCGCAGATGGTTGATATTCAGGTGCGCGATGAGTTTGGCGATCGTTTGCCGCCGTTGCGGTTGCTGGCCGGTACCGAGCAGCCGCTGCTGGAAATTGTGCGCGCCGGTTCCGGCGGAGATCAGCGCTTGCGACGCACTGCCTGGCGACTCACGGAAGCCGGGCTGGAGCGCGAGCTTTGGCCCGGTGTTGATATTACCGATGCCGAGCAGCGGCGTATTCAGCCCTTTGCTGATCTGGTGGAAGAGGGCGAGCGCTTGGGTGTTGAGACGGGCTTTGCTTTCGTGGTACGCGGTCCCGGCGGCCTGGAGCGGGTCAATAATTGGCCACCGGAAGGGCTTGATCCCAGCAGCAGTCAATTGCCCTTGGCGGTTGAGCTTGTGCTGGATGTGCCGCGCCTGGGGTTGATTCGACGCCTGATTCCGGTAGGCACGCTATGAAGCCGCAGGCGCAGCAGCGCGGTGTGGCGCTGATTACCGCTTTGCTGGTGGTGGCGCTGGCGGTGACAGCGGCCGTGGGTATGGTTTTGCGCGGGCAGGCCGATATTCGCCGCAGCAGCGCGGTATTCGAGCGTGATCTGTCACGGCACATAGCGCTAGGCGCGGAAAAAATGGTGCTGCAGGTGTTGGAACAGGCAGATGGACCTGATGATTTGCTATGGGATACCTGTCTATCACCTGTTTTGCCCTTCGAGGTTGACCAGGTAAAGCTCCAGGCCACGTTGGATAACATGCGGTGTCGCTACAACTTGAATGCGCTAGCGGGCGGTGACGAACAGCAGCAAGCCGATTTCGCGCGACTGGTTGATCGGGTGGCGCAGGATTCAGGTGTGACTATGCCATCAGGGGCGCAGCTGGCCGTGGCGGTCAGCGACTGGATGGATCCCGAGACCGATGACCCGCTATACCGCCTGCAGGATCCACCGAGGTTGTCCGCCAATCGCACCATGCTGGTTGCCTCTGAATTGAACTCAGTGGCGGGTATGACCAGCGAAGCCTGGCAAGCGCTGGCACCCTATGTGACGGCTTACCCCGCACAGGAAAGTCCGATCGACCTGGAGCGAAGCCCGGATCTGATGAAAGAGGTCTTTGCTGACCGCGCATCAGGTGATGATGCGGCCTGGTTTATGCGCCTGCAAATAGTCGCTGAGTTTGGTGAGCGGCGCTTTTTTCAATGCACCTTGCTGGATGCGCCCAACGGCAAAGTGGTCCTGCGAGAACAAACGGCTTGTGAGCCATGATAATAATTGGATCAGACAATCTATGTTGATAGTGCTTTTACCTGAACAACCGCTGCTGGCGGACGATGCTGATCCGGCCCTGTACTGGTGGCGTTGTGATCGCGATGGTAGCCAGCTGGACAACGGTCTGGACGGGCTGGGTGCGCTGCGCCAACGCTTTGGCAATGAGCGTATTCGGGCGTTGGCGCCAGCTTCGTCGGTTAACCTGTTCCGGGTGCGACTGCCCACACAGCGCGCCGCTGCGGCGCGCGCCGCATTGCCCTATGCGCTGGAAGAGCTGGTCAGCCAGGAGCTGGATGAGCTGCATATTGTCATGGGGCCGCGTCGTGCCGACGGCCAGACCAGTGCGGCGGTTGTCTCGCACACGCCCATGCAAAGCTGGCTTGAGCGTTTTCGCCAAGCCGGCTGGCGGCTCGAAGGGCTCTTGCCGCAGGCTACGCTGCATGCGGATGAGAGTCCGCAGCAGGCGCTTTTGGTTGCCGCGTCACCGTGGCCCCAGCAAACAGAGCAAGTACTGGTGCTGTCCTCCTCAGAGGAGCCAGTGCTGCTGGACCGCAGCCTGGCGGGCATCTGGATTACACGCCGCTTGGCTGCGCTGGAAGCTGGCGCCCAACAGCTTGGTTTGTCGGGGTTGACGCTGGCAGAACTCAATCTTTCGTTGCCCGAGACGGTACAGATAACGCAGCTTCCGGTTAGCGACCGCCTTGCTCCAGCCTTGCATCAGGCCGTGCGCAACCAACCACCATTCAACCTGCTTTGTGGGACCTATGCCGTCAGTATGGCCGCACCGCCCTGGCGCAAGTTGCGGCCGTTGATGATCGCCAGCGGGGTCTCGTTGTTGTTGGCCTTGGGGTGGCTCGCTGGAGAGCACATGATTCTCAGCCAAGAGCGCGACAGTCTGCGGGCAGATATTGACCGTTTGTTTGATCGCGGCATGCCGAACAGTCGGCGTAGTGATCCGGTCATGCAGTTTCGCCAAACCCTGCAGGGGGGCGCGCAGATTAGCTCGGATAGCGGTATGGGGCCCCTGTTGCATGCGTTCTTCACGGTGCTGGCAGAGCACCCGAATGCTGAGGTGGTGAAGATTCGCGGTAACCAGGATAGCGCTGAAATTGAGCTGCGCGTGGCCTCTTTCTCGGACCTTGAGGCTATCAGGGCGGAGCTGTCAGCGTTACCGGGCATTAGCGAGAACCTGGAAGGAGCTGATTCGGAGAATGACGGCGTTTCCGCGCGCGTGAAAGTACAAAGGAGTGGCTCATGAAAAGCTGGTGGGCAGGACTGGCCCCGCGTGAACGACTGATTTTGCTGGCAGGATCGGTGTTTTTGCTGGTTATGGCTTTCTGGCTGGTTATCTGGGAGCCGCTGATTGCCGGACGTGCAGAGCTCAGGCAGGAAGTGCGGACGTTGTCAGCCGAACGTCTCTGGATGGAGCAGGTAGTGGACGACGTTAGGCGTCGGGCGCGGATGTCACAGGGCGAAACCAGTTCGAGTGGCTCAGTGTTGACGCTGGTTGAAGTGTCGGCTCATGCGGCTGGTTTGAAGGAGGCGCTGTCGCGGGTGCAGCCGGAAGGTCAGGGCGCGCGGTTGAGCTTTGATCAGGTTGGTATGGACGCGTTATTGAGTTGGCTGGCCGACCTCGAGCAGCGCCAGGGATTGCAGGTCACACAGTTAGCGCTGGACGTAACAGAAGCCAAGGGCATGGTCTCTGCCAGATTGCTTGTGGAGCGTCCCTGATGCAGCGTCTTTTGCGACTCAGAACCCTTTTGGTGTTGTCCCTGCTGGTGTTTGTATTGACTCTGCTGAGTAATTTGCCAGCGAGTCTGGTCTGGCGCCAGGTGGCGCCGAGCTTGCCGGCGGAGGTAGAACTGCAGGGGATTTCCGGCAGTTTGTGGCAGGGAAATGTTGCCAATATGCGGGTAGATGGAATAGACCAGGGTGCCTTGCGCTGGGATTGGTTGCCGGTGGCCATGCTCAAGGGTCAGTTGGCGCTTGATCTGGATTGGCGTCCGCGAAATGGCCAGGTATACGCCACCTTGCGTCTGGGGCTGGATACGCTGGTACTGGAGCAGGTTAATGGCCGGCTGGATGCGCGCAGTATGGCGGCGGTGAACAAGGCGCCTTTTATCCTGACCGGCGACTGGCTACTCGATATTCCCGAGCTTAGGCTGGAGGAGTTTGAGCGTGTAGCCCAGGCGCAGGGACGTATTGTTTGGCAACAGGCGGGCGGCGGCCTGCCGGAACCACTCGCGCTGGGGCATCTGGCTGCAGATCTGAGCAGTGAAAACGATTGGTTGATGATGACGCTTTCCTCTGACCTGGATGGGCCGTTGGCGCTCGATGGAACGGCAAAATGGCGTCCGGCACAGGCCATGCAACTGGATACCCGGTTAAAGGCTCGCCAGCAGGCTGATCCAGGCTTGATTCAGGGCCTGACGATGTTGGGACGACCCGATGCTGATGGTTGGGTACACTGGCGCGCAAGGCTGCAATGACAATGTTAACGCAACAGCATAATAGGATGGGCGCGATGCGCGGAGTATGGTTACTGGCAGTGCTTTTGGGATTAGCAGGTTGTGCCAGCTCAACGGTAAAGCAGCAGGAACAGAGTTCGGCCGTTGCCGATGCGCGAGCGCGCCTGGGTATGGGGCAATGCAATATGAATCTGGCGCAGCAGGTACATCAACTTAGTGACCCACAGCTCGACCTGGAGGCGGCCTATCTATGTTTGCAGCAGGGTCAGCTGCCGCCGCTTGAATTGGTGTTGGAGGATTTTGCCAAGCGCCACCCGGATGCGCCGTATCAGGATTACGCCTCGTACCTGCAGGCGATGGTGCCCTTCGCGCGCTTTGAAATGGCAGCCGGTGATGACCAGGAGCGCTTACGAGTGGGTCGCGAGGCACATGCCCAACTGACTGGCTTCATTCGGCACTACCCGGAGTCTGCTTATCGCAGTGAGATTGTGCCGCGCCTGGAGACCCTGCTGGAAGGTATGGCGCAAGCTGAATACGACCTGGCCATGCTGGATGTGGAAACCGGACAACGCGAGCGAGGCGAGGCGCGCTTGCGTTACTTGACGCAATATTACCCACGAAGCAAGGCTGCCGTTGAGGCGCAACACTGGTTGGGTACGGCGCCATCGTCGACGTCAGATTAGTTACTGCTAGGTCAGAGTGCGGGGTCAGGTCAAGCGATTTTGTAGCGATTCGGTCGGCTTTTTTTGCGCTTATTCGGGGCGCCTCGGGTTGACATTGTGCACAGATACGGGGCGGGCTGTCATTGAACCGTAAGATAACTCTGTAAGTGCTTGAATTTGGGTGTTGAATTTGTAAGTTGTTGATTTTATTGGATAAAAAATAGGTTAAAAAATAACCATTTTGCAGCGTCGCCCCAGCTACCCTAGCTCGGCGCGCTGTTCAAACAAGCTATCCACAAAGTTATGCACAGATTTTGTGGATAGCTTTTCGCAGGCCGGGCCAGTTACGCGTCGTTTCAGATCCCCTGCGGGATATCCTCGCCACCGAGGGCGTTGGTAAGCGCGGGAATAAGTTCACTGAGGGTGCTGGACATGATGCTGAAGCTGGCGTCCAGTTGGCTTGCCATGTCATCCCCGGCGTTATCATCAGCTTCATCACGCAGCAGGTCTTCAAACTTCAGGCGCTTGACGGTGAGCTTGTCGTCCAGGCTGAAGCTGAGTTTCTCCTGCCATTGCAGCGCCAGTTGACTGACTTGCTTACCGGCTGAGAGGTGCAGCTGAATTTCATCGCTGGCCAGATCCTGACGCTTGCAGCGCACTACGCCGCCATCCTCACTGGTGTCGCGTAATTCACATTCGTCGCCGATCACCATCTGCTCGGGTGCGCTGCCATCTTTCACCCACTGGGTCATGCAGGCAGCGGGAGCCATCTTAACGTTCAGCGGACGAACCGGCAGAGTCCCGGTGCATTCGCGCAGCAGGCTCAGAAGGTCCTCAGCGCGCTTGTGGCTGGAGCTATCGACCGCGACCCAGCCCTCACCCGGGCAAATGCAGGCATAGGTCGTCTGCGTGCGCGTGAAGGCCCTTGGCAGCAATGACATGATGATGTCGTCTTTCAGGGTGTCGCGCTCTTTCTTGTAAACCTTGCGCGAATCACGGTTCTCGATTTCCTCGACTTTCTCAGCCAGCGCTTCCTTGACCACGCTACCGGGCAAGATGCGTTCTTCTTTGCGCATAGCGATCAGCCAATAACCGTTGCTGGTTTCCAGTCGGTTCTCTGAGTGACGGCCATAGGGGGTAGTCCAGCCCAGTGTATGGGTTTCCTGGCTGGCGCAGGGACGTGATGGCTTTTCCTCAAGCGCATCGAGCAGCTCGGTTTCGCTGAAAGGAATCGGTTGACTGAAGCGATAGAGAAGCAAATTACGAAACCACATTGTGCTGTCCTTCTGTTGTTGCCTTGGGGCAGTGCGCCCGAGAAAGCGAGCAATTTTGCCTGAGCCCATGCGTCACGACCAGTATTTACGGGGCTGATGAATAAGATATTGAAATAGGCTAATTTTTTTTTGAAAAAGGTGTTGCCATAATCGAAAAAGCTGCCTAGAATGCGCCCCACTTCGAGAGCAAACGGGTGATTAGCTCAGCTGGGAGAGCATCTGCCTTACAAGCAGAGGGTCGGCGGTTCGATCCCGTCATCACCCACCACTCGAGGTATATAGCGCAGCGGTAGTTCAGTTGGTTAGAATACCGGCCTGTCACGCCGGGGGTCGCGGGTTCGAGTCCCGTCCGCTGCGCCATTTCCCCCTCAGATGTAAATCCTGTTTATCCCCTGAATCGTGTAGCAGTTATCACTGCGCTGATTCGCCTGTCCGTTTATCTCTGATCCTGTAGCCTGCCCCTTCAAGCCCTGTTAAGCTGATTGCTTTATTTCGCCCTGTGTGGGCCTGTCTATTGAGGTAAGCATGAAGCGTAATCTGCTGGCAGTCAGTGTTGCAGTCGGTGTCTTGATATTGTCCGGTTGCGAGAAGGAACCAGAACTTACTACCCCTATCCAGCAAGCCTCCTATGGCATTGGTTTGAACATGGGGCAGAGCCTGTTGCAGGATGGCCTGGATGATATTGATGCTCAGGCATTGGCGCTCGGTCTGGAAGATGCGCTATCCAAGGCTGATCATCGGGTAGGTGATGAGGAGCTGACTGCTGCTTTCACCACGTTGCAGGAGCGCGCGCAAGAGCGTGCCAAAAACCTGGCTGACAAATCCCTGGAAGCCAATAAGAAGTATCTGGAAGAAAATGCCGCGAAAGACGATGTGGTAACCACCGAGTCTGGCTTGCAGTATGAAGTCTTGACTGCTGGCGATCAGGATTCTGCGCAGCCTGCTGCGGATGACGTGGTTGTCGTGCATTACGAAGGTCGCTTGGTTGATGGTACTGTTTTCGACAGCTCTGTCGAGCGCGGTGAGCCAGCAGAGCTGCCGGTCAATGGTGTTATTCCTGGCTGGATGGAAGCACTGCAGCTAATGCACGTGGGTGATAAGTGGAAAGTGACCTTGCCGAGTGAGCTGGCCTACGGTGAGCGCAGTCCTAGCCCGGTTATTCCGCCTAATTCTGTCCTGGTGTTTGAAATGGAGCTGATCTCCATTGCTCCCACAGAAGAATAAGCGGTAACACGTAGGAATGCCCGAGGCAAGGCCTTCGGGCATTCAAGTGTTACCCTTATGCACAATTTCCGGTAACACTTTCTGTTTACTTCCTACTTATTTTCTGATCCTTTCCTTCCTTTGTAACTGGCTGAAAAATATCGCTTTTTTCTCTGGTTAAAATATACCCTTTTTGACTGCAAGCGCTTTCTAACGGGCGTTTGAAGCACTTTTCCAGTTTTTTTACACAGAGTTATCCACAGGTTCTGTGGGTAACCGATCAAGATGTACCAGGTGTAAGGGGTTGCTCAGTCGAAGCGCTGGACTATGCGTTGCATTCGGCCATCTTCAATCATCTGATCAATGCTTTGGGCCAGTCTTTGGCTGTTGTCTTCAGTGGGGTTGGTAATGGCGCATTGCAGTGAGAAGGTTTCTACCGCCCAGTTACTGATACGAAATGATGTTTGGCCGGTCGGTAGCAGGTGTTTTACTGCGCGACGCAGGTCGATGGCGGCATCCAGTCGACCTCGTTCAAGCATCTTTAGTCTGGTTGGTAGATCACGTACGTCGTGCCGCGTGATGAGCTGCTGTTCAAAGGCAAGGGTTGCCTGGGGGGAGTAGTGGTAGCCCTGCGTGGTCCCGACTATTGCCCCTTTGAGCTGGCCGAGTGATGCGGGGGCAGGAGTGTCCAGCCGCGTTATTATCACGTCCGCATCCTCATAGAGGCTTTTCGTCCACAGCAGAGATGTCGGTGAGCCTAGCCACGTTGGTTGCGTATTGCAGATGATATTAATCCGGCCGTTTGCCAGGGATTCTTCAATTCGGTTATTTGGGGTCGCAACAAAGATAACGTCGCGCTCGACTACGGCGGCGACTTCGATACCAATGTCGTGCGTCAGGCCTGCTTGCAAGTCGTTATTCTGGACAATCACATAAGGAGCCGGGTCTGCTGGGGAGTATCCCCATAGCAGCGGCTGAGCCTGACTAAGCTGCGTTGTAAGGGCCAGTCCAGCCAAAGCCAGACCAGAGGTGAAATTGGACACAGTTAACCCGCTATCAGTGATACCGCTTTAATCTTAGCTCATTGGCGAGCTAAATAATCTGACAGTGATGATCTTCTTTTTGCTCGGGCGCCTGCTCAGTGCTCGCTAGCTGCAGTGCGTTCGACAGTGCAATACTGAAGCCGCGTATCTTTTTTGCATCGTGTTTGGCGCGGGAGGCGTGCTCTGCCAGATAGGCAGGGTCTATCTTCTCGGCGTGTTGTCCCCTTAGTTGAAGTACGCCGATGGAGAGGTTGAGTAGGTCGTGTTTGCGCCAATTACCTTCCCTGTCTGGCGCGCTGAAGCCTTGATCTTTTATATGCTCGGGGCGATAAAGGGTCAGGCATAATTGCTGAAAGCGCTGATCTAGTTGATTAAGCCTTTGGCGCCAGTCTTTGCTGCGCATGACCAGCATGAAGTCATCACCGCCGATGTGCCCGACGAAGTCTTTCTGTGGGTCGCATAGCTCGCGTAATAGTTGGGCCAGGGCCAGTAGTACTTCGTCACCTTTGCCATAACCATAGAGGTCGTTAAAGGGCTTGAAGTTGTCCAGGTCGACGTAGCATAGCTGTGCGTCCTCCTGCTGCTCCAGCAGGCGCTCCAGGCACTGCTGGATAGGGATGTTCCCGGGCAGCAGGGTTAGCGGGTTGGCGTGTCGCGCTTGTTGTAGCTTGAGTTCGGTGATTTGTCGCAGTACGTCAATGCCGCGTCCCAGCCCTTTATAAACGCCTTGGTCGATAATTATAAAGTCGTCTTCCAGGCGCTGGCGCGCTCGGCTGGTAAGCAGCCGGCTCACACGCTGCAGGCTTTGCCGTATATCTACCAGCAAGCAATCGGTATCCATTAATTTACGGATGGGTTTGCGACTGTAAATTTCCTGCGCAAAGGGCTTGAGCATGGTTTGGCTTAACGCATGGCGTTGCACCGCGCCGATCGGGCGCTGATGGTCGTCCAATATGGCTAGTGTGTTGAGCGTGGGTTGTTGCTGAAAAAAAGCCAGTACGTTCTGTACCAGCGTGTTTTCGTTCAGCCCGGCTACGGGCAGCAGCAGGCTGTGGATTGGGGCGTCGTCGCTGCTGGTCGATTTACGCTGATTCAATCGCTCTGCCAGCAGCTCGGGATTTATCTCTGGCACACTCGCAGGGCGACCCAGCCAATACCCTTGAACCCAGTCGATACCGATTTCTTCCAGAACGGCAAGTTCTTCGGGTTGTTCAATGCCTTCGGCGATGACTTGAGCTCTTGAGGCGTTGGCCATTTGCAGAATGGATACGACGAACTCGCGCTTGATAGGGTCCTGATGTATGCCATCAACAAAGTGCCGGTCTATCTTGACGTACTCTGGGTGTAATTCGGACCACAGGCGCAGGCTGGAGTAGCCCGCACCAAGATCGTCCAGCGCAATGGAGAACCCCATGTCGCGGTAGTGGTGGAGCGCAGTCTGGAGCAGGTTCAGGTCTTCTATGGGGGCTTGCTCGGTCAGCTCGATCACTACACGATCAGGCGTTAACCCCTTGGCTTCAAGCATTGCCAGTGTGCCGCCGGAGTAATGCTGCTGCTCGAGCAGACTTTCCGGTGAGACGTTGAGAAACAGCTTGCCAGGCAGCCTTAAGGCACAAAATCGGTCGATGGCGTGGCTGCGGCAGAGCATTTCCAGCTCGGTTAGCATGCCGTGGTAGCGAGCGGCAGCAAACAGGGTAAGAGGGGAGTGCAGGGGGCTGTTGGAAGGGCCTCGGCTCAGCGCCTCATAGCCTATGACGCGTTGTTCCAGGCTGGATACGATGGGCTGAAACAGGCTGGATATAGCGCCTCTGTTGAGGATGTTCAGCAGCGCTTGGCGTTGTTCGGAGACGGTCATTGGCGATCCCGGGCGAATGGATTTTACTTTGCCCGGCAGCCTGAGAGGCTCTGGATAGGCACACTGACGGGCAATTGTACTGACCCGAGGCAGTGTGCCATCACCATATTACAGAAAAGTTACAGTTGTTGGCCGCGCAACTTAGTTGGCCTTGGCCACCTGATGCTCCAGTTGCAGGAGATCCACCAGAATTTGCCCCGTTTCGACCAGAAAGGCGTCGGGCTCTTCGTCCGATGTGCTGCTGTGCAAAGCTACCTCGTCTGCAGGATCTTCTTTTTCCAGAGAGGCTAGCGGCTCCTCACCGTTTGCCGTACGCCGCGTATTTTCCATGACCAACAGACGTGACTCGTAGTCGTTCAGCTGTTGCTTACGCTTGTCCTCATTCAACGGCAAGGTTTTGCGCGCCTTGATTTCGTCGTCCAGGCCCAAGCGGGCCAGAGTGTAGACAAAGTCAGGGTCGTTTGCCGCGCGCGCTTCATGGTCGATCAGCAGTTGCTGGACGAAGGGTTTGAGCTGCTGGCTGCTGCTGTAGCGCGCAGGCGGAATGGTATCCCACGGCATGGCATGAGGCAGCGCGCTTTCGCCTATTTCCTTACTGTCCAGCAATGATGGATAGCTGATGTCGGGTACCACCCCGCGATGCTGAGTGCTCTGACCGGAAACACGATAGAACTTGGCCAGGGTCAATTTCAATTCGCCATGATTGAGCGGTTGAATCGACTGCACCGTGCCTTTGCCAAAGGTTGGCTCACCAATGATGAGCGCGCGGCCATAGTCCTGCATGGCGCCAGCAAAGATCTCCGATGCGGAGGCGGATAGGCGGTTTACCAGCACGGCCATGGGGCCGTTGTAGGTGACACCTGACTCGGGGTCGTCAAGCACCTGTACATCGCCTTCAGTATTGCGGACCAGTACGGTAGGTCCTTGGTCGATGAACAGGCCGGTCAATTCGGTGGCTTCTTGCAGGGAGCCGCCGCCATTGTCACGCAGATCAAGGACCACGCCATCAACGTTCTCTGCTTTCAGCTCTTCGAGCAAGCGACGTACGTCACGCGTAGTGCTGCGGTAATCCGGATCGCCCTGACGGTAGGCTTTGAAGTCGAGGTAAAAACCGGGTAGATCAATGACGCCGATGCGGTAGTCATGGCCCTGGTTGTTTAGCTCGATCACACGTGACTTGGCTGCCTGGTCTTCCAGCTTGATCGCTTCGCGAGTCAGGTTGACCACTTTGCTGGCCATATCGCCGGGTGGGTTGCTGGCAGGGATGACTTCCAGGCGTACGTTCGAGCCTTTGGGGCCGCGGATCAACTTGACCACTTCGTCCAGGCGCCAGCCGATAACGTCCACCATTTCTCCATCAGCCTGGGCAACACCGACGATACGGTCGGCCGCGGCAAGTTGCTGGCTGCGCTGGGCCGGTCCGGCGGGGACCAGGCGCATTATCTTGGTGTATTCATTATCGCTCTGCAGGACGGCACCGATACCTTCCAGAGACAGGCTCATGTTGATATCGAAGTTTTCTGCATTTTCCGGTGACAGGTACTGGGTGTGGGGGTCGTACACCTGCGCCAGTGCGTTGATGTAATTTTGGAAAATATCTTCCGAGCGGGTCTGGCTGATGCGTATCTGTTGTCCCTTGTAGCGCTTCACCAGCTGGGTCTGGATGTCATCCAACGTTTTGCCGGACAGCTTCAGGCGCAACACTTCATCTTTGATTTGGTCGCGCCAGAGTTGGTGCAGCGCTTCGTCATCTCTGGCCCAGGCAGCGTCTTCGCGATCAACCAGGATTTCCTTGTCGGTGGAGAAGTCGAGAGTTGATAGCTGATTTTCCAGCAGACCCAGGGTGAATTCCAGTCGTTGCTCCAAACGCTCCAGCTGGCGCTTGTGCATATCAAAGCCAACACTCAGATCGCCGCTGAGCAGCAGGTCATCCATGCGCAGCCGGTTTTTGGCAAAACCATCGATGTCCTCCTGGCTGAACAGGCTGCGCTGACTATCCAGCTGCGTCAGGTAGGTGTCGTATACCTGCGCTGAGAGAGCATCGTCCAGGCGTGTACGGTTGTAGTGATGGCGGCGTAGCAGCTCTACTGTGTTTAGGCTGGCGATGACTTGATCACGAGTGGGTTGCAGCTGATCAAGGTCGAGCGGCTCGGCCTTCTCTGCGGCAAAAACGGTGGCGCTGATTGACATAAAAGCAATCAGGCATGACTGGCGCAGGGTGTTGGAACCTTTCATCTGGGGTATCGTATCCGGAGAGAGTATGCTTTATAGAGGTTGTGTGGGAGCCTGAGTTCCCGACTGTATTTACCTATTAGATGAACTATGGAGGCAGCGTGAGAGGATTGCAAGCCGAGGGCGGAGCACTGGTTTGGCAGGAACAGGCAGCAGAAACACTGCAACCTGGCCAAGTTCGCGTGAAGGTCATGGCCGCGGGGTTGAACCGCGCCGACCTGTTGCAAAAGGCGGGTATGTATCCGCCACCCGCTGGCGTGACCAGCGTGCTGGGGCTGGAGTGTGCCGGTCAGGTGGTGGAAGTCGCCGAGGGCACGCGCTGGAAAGTGGGTGATCGGGTCTGTGCGCTGCTGGCCGGCGGCGGTATGGCTGATGAAGTCGTGGTTGATGAGCGTCACTTGCTTACCGTACCCGCTAATCTCGACTGGGCTGAAGCCGCTGCCATTCCGGAAGTATTCAGTACTGCCTGGTTAAATATCTTTGAGCTGGCGAACGCACGGCCGGGCGAAAAGGTATTGATTCACGCGGGTGCCAGTGGTGTGGGTACCGCAGCCATTCAGCTGTGCAAGGCGCAGGGTAACCCGTGCTGGGTAACGGTCGGCAGCCAGGAAAAACTGGACGCTTGTATTAAGCTGGGCGCTGAAGGCGGCGTATTGCGTCAGGATGGTATTGCTACGTTGGCCGACCAAGGTCCGTTTGATGTGGTGTTGGATCCGGTTGGTGCTAACTACGCTGCTGATCACCTTGATCTGCTGGCTGTTGATGGCCGCTGGGTGCTGATTGGTCTTATGGGTGGCCGTGAGGCGACACTGGACCTGGGCAAGATGCTGGTCAAGCGTGCGCGCCTGATCGGCTCCACGTTGCGCACCCGCGATGCTGGCTTTAAGGCAACCTTGCTGGCTGATATGGAACAACGCCTGATGCCGTTGTTTGCCAAGGGCGATCTGCATCCGTTGGTCGCCAAGACATTTGCTTTTGAGGATGCCGAG
The DNA here is from genome assembly GCF_014077575.1 of Pseudomonas sp. 5Ae-yellow. NCBI lineage: Bacteria > Pseudomonadati > Pseudomonadota > Gammaproteobacteria > Pseudomonadales > Pseudomonadaceae > Pseudomonas > Pseudomonas sp. 5Ae-yellow. Next base: position 137,483 of record NZ_JACGWE010000004.1, on the reverse strand, counting down.
GCGGCGTTTGCCGAGCTGGCAAGTGACAAGATCGTTGGTAAAGTGATACTGCTGCGCGAGGCTTGATCGAGCAGACTAAAACCCCGCTGTGCAACATGCGCAGCGGGGTTTTTTGTGCTCGCTAAATGAGCTGCGCGCAGTTGTAGAAGTGACGCAACACGCTGGTTAGATAGCCTGGATCGCGGCTGCCGGCCAGCTCCCTGATGGAATGCATGGCAAAGGTGGGCGCGCCTATATCGACGGTGCGCACGCCCAGGCGGCTCGCGGTAATTGGGCCGATGGTGCTGCCGCAGCCCATGTCGCTGCGCACAACAAAGCTTTGCACCGGAATGTTCGCGGCCTCGCAGAGGGAGCGGAAAAAGGCCGCTGTCTCGCTGTTGGTGGCATAGCGCTGGTTACTGTTGATCTTGATAACCGGCCCAGCGTTCAGCTTGGGGCCGTGATTGTCGTCGTGTTTTGCTGCGTAGTTGGGGTGTACTGCATGCGCGTTGTCCGCGGACACCAGCAGTGAGCGCTGAAGTACCTGAACGCGCTGAGCGGCGTCCGGTACTATGCGGCTGAGTACGTCTTCCAGGAAGGGGCCGTCGGCGCCGCAGCTGGAGCTTGAGCCTATCTCTTCATGGTCGGTGCAGACCAGCAAGCAGGCCTGTTCGGACTCTGCACTCAATAGTGCGGTTAGGCCGACGTGGCAGGACAGCAGATTGTCCAGTCGAGCAGCGCTGAAGAAGTCATTGTCCAGGCCGATAGTAGCTGGCGGCTGGGTGTCATAAAAGCTCAGCTCGTAATCGAGGATGTCCAGGTTGGCGCAATCGGCATGCTCGCGCTGCAATTGCTCAGACAGCAAGGCGCGCAGGTCGCGTGCCGGTTCCAGGCTGTGGGCCAGCAACGGTGGCAGATCGGTTTGTGGGTTGATCGGCAGGCCGTCGTTGACGCCGCGATTGAGGTGGATAGCCAGACTGGGGATTATTGCAATGGGTCGTTTGAAGTTGATCAAGCGACTGGCTATGCGTCCTTCTGCAGTACGAAAGCTGACGCGACCGGCCAGGGACAGGTCGCGGTCGAACCAGGGCGCGAGCAGGGCGCCGCCATACACTTCTATGCCTAGCTGCCACATGCCTTGCTGATCGAGTTCCGGTTGCGGCTTGACCTTAAGGCACGGGCTGTCGGTATGCGCGCCGACTAGGCGAATTCCGCCCTGCAGGCTATCAGCGCCCCCCATCTGAAAGGCAATCAATGACGAGTCGTTGCGCGTCACCAGATATTTGCCGCCGCTTTCAAGCTGCCAGTCTGCGCGCTCATCCAGTGCCTGGTAGCCGGCATCGAGCAGGCGGCTGCGCAATGTCGCGGTGGCGTGAAATGGAGTAGGTGACTGACTGATAAAGTCAGCCAGGTCCTGATTCAAGTCGGTATGCGACATGCCGTATTCCTCGCGGGCAGTGTGATTCAAAAAGGGCAGGGGCACTCAAAGGACAAGCGTTCGGCGGTCTCTGGATGGCTTATCACTAGCTTGGCGGCATGCAGTGCCAGTCGTGGGCAAGCTGCCAGCGCCTGCTCGTGCGCATACAGGCGATCACCTAGCAAGGGATGCCCGATCGCCAGCATGTGAACGCGCAATTGATGTGAGCGGCCGGTAATCGGAGTTAGCTCTACTCGACAGTAGTCACCGTGTCGCTCCAGTATCCGCCAAAAGGTTTGCGCGTGCTTGCCTTGCTCATGGTCGACTATGTGCCTCGGTTTGTTGGGCGGGTCATAGCGCAGTGGCAGGTCAATATGGCCGGAGTCGGTATCGGGCTGTCCCCAGCATAACGCAATGTAGGCCTTTTCTGTTTCACGGTCATGAAACTGACGTGACAGCTCGCGGTGAGCATCGGGGTTGCGGGCGATGACCAGTAGTCCGGACGTTTCCCAGTCCAGGCGGTGCACAATACGGGCTTCAGGATAGCCGTTATCTTGCAGGCGGGTGATCAGGCAATCCTTGTTATCCTCGGCGCGGCCGGGTACGGATAGCAAAAGAGTGGGCTTGTTGACGATGAGAAAGGCCGGATCCTGATGCAGGATGCCGATATCGGTCAGGGGCATGATGATTCCGCTGCGCCGCCCTGATGCAGGCGGCGCATAGTCTTCAGGGGCGTTCGGGCAGGGTGATGTTCAGCTCCAGGATCGAGCAATCGTCCTGGTTGTCGAGGGCGACATGCACCTGTTCGCGATCAATCTGAACATACTTGCTGATCACGTCGATAATTTCCTGCTGCAGCTGCGGCAGGTAATCGGGCTGGTTACGTTGGCCACGTTCGTGGGCGACTATGATCTGCAAACGCTCTTTGGCAATAGATGCAGTCGCCGGTTTTTTGCGGTCGCGGAAGTAGTCGAAAATGCTCATTTACCGACCTCCAAACAGGCGCTGCAGCAGCCCCTTCTTTTGTAATTCCAAAAAGCGGTGCGGCATATCTTTGCCAAGCAAGCGCTCAACCGCGTCGGCGTAAGCCTGACCCGCGTCGCTCTTGTCGTCCATAATGACGGGTACGCCCTGGTTGGACGCCTTGAGCACGGCCTGCGACTCGGGGATAACGCCCAGCAATGGAATTGACAGGATGTCTTCAACGTCGCTGACCGACAGCATTTCGCCGTTTTCGACGCGCTCCGGGTTGTAGCGGGTCAGTAGTAGGTGCTCTTTGATCTTCTCGCCGGCTTCTGCGTGTTTGGATTTGCTTGCCAGCAAGCCCAGCATGCGGTCGGAGTCACGCACCGATGATACTTCCGGGTTGGTAACAACCACGGCTTCATCGGCAAAGTACATCGCCAGGTGGGCACCTTTCTCGATACCGGCAGGCGAGTCGCATACGATATAGTCGAAGGTTTCTTTCAGTTCATTCAGTACGCGCTCGACGCCTTCCGGAGTCAGGGCGTCTTTGTCACGGGTTTGTGACGCGGGGAGAATAAACAGATTATCGGAGCGCTTGTCCTTGATCAGGGTCTGATTAAGGTTGGAGTCGCCGTTGATAACGTTGACGAAGTCATAGACTACGCGCCGCTCACAGCCCATGATCAGGTCCAGATTACGCAGCCCGACGTCGAAGTCGACGATGACTGTCTTGTACCCGCGCAGTGCCAAACCGGTACCGATGGCAGCGCTGGTAGTGGTTTTGCCTACCCCGCCTTTGCCTGATGTGACGACGATGATCTTAGCCAAGATGACCTTCCTGTCGAATTTCTCTAATGGTGGAATGTCGCGCTGAAAAAATGCGGTTATCAGCGCGAAAAATGATGTTCTGGTGGGGCCCATCGGTTGGCCAGAGGCCACGCAGTACGGGCGCCCCCGAATGGCTCAACAGTATCGGTTAAAGGGCGCTTATCTTCAAGCTGTCACCTGCCAAACTGATATGTACTGCCTGTTTCCAGTGCTGTTCCTTGCGCAAATCCTCTGCGACTTTGTATTGCCCGGCAATGGACACCAGCTCGGCCTCAAGGTTCTGACAGAAAATCCGCGCTTCGGTATTGCCTTGAACCCCTGCCAGTGCGCGACCGCGCAGCGGGCCGTAGACATGGATATGTCCGTCTGCGAGCAGCTCTGCCCCAGCGCTGACGGGCGCCATGACGATCAGATCGCCGCCGCGTGCATACACCTGCTGGCCTGAGCGGACCGGCTCGGTGATCAGTCTGCCGCCGCCGGGCATGGCTGCCGCCGGTGGTGCGCTGGTGACCGGTTCTGGTGTCGGTTGCGGAGCCGGCGTTTCAATGATCTTTTCGCGCTGCCGGCCTACCGGTATCAAAACCATGCCAGCGCTTTGCGCCAAGGCGCGGAAGTCTTCGCCGCCGCGCAGGGCGACCGGCTGCAGGCTATGCTCGCGACAAGTCGCCAGCAGTTTAGTCAGACCGGCAGCGTTGATTGGGTCTGTGAGTTTGTCGAGCGCAATGACAACAGGCGTATCGACGAAGAAGTTGGGTGCCTGCTCGACCTTTTCTGCCAGTTGTCGCGCAAAATGGTCGTGGGACAGGCGCACCAGTTCGACAACGGTCATGGTCAGCATGCCGCCCTTGAGATGAAACACGGGGTCGTTGTCGAGCAAGTCCAAAGTAGTGTCAGCAGTCATGGTGGGTCCGTTTCGCTTTAATGCGCACACTTATATAGATTGACTACGCTGATCGCAAGCCGCGCGCGGCTTGGGTAGAATGTGGTTTTTGCGCAAATGGATATCCGAATGGATCACGCGGTTTTTTCCCGAACTCTGTTGCACCCCCGCTATTGGTTGTTATGGCTGGGTTTGGGGGTGCTGTGGCTGGTTGTTCAGTTGCCCTATTCGTTGCTGCTGGGGCTCGGACGGCTGGTGGGTAAATTCATGTACTACTTTATGGCTGAACGCCGTGAAGTGGCTCGTATTAACCTGGAGCTGTGTTTTCCGCACATGAGTCAGCAGGAGCGCGAGGCGTTGCTGCGGGAAAATTTTGCCTCCAACGGGATTGCGTTGTTTGAAATGGCTATGGCCTGGTGGTGGCCCAAGCGACGTTTGGCGCGCCTGGCAAAAATAGAGGGTATTGAGCACCTGCACAATGCCGCAGCAAAAGGGCAGGGTGTAGTGTTGATGTCACTGCATTTCACGACGCTGGAAATTGGTGCTGCGCTGCTGGGGCAGGTAGTCACCATTGATGGCATGTATCGTGAGCATCGCAACGCTGCATTCGACTTTGTCCAGCGCCATGGTCGTGAACGGCATAATCGCGATGCCAAGGCAGTGGAGCGTGAGGACGTACGAAGCATGATGCGCTCACTACGCAGTGGCAGAGCGATATGGTACGCACCTGATCAGGACTATGGTCGCAAGGCGAGTGTGTTTGTGCCTTTGTTTGGTGTGCCAGCGGCAACTGTTACGGCCACCAGTACCTTTGCCCGCCTGGGTAAGGCGCAGGTTGTGCCCTTTACGCAGAGCCGTTTGCCCGGAGCCCAGGGTTACCAGTTGACCATTCATCCGCCGTTGCAGGATTTTCCCAGTGGTGACGACATGGCAGATGCGCTGCGAATCAACCAGTGGGTAGAGCAGTCGATAGCACAACAGCCGGAGCAATACATGTGGGTGCATAGGCGTTTCAAAACGCGGCCCGAAGGCGTGGCCAGGCCCTACGCCAAGCGCGAGCGCCGGCGTAGCCGTCGCTGATGGGTATGCAGCGCCCCGCTGATTGTACCGGATTGATACTGTCGGGCGGCGGCGCGCGTGCGGCTTATCAGGTTGGCGTGCTGTCGGTGATCGCCGAGCTGCTGCCAGCAGGTGCAGCCAATCCTTTTCCGGTTATCTGCGGTACTTCTGCAGGCGCCATCAATGCGGTCGCCCTGGCCAGTCACGCACGCACCTTTTCTGACGGTGTAGAGCGGCTACAAGAGGTGTGGTCGCAGTTTCGTTGTGAGCAGGTATATCGTAGTGACTGGCCGGGCGTTACTGCGCAGGCATGGCGGTGGGCGCGCGCCAATTTGCTCGGTATTCCAAGTAAAAAACCAACCGCTTTGCTGGACAACGAGCCTTTGCGGCAGTTACTTGATCGGACGCTGAAATTCGGTCAGATAGACGACAGCCTGATGAGCGGGCATCTGCGCGCCATATCGGTCAGTGCTTTCGGCTATCAGTCGGCCGACTCGGTTAATTTCTATCAGGGTGAGGCGCGTATTTCGCCTTGGGCGCGGCACCGCCGAGTAGGCGTGCAAACCAGGCTGGGTCTTGAGCATTTAATGGCGTCGTCTGCCATTCCCTTGGTATTCCCTCCGGTGTTGCTTAATCGCGAGTGGTTTGGTGATGGCGCGGTGCGGCAGCGGGCGCCAATCAGCCCGGCATTGCATCTGGGCGCTAACCGGGTGTTGGTAATTGGTGTTTCTGATAATTTTGCGGGGCAGCCTGCTGGCGGGCGCCGCGGGCCGAGGTTACGCACTGCTTTGCCGCCGACGCTAGCGCAGATTGGTGGGCATCTGTTGAATAGTACTTTTGTTGATAATCTGGAAACGGATGTCGAGTTGCTGGAGCGCATGAACCGCCTGGCTGGCTACATGCCTGCGGGCTCGCGGTATTCCGGTCGGGGAGTGCGTCAGGTTGAGGTGCAGATTATCTCGCCCAGTGAGCCACTGAATCTGATTGCTGCACGTCACCGCAAGGCTCTGCCGCGGAGCTTACGTGTTTTCCTGCGTGGCAGCGGCGCAACCCGCGCGTCAGGTGGCAGTGTGCTGAGTTACCTGTTGTTTGAGGCGGAGTATTGTCAGGAGTTGATCGAGCTGGGGCGGCGTGATGCGCTGGCCAAGGCGGAATCCCTGCAGCGCTTTCTGGGTTTATTGTGTCCGCTACAGGAGTCGACCGAGGTCGACTCCTACGCAGGTGGGGCTTGAGGCTAGCGGGTTAACCAACAACCAGTACACGAATGGCGTCCAGCCTGAGCTTGGCTTGTTGTAGCACGTGGTTGCCTTGTTCATGCTGGCGTTCGAGTGCCGTGATCTCGTCCTCGCGTACCAGTGGGTTGACCGCCTTTAGCGCTTTCAGACGTTGAATCTCCTCCTCTAGCTCGTCACTGAAGCGTGCGCGCGCGTCGGCGATTACTTGCAGGTGTTGAGCCTCGACAGCGCTTTCGGCGTGCTTGAGGAGTGATTCAACCGGCTCTCGCTGGGTTTTGGCAATTTTGGTGGCGAGCTGGCGCGGCAAGGATTCAACCTGGGCGTCAAGGGTATCGAAGCTGACCTTGGCTGCCAGATTGTTGCCATTGGCATCCAGCAGGCAGCGAATCGGCGTGGGTGGCAGGTAGCGCTGCAGTTGCAGGGCACGCGGCGCGATGGCTTCGCATACATAGACGCATTCCACCAGCATGGTGCCGGGTTTGAGCGCCTTATTCTTCAGTAAGCCAACCGAACTGTTGCCCATGCTGCCAGAGAGGACCAGATCCATGCCGCCTTGCAGCATGGGATGCTCCCAGGTCAGGAACTGCATGTCTTCGCGTGACAGCGCCGTGTCGCGGTCATAGGTGATGGTGACGCCTTCGTCGTCGCCCAGCGGGAAGCCAGCATCGAGCATGCGCTCGCCGGGCCGCAATACCAGTGCGTTGTCGGAGTGGTCGTCGCTATCGATACCGAACACGTCGAACAGGCGTTCCATGTAAATGGGTAGCTGAAAGTCGTTGTCCTGTTGTTCGATGACATCAATCATCTGGACGGAATCCTGATGGCCTCGCGAATGCAGCTCTAGCAGCCGATCACGGCCGTTGTGCAGTTCTTGCTCCAGCTCCAGCCGCTGGTTGCGTGCCTGCTCAATCAGTTTTTCCCATGCATCGGCATCGGGATGATCGAGTTGAGTGAGCAGTTCGCCGCCAAACTGGTGCTGCAGGGCGTTACCGGCCGGGCAGGTGCTCTGGAATGCATTGAGCGCCAGGTGATACCACTCGAACAGGCGTTGTTGTGCAGTTTCTTCAATGTAAGGCACGTGCAGCTGAATGATTTCGCGCTGACCAATGCGGTCGAGGCGACCGATACGCTGCTCCAGCAAGTCCGGGTGTGCCGGCAGGTCAAACATGACCAGGTGGTGAGCAAACTGGAAATTACGGCCCTCACTGCCGATTTCCGAGCAGATCATGACTTGTGCGCCAAATTCTTCATCGGCGAAGAACGCGGCGGCGCGGTCGCGTTCGATGATGCTCATGCCCTCATGGAAAACGGTTGCCGGTACGCCGCTGCGCACGCGCAGAGCGTCTTCCAGATCCAGTGCGGTTTCGGCGTGGGCGCAGATCACCAGCACCTTGCTGCGTTTAAGTACCTTGAGGGTGTCGATCAGCCACTCGACACGGGGATCTTCCAGCCACCACATGGTTTCAGCGGCATCAAAATCAGCCTGCAAGGGTTGCTCAGGATATAACGCAACTCGGCCTTCCTGGTCTTGATAGAGCTCAGGGCAGGGTAGTGGATAGGCATGCAGCTCCCGTTCCGGGAATCCAGAAATGGCCGCGCGAGTGTTGCGGTACAGAACGCGACCTGTGCCGTGGCGGTCCAGCAGTTGGCGTACCAGGCTGTCGCGTGCGTGGTTTGCCGCTTCGCCGGGTTGGTTCAGTGCCGCCAGTTGCGGTTCGGCGCTGCTGCCAAGCCAGTCGATGATCGCGCTCTGATCGCCAGTGCTGAGTTGATCATCCTCCAGAAGATGCTGTACGGCGTCTGCCACCGGTTGGTAGCGCTCGGCCTCGGCAATGAACTGCGGCAGGCTGTGGAAGCGATCGGGGTCTAGCAGGCGCAGGCGCGCGAAGTGGCTGGCTTGGCCCAGTTGCTCCGGGGTGGCTGTCAGTAGCAATACCGCCGGTATCTGCCGCGCCAGGGTTTCGATCAGCAAATACTCGGGGCTTGGCGATTCTTCGTGCCATACCAGGTGATGAGCTTCGTCGACTACCAGCATGTCCCAATCGGTCTGCTGTACGTAGTCCGCGACCTTGTCGTTCTCGAGCAGGAACTCCAGCGCAACCAGCGCCAGTTGTTCTTCCTCAAAGGGATTATCTTCTGCGCCAGCGCAGCGATCAGGATTGAAGAGAGCAAATTGCAGGTTAAAGCGGCGGCGCATCTCTACCAGCCACTGGTGTTGCAGGTTTTCCGGTACCACAATCAAAGCACGGCGAATGCGGCCCGTTTGCAGCTGGCGGTGCAGTATCAGACCTGCTTCGATGGTTTTACCCAACCCCACTTCATCGGCGAGCAGTACGCGTGGCGCCATGCGGTCAGCGACATCCCGAGCGATATGCAGCTGATGGCCGATCGGTTGCGTACGCACGCCAGCCAAGCCAAGCAGCGGTGAGCGCTGAACGCGGCAATAATGACGCAGGCTCTCAAACCGCAGGCTGAACCAGGGAAGAGGATCAATCTGACTGGCGAACAGGCGATCGCTGGCCAAACGGAACTGAATGAAGTTGTCGAGCATGGTTTCGGCAAAGGTTTCTTCGCTGCCGTCTTCGCGTAAACCGGTGTAGACCAGCAGGCCGTCCTGCTCGCCAACGTCGTTGACGGTAATGCTCCAGCCCTCATGATGGCTGATGTTGTCGCCGGGGCTGAAGCGCACCCGCGTCAGTGGCGCATTGCGTAATGCGTAGTGACGAGTCTCGCCGCTGGCGGGATACAGCACCACCACCAATCGGTCGTCCTGAGAGAGCACTGTGCCCAGCCCCAGTTCCGATTCGCTGTCACTAACCCAGCGCTGTCCCGGGATAAATCCTGCCATGCCTCTCTCCTGACCGTGCGAAAAAAAGGGCGCACATCTTACCCGATCGTCTCGCATGCAGAAACCTCGAGTTTCAGTTGGCTGCAGCCAAATTTGCCTTTACATGCGATCAAAAATCACTCAATTATGTCGATTGCATCACTGTTGTCTGGATATAGATGCGATCTTCGCGGTCGATATAGTGTAGACAACAATGGTTACGAGGCTGCGACAGGGTGTCTGGCAGCTTTTATGAGGTTATAGAATATGCTGATTCCAGGGATTCCCCCGGCGGGGGCGCAGCATGACCCGGTGAAGGTCAAGCGACAGGTGGAGCCGACGCAAGAGTCGAAATCGGTAGATAATGCAACTTCATCCCCCGTCGAGCGCCGCCAGCGTGATAACGGCCGCTGGCCAGAGCGTCGCCGCAAACGTCGCCGCCAGCCGCGCCTGGAGCAGGCGCCCGCAGAGCACGAGTTTGACTTGCCAACCAAGGGGTTGCTGGTTGATATTGAGGCATGATTCTGTGCGCGTAGTAAGTAAGGTCGTGTTTCGCTTTCCTTGACCAGGGTTCTCGCGCTGGTGTTTCGACAGGCCCTGGGCTGGCTTTCACTCCAAAACCCACTTGAGTTATCAGCTCCGCCGTAAGGGGGTAAATATGTCTGACAAATCTGATTCGCCTGTTGTGGTCGACTTCGCTGAGGCGCGGCGACAGCGTATCCATGATATTCACGATGCGCGGCTTGAGAGCATGCGTAGTGCTTTCGCCAAGGCGTTGCCGCTAGCGGGAGCCAAATCATCAGGTAAAGGCAAAAAGAAACGCAATAAAAAGCCGCGCTAAGTCGCTGGCTCCTTCATTGACCCTGATCAATATTCCAATCAGAGCATCGGCATAACCTGTGTACATGGAAAACGCAGGAGGTGCCTTATGTATGTTGATGCAGCTGTAATCGCAGGGATACTCACAGTCGGTTTGATGCTGGCTTTCTTTGGTGGTGTGGGTTTGTTTATCAGGAGTGATATCAAAAAACACAAGAAAGAGCAGTGAGTTGTGTCGCCAGGAAGTAGGGCATAATGCAGGTCTGTTAATAACTTCAGACCATTATGCCCTCGTCCGACTTGCCCACACGTCGCCCACGTTGCGAGCGCTGCCTGCGCCCTGCGCAATCCTGTCTGTGTCTTCTTATTCCAAACGTACCCAATTGCACTCATCTGCTGATAGTGCAGCATCCCTCCGAGCAAAAACACGCATTGAACACGGGCCGACTGCTTGCCCTGGGCCTCTCTAGTGCCGATCTTTTGATAACCGAGTCGCTTGCAGGGCACGCGCAGTGGTGTGATCGGTTACAGGACTCCAGCTGGCGCACAGAACTTCTCTTTCCTGGCCCGCAAGTATCAATCATTCAGCGCGACTGCGCGGATACACGGCCACGACGTCTGGTATTGCTGGATGGAACCTGGCGCAAGGCGCGAAAGCTGTTGCACCTGAACCCGGTCTTGCAGGCGCTGCCCAGGGTTGGCCTGTCTGCTGGCCTTTCCAGCCGCTATCGCCTGCGCAAGGCGCCTGAAGCAGGTGCACTCTCGACTATTGAAGCCGGTGTCGAGGCCCTGCGAATGCTTGAGCCCGACCTGCTCGTGGAGCCTTTGCTGGCCCCCTTTGACGCACTTATAGAAGGGCAGATCAGCGCCATGGGGCAGGCGCGCTATCAGCGCAATTACCCGACCCGCTGAGCGCCAGTGCAATGGCATGATGAGTCAGCGTGCTGTCGTGTAGAACGCTTGATTCATGGCATTTATAGTGCCCTTTAATCCCGGCTTGCCAGCCAGCTTGTCGCTAGACTGATCCTTGAGTTAATCGCTCGCGCTCAACAACAAAAATAGCGTCATTCGATAGTTAAGGGGTTTTCATGCAGGCAACAGGGCAACGAGTTGTAATCACCGGCGCTGGCAGCGGCTTAGGGCGCGAGCTGGCTCTACGGTACGCTCGAGAAGGTGCGCGCTTGGCACTGGCCGACATTAATGAGGATGGGTTGAAGGAAACCCGGCAATTGGTTGCAGACGCGGGTGGCTGGAGTTTTAGCCAGCGTTGCGATGTGCGTGACTACAGCCAGCTTGCTGCGCTGGCGCAAAGCTGTGAAGAGCGCTTTGGTGGTGTCGATGTGCTGATCAATAACGCCGGCGTGGCTTCCGGTGGCATGTTTTGGGACCTGAGCCTTGAGGATTGGGACTTTCAAATTGGTATCAATCTGATCGGCGTGGTCAAGGGCTGCAAGGCATTCATGCCGCTGCTGCTGGCTCAGGGCAATGGCCGCATTATCAATATCGCCTCCATGGCCGCGCATATCCAGACGCCGGGGATGAGTAATTATAATGTCGCCAAGGCCGGGGTGGTGGCGCTGTCGGAAAGTCTGTTGGCCGAGTTGCAGCCCCTGGGTATCAAGGTCAGCGTGGTTTGCCCCTCTTTTTTCCAGACCAATCTGCTCGACTCTTATCACGGTCCCGATCATCAGTCGAAAAACGATATGGCCAAGTTACTGCAGAGTTCGCCGATCAGTGCTCAGGAAGTGGCCGATATCACTTACCGCGAAAGCGAGGCTGATCAGTTCATGATTTTGCCGCACGAGCGCGGCCGCCTGGCCCTGGAGCAGAAGCGCGCTGATCCGCAGGTTATTTATCAGGAGATGTTCAAGCTGGCTGCGCGACGACTGGAGCAGAGCTGATCCGGTTCAGTAAACTGAGCAGCCGTTCAGCGCAGGCTCATGCTTGCGCACCTCAAATAGCGCTTTATCACGCTGGTCTATTGTGTTTACCGCACGCGGTCTGGACTTTATGCTGTGCGACCTTGGTGGTAGAAGCGATTGATGAGCGCTGCCATCCATTCACGAGTGTCTGATCTGCATGGCAGGCGGATGCTCGCTATACCCCCTGCTGAATTTGAGGTTACTAGCATGCGTGACGTCGTTATTGTCGACAGTGTACGGACCGGTCTGGCCAAGTCATTCCGTGGCAAGTTCAACATTACCCGCCCTGATGATATGGCGGCGCATTGCGTCAACGCGCTGTTGGAGCGCACCGGTATCGATCCCAAACTTATTGATGACTGCATTGTGGGTGCTGGCTCCAACGAAGGCGCTCAGGGTCACAACATCGGCCGCAACGTAGCCGTACTGTCGAAAATGGGCATTGATGTCGCGGGCATGACGCTGAACCGCTATTGCTCATCCGGCCTGCAGTCAATTGCCATTGCTGCCAACCAGATCGCCTCTGGTTGCTCCGACGCTATCGTCGCCGGTGGCGTTGAGTCCATCACCATGACGGCCAAGAGCCGCAATACTGACAACTTCGTCAACCCGATCCTGGAAAAAGACTTCCCGGGTATTTACTACCCCATGGGTCAGACTGCCGAGATCGTAGCGCGCCGTTACAACGTGACCCGCGAGCAGCAGGATGAGTACTCCCTGCAGAGCCAGCAGCGCACTGCCCGTGCTCAGGCTGAAGGCCTGTTTGACGACGAAATCGTACCGATGAAAGTCAAGTACCAGGTGCAGGACAAGGCGACTGGCGATATCAGCATCGTTGATGGCGTTGTTGATCGCGACGAGTGCAACCGTCCTGAGACCACCCTGGAAGGTCTGAGCAGCCTGAAGCCCGTGTTTTCGGAAGATGGTTCGGTTACTGCGGGTAACGCCTCTCAGTTGTCTGACGGCGCCTCAATGACGCTGCTGATGAGTCTGGAAAAAGCATTGGAGCTGGGTCTGAAGCCATTGGCTTACTTCCGCGGTTTCGCCGTGGCTGGTTGCGAGCCTGATGAAATGGGTATTGGCCCGGTCTATTCCGTGCCCAAGCTGCTCAAAGCACGCGGTCTGACGGTTGACGATATTGATCTGTGGGAGCTGAATGAAGCTTTCGCTTCGCAGTGTCTGTATGCACGTGACTTCCTCAAGATCGACAATGAGAAGTACAACGTCAACGGTGGCTCTATCTCCATTGGTCACCCGTTCGGTATGACCGGCTCGCGTCAGGTTGGTCATCTAATTCGTGAGCTGCAGCGTCGTGGCAAGCGTTATGGTGTGGTCACCATGTGTGTCGGCGGCGGCATGGGCGCAACCGGCCTGTTTGAAGCTTACCCGCAGGACTAAAGTTGGCGCCGCCCTGTTCGGCGGCACTGCTTGTAAGGCGCGCCTCTGGCGCGCCTTTTTTATGTGTGTCGTTTTTGCTGTCTTTGGTCGATGCCAGCCGGTTTGCCTTGTGGCACAATGCAAGGATTATGACAGGACGAGATTGCAGCGGCTCAATGCGCGGTTATCAGTACATCACCAGGCTCCCCCATGGCGACTGACATTCGTCGCGTTGGCTTTCTGTTGCTGCCCGGTACGCATCCGGGCGCTGTGATGCCGGCATTGTCGGTATTGCTCTCAGCCAATCGCATGGCAGAGCAGCGGCGTTACGCGCCAGAAACCTACACCCTTGATGAGCAAGCACTGCAAGCCAGTGACGGTCTCAGTCTGGTTGCGGCTCCCTGGCAGCAGTGTGCTGCCGGTTTGGCGCAGCTTTGGCTGGTGGCGGATCAGTTACCCGCCGCTGACGCTTTGCCGCAGGAACTGGTGGCATATTTGCAACAGGCGCTTGCCGCGGGAGTATTGTTGGGTGGTCTGGAGGCCGGTGTGGCTGGGTTAGCCTTTGCCGGGTTGCTGGATCAGCATCGTTGCTCGGTACATTGGCGGATGCTGGATGAGTTTCGTGAGCGCTTTCCCGGCGTTGAGGCAACGACTCACCTGTTCGAGTTAAGCGATAATCTTGGCTCCAGCAGCGGCGGTCAGGCGACAACTGATTTGTTTCTTACCTTGCTGGCCCAGGAACAGGGTCAGGATTTGGCGGCACTGGTGGCCGAAGACCTGGTAGTGGAGCGTATTCGCGATGGTGGTGAGCGCCAACGAATGCCGCTGCGTAATCGGCTGGGTAGTAGTCATCCGAAGCTGACGCAAGCGGTTATCCTGATGGAGTCGAATATTGAAGAACCGTTGACTACCGATGAGATCGCTCGTCACGTCTGTGTTTCACGGCGTCAGCTTGAGCGCATTTTCAAGCAGTACCTCAACAGCGTACCCTCGCAGTATTACCTTGAGTTGCGGCTGAACCGGGCGCGTCAGATGCTGCTGCAGACCAGTAAGTCGATTATTCAGATTGGCTTGTCCTGCGGCTTCTCCTCCGGTCCGCATTTTTCCAGTGCTTACCGCAACTGTTTCGGTGTAACACCGCGAGAAGATCGCAATCAGCGTCGTGCTCAGCAAGTCGCCGATGGCGTAGCCAAAGATTCCTGACACCCGGCAGCGTTTGTCGGATGCCACATTGATAGAGTGCGCGTCAGTTTTGACGTGCCAATACAGAGAAGGAGATGACAGTGTCAGCAGAAGTCGGTCGGTCTGATTTTGATCGGGTTATGGTGCCCAATTATGCGCCAGTGAACATGGTGCCCGTGCGTGGCGCAGGTTCGCGCCTGTGGGACCAGCAGGGCCGAGAATATGTTGACCTGGCTGGTGGTATTGCGGTCAATGCTTTGGGGCACTGTCATCCTGCTATGGTCGAAGCGTTGACTGAGCAGGCTAATCGCTTGTGGCATGTATCCAACATTATGACCAATGAGCCGGCACTGCGTTTGGCCGACAAGCTGGTTGCAGCCACTTTTGCCGATAAGGTGTTTTTTGCCAACTCCGGCGCTGAGGCCAATGAGGCGGCGTTCAAGCTGGCCAGACGCTGGGCGCATAATCAGTTTGGGGTGGATAAAAGCCAGATTATCGCCTGCAGTAATAGTTTTCATGGGCGTTCCTTGTTTACCGTTAGTGTCGGTGGTCAGCCCAAGTACTCTGAAGGCTTTGGCCCGGCGCTTGGCGGCATCAGCCATGTTCCTTATCAGGACGTGGCAGCGCTGGAAGCGGCAATGTCTGATAAAACCTGTGCCGTTGTGCTGGAGCCTATTCAAGGTGAAGGCGGTGTGATTCCGGCCAGTGACGAGTACCTGCGTCAAGTGCGCGCACTCTGCGACAAGCACAATGCCTTGCTGGTATTTGATGAGGTGCAGAGCGGCATGGGGCGCACCGGCAAGCTGTTTGCCTACATGGATAGCGGCGTAGTGCCGGACATTCTGACCAGTGCCAAGAGCCTGGGTGGCGGCTTTCCGATTTCTGCCATGTTGACCACGGCTGCAGTTGCTGAGCATTTTGCGGTAGGCACGCATGGCAGTACTTATGGCGGCAATCCGCTTGCGTGCGCGGTGGCTGGTCGTGTGCTGGACGTAGTGAATACCCCAGAGGTGCTCGATGGTGTTCGGCATCGTCATCAACTGATCGTGAGTGCGCTAGAGAAGATGGCCACAGAATTCGGGGTGTTTTCCTCGGTGCGAGGTCGTGGTTTGTTATTGGGCGCCGTTATGGCTGAGCAATGGCGCGGCAAGGCCAAGGATATCCAGGTGTTGGCACAGGAAGAAGGTCTGCTGGTTTTGCAGGCTGGCCCAGATGTAGTGCGGCTGGCACCCAGTTTGATTATTGAAGAGGCGGATATTGCCGAAGGTATGCAACGGCTAAAAACAGCCTTGCAACGACTGGTTGCCTAGGACACGGAGGGCGCACGATGTTGATGCTGCGATTGGGGAAGTCGAGCGATTTATCGCAGATTGAGCGGCTGGCTGCGGCCAGTCCGGTCGGCGTCTCCTCATTGCCGGCCAATCGCGAGCGCCTGGCAGATATCCTCACTGCTTCTCAGGCATCGATGGCGGAGGAGGTTACCTTTACGGGAGAGGAGCGTTACTTTTTCGTATTGGAAGATACTGTCAGTGGCGACCTGGTGGGCTGTAGCGGCATTATTGCGGCCTCCGGTTTTCGTGCGCCTTTTTATACCTTCCGCAATGAGATGTTCGTGCACGCTTCGCGTGAGCTCGGGCTGCACAACCGTATTCACGTTTTGTCGCTGTGCCACGACCTGACCGGGCATAGTTTGCTGGCGGGTTTTCATCTTGCCGATACCCAGTCTGAGCCCGCTGCCATGCAATTGACTGCGCGGGGGCGTCTGCTGTTTATGGCTAGCCACCCGCAACGGTTTGCCGAGTCCACCTCGGTCGAGATAGTGGGTGTGAGCGACGCCGATGGCAATGCGCCTTTTTGGGATGCGGTGGGGCGTCACTTCTTCGCCGTCAGCTATGGTGAAGCCGAACGCATCGGCAGCGAGCGCGGCCGCAGTTTTCTGGCCGAGCTGATGCCGGGCTATCCGATTTATGTGCCGATGTTGTCGGATGAGGCGCAGGAGGTTATTGGTCAGGTCAATCCATCGGTGCAGGACGTATTCGATATTCTGATGGATGAAGGGTTCGAGACCGACAACTATGTTGATATTTTTGACGGCGGGCCGGTGGTGCATGCCAAGACAGCACTGCTCAATACGGTGCGCAACAGTGCCTTGGCAAAGGTGCAGATAGGTTTACCGGTAGCCGGCGACAGCTTGTGGCTGGTTGCCAATACGCGTGTCTGTGATTTTCGTGCCTGTGCCTTGCAGCTCACCTGGTTGCCGGGTCAGCCGTTGGTGCTGGATCAGGCGACAGCCGATCAGTTGTGTGTTGCCGAAGGCGATCACGTGCGCCTAGTAAGGGGATTCTAATATGCTGGTTCGCGCTGCCGGAATGCAGGACATAGAGGCGCTGTTGGCCTTGGCCGCCAGCGCGGGCTCAGGTTTGACTAGCCTGCCGGCCAGCGAAGATCGCCTGGTCGCGCGTCTGCAATCAGTTGAGCAGAGCTTTCGTGGCGAGGCGCCGCAGGCAGATGCCGACTACTTGTTTGTACTCGAAGACGAGAAGGGGCGATTAGTCGGTACCAGCGGTATGCTCGGTGCGGCGGGTATGCGTGAGCCGTGGTACAGCTATCGTATGGGGCTGACGGTGGCGGCCAGTCGCGGGTTGGATATCTATCGCCAGCAGCCAACGCTGTTTTTGGTCAATGACCTGACCGGGGCAACCGCGCTGTGCTCCTATTTTCTTGATGCCAGTGCGCGTCAGGGTGATAACGCCCGTCTATTATCCAAAGCACGTTTTATGTTTATGGCGGACTGTCCGCAGGATTTTTCATCGCGCGTCATTGTCGAGATGCGCGGCCTTTCCGATAGCGCCGGGCGCTCGCCGTTCTGGGATAGCCTGGGTCAACACTTCTTTCGTATGGACTTTGCGCGTGCCGACTACCTGACGGGTATCGGGAACAAGGCATTTATTGCGGAAATGATGCCCAAGTTTCCGCTGTACGCCTGTTTTCTCAGCGATGCAGCGCGCGAGGCGATTGGGCAGGTACATCCTGATTCGGAAGCCGGGCGGGCGGTGCTTGAGGAGGAGGGGATGTGCTACCAGGGATATATCGATATCTTTGATGGTGGTGCCACGCTTGAGGCGCAGCGCAGCCAGGTGCGGGCTATTCGAGACAGTCGTAACCTGCTGCTATCGGTTGGCACGCCCGGCGATGATGCTGCGACCCACCTTATCTACAACCGTACACGTGAAAGCTGTCGGATGATCGCAGCGCCTGCACGCATTGCCGCGGGTACCCTGGTTGTTTCTTCGGCCTCGGCAGAGTTGCTGAGGTTGCGTGCCGGTACGCCGGTAAGGGCGGTGGCGCTGCAAGGATAAGTGTCGCCTTGGCCGCCAGTACTCTCTGTCTATGCTGGCTATAGACAATATCAACCGTAGAGATAATGCATCGTATAGGCTGATGCCTATATAATGCGGCTCTTTGCCTCGCTGTAGTAGCTCTCCGGGTAATTTCCCCCTACACGGCGCAGACCGTGATATGCCCATCGACCTGCAGCAGGCTGACCAGTTTGTGGTAAGGGACTTATGAAAAGCGCAGAAATCCGTGAAGCCTTCCTCCGTTTCTTTGAAGAAAAGGGACATAGTCGCGTCGCCTCCAGTTCGCTGATTCCAGCGAATGATCCAACGCTGCTGTTTACCAACGCCGGTATGAATCAGTTCAAGGACTGCTTCCTCGGTTTGGACAAGCGCGCCTACACGCGTGCGACCAGCAGCCAGAAGTGTGTGCGTGCCGGCGGCAAGCACAACGACCTGGAGAATGTGGGTTATACCGCGCGTCACCATACCTTCTTTGAAATGCTGGGTAATTTCAGCTTTGGCGATTACTTCAAGCGTGATGCGATCAATTTCGCCTGGGAGTTTTTAACCTCCAGTCAGTGGCTGGGTCTGCCGCAGGAAAAGCTGTGGGTGACCGTCTATGCCAGCGATGACGAAGCCTACGATATATGGACCAAGGAAGTGGGCGTGCCAGCTGAGCGCATGGTGCGTATCGGTGACAATAAGGGTGCGCCCTATGCCTCCGATAATTTCTGGGCGATGGGTGATACCGGTCCCTGTGGTCCTTGCAGTGAAATCTTTTTTGATCATGGTCCTGACATTTGGGGCGGGCCTCCAGGCAGCCCGGAAGAGGACGGCGACCGCTATATCGAAATCTGGAACAACGTCTTCATGCAGTTCAACCGCACCGCCGATGGTGTGATGCATCCACTGCCAGCGCCGAGTGTTGATACGGGGATGGGGCTAGAGCGCATCAGCGCAGTCCTCCAGCATGTACATTCCAATTATGAAATTGATTTGTTTCAGAGCCTGCTTACGGCATCAGCGCAGGCAATTGGCTGCGAGCAGGACAACGCTGCCTCATTGAAGGTGGTGGCAGATCATATTCGCTCTTGTAGCTTTCTGATTGCCGATGGTGTGCTGCCCTCCAATGAAGGTCGTGGTTATGTGCTTCGGCGTATCATTCGTCGCGCCTGCCGACATGGCAACAAGTTGGGTGCACAGGGTTTATTCTTCCACAAGATTGTCGCCGCACTGGCAGTGGAAATGGGCGATGCCTTTGCCGAGTTGCGCACGCAGCAAGCGCACATCGAACGCGTGCTGAAAACCGAGGAAGAGCAGTTTGCCAAGACGCTGGATCAGGGGCTGAAAATTCTCGAGCAGGATCTGGCGCAGCTGAAAGGCAACGAGATTCCGGGGGACGTCGTCTTCAAACTGTATGACACCTACGGCTTCCCGGTTGACTTGACCGGCGATATTGCTCGCGAACGTGAGCTGACGATTGATGAGGCTGGCTTCGAGGCGGCGATGGAAGCACAGCGCGAGCGTGCCCGTTCGGCTAGCCAGTTTGGTCTGGATTACAACAGTCTGGTCAAGGTTGATGCCGAGACCCTGTTCCAGGGGTATGCGGCTACCAGTGGCGAGGGCAAGGTTATCGGTTTGTATTGCGATGGCCAGGTCGTCGAGCAGCTCCGTGAAGGTGATAGTGGCGTAGTGATCCTGGATCAAACGCCTTTTTATGCTGAATCTGGCGGGCAGGTCGGCGACACCGGTTACCTCGAAGCCAATGGTGTGCGCTTTGAAGTGACTGATACCACCAAGGCCGGTCATGCGCACCTGCACCACGGTAAAGTACTGCAAGGCGCGATCAACAACGGTGCCGAATTGCAGGCTCGGGTTGATGCCGGCGTTCGCCAGGCCACCGCCCTGAACCATTCGGCAACACACCTGTTACATGCGTCTTTGCGCCAGGTGTTGGGTGATCATGTGCAGCAAAAAGGCTCGTTGGTGGACAGTCAGCGTTTGCGTTTTGACTTTAGCCATTACGAGGCGATCAAGCCTGAGCAGTTGCGTGAGCTGGAAAATCTGGTGAATGACCAAATTAGACAGAACTCTACTGTCGATATTGAAGTCACAGACATAGAGCACGCCAAAGAGAAAGGCGCCATGGCCTTGTTTGGGGAAAAATACGGTGACGAAGTTCGCGTATTGACCATGGGTGGCGGCTTCTCTGTTGAGCTTTGTGGTGGGATCCACGTTCGGCGCACAGGCGATATTGGCCTGTTTAAAATCGTCGCTGAAAGTGGCATTGCCTCAGGTGTGCGGCGTATAGAAGCCGTTACCGGTCAAGCGGCATTGGAGTTCGTTGCGCAGACCGAAGAGCGGTTGCGTGAAGCTGCTCAGGTAGTGAAGGGCAGTCGGGATACCTTGATCGACAAATTGTCTGCATTGGTTGAACGCACCCGCCAGCTGGAAAAAGACGTGGATCAGCTCAAGGCCAAGGCGGCGAGTGCTGCCGGTAGCGATATGGCTGCTGAAGCTCAAAAAGTGGGCGAGCGCACCGTGCTGGTCAAACGCGTAGATGGTATGGACGGCAAAGGGTTGATGGTTCTGGTTGACCAATTGAAGAACAAGCTCGGCTCTGCTGCAATTTTGTTGGGCGGCGAAGCTGACGGAAAAGTGGTGCTGGTGGCTGGCGTGACGAAAGACCTGTCTGGTCAGGTAAAGGCTGGCGACTGGATCCGCAATACCGCGCAAGCGGTGGGTGGTAGGGGTGGTGGCCGCCCGGATATGGCGCAGGGTGGTGGTACTGATGTTGCAGCACTGGATCAGGCGCTACTTGATGCGCTGAACTGGGTTGGCCAGCAGTAATACCCTTAGCAGCAAAAAGTGATTTAGCAAAACCAAGGGCGGCACCCGATCGAGGTGCCAGGCAACGGTCGGCAAGCCGATCTCTGGGTAAGGATTGACGTAATAACATGGCGCTTATTGTCCAGAAGTTTGGTGGTACCTCGGTTGGTAGTGTGGAACGTATTCAGCAGGTCGCCGAGAAAATCAAAGGCTTCAAGTCAAACGGGCATGATCTGGTGGTGGTGGTCTCTGCTATGAGTGGCGAAACCAACCGTTTGATCGAATTGGCAAGGCAGATTCAAGCCGAGCCGGATGCGCGTGAGATGGATGTCATTGTTTCAACGGGTGAGCAGGTGACTATTGGCTTGCTGGCTATGGCGCTGAAGGCGACTGGCGTGCCAGCAGTGTCCTTTACCGGTTCGCAGGTGCGTATTGTTACCGATAGCGCCCACGGCAAAGCACGTATACAGCAGATTGACGACGAGCGTCTGCGTAGTGAGCTGGCTGCTGGACGAGTTGTTATTGTGGCTGGATTCCAGGGCGTGGACGAGGCCGGTGCTATTACCACCTTGGGTCGTGGCGGCTCCGATACGACGGGTGTCGCTCTGGCCGCTGCGCTGAAAGCTGACGAGTGCCAGATCTATACTGATGTAGACGGTGTCTATACCACAGACCCGCGTGTCGTAGAGAGCGCCCGGCGCCTGGACAAGATTACCTTCGAGGAAATGCTTGAAATGGCCAGCTTGGGATCTAAGGTGTTGCAGATTCGTGCTGTTGAGTTCGCTGGCAAGTACAACGTACCCCTGCGGGTGCTGCACAGCTTTAAAGAAGGCCCCGGTACTCTTATTACCCTTGAGGAAAATGTGTCGATGGAACAACCCGTTATCTCCGGTATTGCATTCAATCGCGATGAAGCCAAGCTGACAATTCGTGGTGTGCCTGATACCCCCGGTGTGGCATTCAAGATTCTCGGTCCGGTGAGTGCTGCCAACATTGAAGTCGATATGATCGTGCAGAACGTATCGCAGGATAACACCACCGATTTCACCTTCACGGTGCACCGTAATGACTTCCGCAAGGCTGAGGCTATTCTCAAGGAAACGGCTGTCAGCATTGGTGCGCGCGAAGTCGCTGCTGATGACAAGATTGCCAAAGTATCCATTGTCGGCGTCGGCATGCGCTCGCATGCAGGCGTCGCCAGTAATATGTTTGAGGCGTTGGCCAAAGACAGTATCAATATTCAGATGATCTCAACGTCCGAAATCAAAGTGTCGGTCGTGATTGCCGAGAAGTATCTGGAGCTGGCTGTGCGTTCTCTGCATACCGCCTTTGGTCTGGATGCGGAGCCTGTGCAACAGGCCTGAATCATATTGAATTCCTGCAGGCCGGCGACGGTCTGCTTGCAAGGGCACGGTCTCTGGCTGCCGTGTCCGCCTGTGACCCTTCAGGGGGCTGGAGGCACCAAGCCGGTTTTTTGCAGACTGTTGTGTCCTGATCATGAGCAAGGAGAAAAGGAATGCTGATACTCACTCGACGGGTTGGTGAGACCCTGATGGTAGGTGATGAAGTGACCGTGACCGTTCTGGGTGTCAAGGGCAACCAGGTTCGAATCGGCGTGAATGCCCCGAAAGAAGTGGCTGTACACCGTGAAGAAATTTACCAACGGATCCAGAAAGAAAAAGATGAAGAACCAAATAACTAATTTTATTAGGTTTTTCCTTGCAATAAGAAAAGCGCGCAGTTAATATTCTGCGCGTGTTACGGAGAGGTGGCCGAGTGGCTGAAGGCGCTCCCCTGCTAAGGGAGTATATCTCAAAAGGGTATCGCGGGTTCGAATCCCGCCCTCTCCGCCACTTTGTGGTTTGTAGGTTGTCAAACGTTAGCTTCTGAAATTTAAAGAAAAAAATGTTTGACAGGATAAAAAAACAGCCTATAATTCGCACCCATAATGCACTCGTAGCTCAGCTGGATAGAGTACTCGGCTACGAACCGAGCGGTCGGAGGTTCGAATCCTCCCGAGTGCACCAAACAGGAAAACCCACTGAATTCAGTGGGTTTTTTTTTGCTGTCACAAAAGTACAGCTGAGCGCGACGGCAAAGCCTGCTAGGCTGAAGCGCAATCTCATTGGTGTGATCTGCTTGATCCGCTTGTGCTGAATCCCGTGCTTCGGGCCTGCTAGGAATGCTGCTATGCCGGACCTCAATAGAAAGTCTCCAGAAAGCCTGCAGGACCGACTGGATCAGGTGCAGGAGCTCCTTAGTCGGCAACGTCTGGTCGAAGACCTGGTACACAAGCAGGAAGGTCCTCAGCAGGAGCTGGTTGAGCACTTGGTGCATCAGCAAAACCTGGTAAAGCTTCAGCGCAAGCTGGACGAGCTGCATCCCGCCGACGTCGCCTATATTCTCGAATCTCTCCCGCTATCTGAACGCCTTGCCGTATGGCAGTTGGTCAAAGTCGAGCGCGATGGTGAGATTCTGCTCGAAGTGTCCGATGCGGTGCGCGAAACGCTGATCGCCGATATGGATAGCGACGAGATCTTGGCTGCAGCCAATACCCTTGATGCGGATGAGCTGGCAGATCTTGCCCCCGACCTGCCGCGCGATGTTGTGCGTGAGCTTATGGATACGCTGGATGCCCAGCAGCGCGATCGCCTGAAGTCGGCGTTGTCGTACGACGATGATCAGGTCGGTGCGCTGATGGACTTCGATATGATCACCATCCGTGATGATGTCAGTCTGGAGGTGGTCAGTCGTTATCTGCGCCGCTTTGATGCCCTGCCAGACCATACCGATAAACTCTTTGTGGTAGATACCGATGGCCTGCTCAAGGGCGTATTGCCAATCAAGAAGCTATTGGTCGGTTCGCCTGATGATGTGGTTGTTGACGTCATGGTGGAGGATCCGGTCGTTTTTGATCCGCAAGACGATGCGGGTGAGGCCGCTCAGGCGTTTGAGCGCTACGACCTGGTATCTGCCCCAGTGGTTGATGCGCGTGGCCGCCTGTGCGGCCGTCTGACCATTGACGAGATGGTCGACTACATTCGTGAAGAGAGTGAGGCTGAGGTGCTGAGCGCGGCGGGTCTGCGTGAAGAGGAAGATATCTTTGCCTCGGTCTGGAAGTCGGTACGTAACCGCTGGGCCTGGTTGGCGCTCAATCTGTGTACTGCGTTAATTGCCTCGCGGGTTATTGGTCTGTTCGAACATTCGATTGAGCAACTGGTTGCTCTGGCGGCATTAATGCCTATTGTTGCTGGTATTGGCGGTAACTCGGGCAACCAGACCATTACCATGATTGTTCGTGGTGTGGCGACGGGGCAGGTGCAGGTAGCGCACGGCAAGCGCCTGTTGCGCAAGGAAGCCAGCGTTGCGCTGATCAATGGTTTTTTCTGGGGTGCAGTGTTGGCTGGCATAGCCATGGTTTTATACGGCAGTCTGCCGCTGGCGGTCGTGTTGATGTCCGCAATGACGCTGAATATGCTGCTGGCGGCCTGTATGGGAGTATTCATACCCTTGATTCGACTGCGCCTGGGTGGTGACCCGGCACTCGGTTCAAGTGTGCTGATTACCGCTATAACCGACAGCGGAGGCTTCTTTATCTTCCTCGGGTTGGCCACTATCTTCCTTCTTTGATCGGCTCGCAGGTGCAGGCTTGCGGTGTCGCGTTGATTGCCAAAAATGTCACATCAGGATACATTAAGCCGTTTTTCCGTGTGGGAGGGCCGCTTAACTGTGGTCCAGATGTGCTAGCACCCACTGTATTTTTCCAACTATAAGCAGCATGGCTTTACCCCATGCCCTGAGCTGCAGGAGATAAAATGGAACCGACCAATATGGTTGCCGAAGGCGTGGAACTGATGTTCCTTGGAATGGGATCAGTCTTTGGGTTTCTGATTCTGCTGGTTACTTGCACCAGCATCATGTCTGTAATCTTGTCGCGTTTTTTCCCCGAGGCGCTGCCCGCGCCAAAGAAGCCTGCGCGTAAGTCCAGCGCTGCCCCTGCCAGTGTTGACCCGGATGTTGTCGCCGCCATTGGCGCTGCTATCAAGCAGCATCGTTCGCGTCGCAGTTCCTGACACCTCTTTCGCGGTTTTCACCATTAAAATCATAAAGGCCATAACACTATGACCGATACTAAAAAGCCCTTGGGCATTACCGATGTGATCCTGCGTGATGCGCATCAATCCATTCTGGCTACCCGTATGCGACTTGACGACATGCTGCCGATTGCCGGCAAGCTTGATCAGGTTGGTTTCTGGTCTGTCGAATCCTGGGGCGGGGCGACTTTTGATTCCTGCATTCGCTATCTTGGCGAAGATCCATGGGAGCGCATTCGTGCGCTGAAGCAAGCGATGCCGAATACCCGCCAGCAAATGTTGCTGCGTGGTCAGAACTTGCTGGGTTATCGCCACTATGCTGATGACGTCGTAGAGAAGTTTGTTGAGCGCGCTGCCGTTAACGGCGTTGATGTGTTCCGCGTGTTTGATGCGATGAACGATCCGCGTAACCTGGAAACCGCGCTTAAGGCCGTCAAGGCGCAGGGCAAGCATGCCCAGGGCACCATCTCCTACACCACCAGCCCGGTGCACACCCTGCAGATGTGGGTCGACTTGGCCAAGCAGATCGAAGACATGGGCGCTGACTCCATCGCGATCAAGGATATGGCCGGCATCCTGAACCCTTATGTGGCGTTCGATCTGGTTACCCAGCTCAAGAGCACGCTAAGCATTCCGGTGCACATGCAGTGTCACGCAACAGCTGGTCTGTCGACTGCGGCAATCATGAAGGCAGCAGAAGCGGGTATCGATAACGTCGACTCTGCGATTTCCTCCATGTCCATGACCTACGGTCACTCACCGACCGAATCTGTTGTGGCAATCTTCCAGAACAGCGAGCGTGATACCGGTTTGAACCTGGAACTGCTGGAAGAGGTCGCCGCCTATTTCCGTGAAGTGCGGAAGAAGTACGCCAAGTTTGAAGGCAACCTGAAGGGCGTTGACTCGCGCATCCTGGTTGCGCAGGTGCCGGGCGGCATGCTGACTAACATGGAAAACCAGTTGAAAGAGCAGGGCGCCAGCGACAAGTTTGACGACGTTCTGGCTGAGATTCCACGTGTTCGCGAGGATCTTGGTTTTATCCCGCTGGTTACTCCGACTTCCCAGATTGTCGGTACTCAGGCAGTTATCAACGTACTGACGGGTGAGCGCTATAAATCGATCACCAAAGAAACCGCTGGCATTCTGAAAGGCGAGTATGGCTCTGCACCAGCGCCGTTCAATGCTGAGTTGCAAGCACGCGTGCTGGATGGTGCCGAGGCAATTACCTGTCGCCCTGCGGACCTGCTTGAGCCAGAGATGGATAAGCTGACTGCTGAGCTGAAAGGCCTGGCTAGTGAAAAAGGCATTAAGCTTGCGGACGATGCAATCGACGATGTCCTGACCTACGCCTTGTTCCCGCAGATTGGTCTCAAGTTCCTGGAAAACCGTGGCAATCCGGATGCATTTGAGCCGGTACCGACTGGTAACGAGCTGCCTGCGGCTGCCAAGGGTGCGGGCCCTGAGGCTTACACCGTCAGTGTTAACGGTAAAGAATATGTAGTGCAGGTTACTGATGGCGGCGATATCTCCGGTATCAAGCCCATTGGCGAGAGCGCCGCTCCCGCTGCTGCAGCTGCTCCGGTAGGTGACGGCGAGCCACAGGGTGCGCCACTCTCGGGTAACATCTTCAAAGTGCTGGTCAATGTCGGTGACGAAATTGACGAAGGTGAGGTCGTGATGATCCTCGAAGCGATGAAGATGGAAACCGAAGTACGTGCGCTGCGCGGCGGCACGGTTACTTCCATTGATATCAAGGTTGGCGACGCGGTTGCGGTCGGCGATACCTTGCTGACCATAGGTTAAGGGGGACTTAATGGATAAGCTCCTCCAACTGTGGCAGACCACAGGCATCTATCACATGGTCTGGGGACAGGCCGTCATGATTATTGTCTGTTTTGGTCTGATCTACCTGGCTATTCGCAAGGGTTTCGAGCCACTGCTGCTGATCCCGATCGGCTTCGGCGGTATTCTGGCCAACCTGCCCGTGGCCAACATGGCGCAAGGCAGCGGTATTCTGCACCTTATCTATGAAGTCGGCTTGCCGACCAGCGTCTTCCCGCTGCTGATCTTCATGGGTGTAGGCGCGATGACCGATTTCGGCCCCATGCTGGCGAACCCGCGTACGCTGTTGCTGGGTGCCGCTGCGCAGTTCGGTATCTTTGGCACGCTGCTGGGCGCATTGGCGTTGACCTCTGCCGGCATCCCCGGATTCGAGTTCTCGATGAAAGAGGCCGCTTCCATCGCCATCATTGGTGGTGCTGACGGACCGACCTCGATCTTTGTGACCGCGAAATTGGCGCCGGACCTACTGGGGCCGATTGCCGTTGCTGCCTACTCCTACATGGCGTTGGTGCCCTTGCTACAGCCGCCGATCATGCGCGCTCTGACGTCGCAGAAGGAGCGTGGCATTGTCATGACTCAGCTGCGCGTGGTTAGCAAAACCGAGAAAATCATTTTCCCGTTGTTGCTGCTGATGCTGGTCGCATTGCTGTTGCCTGACGCTGCACCATTGGTAGGTATGCTCTGCTTCGGCAACTTGATGCGTGAATCGGGTGTGGTTGAGCGTTTGGCTGACACTACGCGTAACGCGCTGATCAATATCGTCACCATAGGTTTGGGTTTGGCTGTTGGCTCCAAGCTATCTGCTGAGTCTTTTCTGCAGATCAAAACCCTGGGTATTCTGGTGTTGGGTATGCTGGCCTTCTGCGCAGGCACAGCCGCGGGTGTCTTGATGGCGAAGTTGCTGAACCTGTTCAGCAAAACACCGATCAACCCGCTGATCGGCTCTGCCGGTGTTTCAGCGGTGCCAATGGCGGCAAGGGTATCCAATAAGGTCGGCCTGGAAACCAATCCGCACAACTTCCTGCTGATGCACGCGATGGGTCCAAACCTTGCGGGTGTAATCGGCTCGGCGGTTGCCGCTGGTGTTCTGCTGAACTTTGTTGGTTAAGTCGTTTGCCAGACGTAAAAAACCCGCTCATTGAGCGGGTTTTTTTATGCTTGGTTGGTTACCAGGCGCTGCTAACCAAGCGATATACAGTGCGCAGCGAGCGTGGGTTACTGCTGCTCGTTAGCCAGCAGTGCCAACAGCGCATTTTGCTGACGGCGGCTCATTTCACGATACCGAACCAGGAGCGCCTGTTCTGAGGAGGACAGGTCATCCAGTTGCTCGTTTAACGCTTGGCGCGACGGTTGGGTTTGCTCAGGCAGAATGGGCAGATCAAGAAGGCTATGTTCGAGCCTGGCGATGATCTCGGAGTTCATGCTGCGGTGATGTTGCTTGGCGACGTCGGCAATGCGGTCGCGCATGCCCTCGGGCAGCCTTACAACGAACTTGTCTGCGGTGCGGCTGGTGTAGTTTTGAGTAGCAGTTTTCATAGGGCAACAATGATCGCTTGTTTGAAGTGAGTTGGTACTGGCCAAGCGGAAAAATGCAGCAATTTGCGCTTTGACAGACCACCACGCGGCTGAATGCAGCTGAATAATATAATTATAGACAACTAGAGCCTGTTAAGTGCCCTAGTTAATCCTGTTTTTTTACACTGCGCCAGTGGGTGACAAAAAAATGTCTCCGTTTTGTGACGGAATTACGACGAATGGCATTTAGCCATGAATGCCGATGCGGTGGTCAAAGTCGTCAGTATTCAGTTAACATGCGCTCTTAATTGATCGAGTTCAATGAGTTGGCACCGTCAGCTCATGCTCTTTACGCGCTTGTAGCTCAGCTGGATAGAGCAACCGCCTCCTAAGCGGTAGGTCCCCGGTTCGAATCCGGGCTCGCGCACCATTTATAGCAAAGGCTTGCGCGATGTTAATCGGCAAGCTTTTTTTGTTCCAGGTGGGCGCTCTTGCCTGCCGTTCAGCCGTTAAAATGTCCAGCATGCCTGCTTTTCCCGTGCGGGGTATAGAACCGAGCGGGCGGATGAATCAGGAGATTTCGGTGACTACTATCGGTTCGCAAGCCGTCTCTGATGCCTCGCTATCAGCTCGAGATGTTTATCAGTTATTCAAAAACGTAGCGCTAGGCCTGATTGAGGTGGAGCCCCTCACTCCGCAATGGTCTGAGGTGGAAACCGGGCGTGTGATTGTGTTGCTGGGGGACTATCGCGTGACCTTCTGCAAAGATGCAGGTGAGTTGGATTATTGCCTCAGCTGTGAGTCGCCTGACGGTCAGCTTGCCGATATAAATGATTGGCCGGCCAGAGGAACTGATCCACTTGAATTACTGAGCGTCTGGGAGCGCAGGCAGATGCTGTCAGCGCTCCAGGCTGCAAGCAAAGGTTAAGCGATTGTGTATTCAGGTGAGGGCAGTCCTTTCCTCGTTCTATATCTGGTGCTTTCCGCTCAGGCTCTTAATATCTAAACCTTTCTCCTTCCCCTCATGTAGATGCTCTTGTTGCTCATTGACGCACTCGGATATTCATTGATAGCGTATAGCTATAAGCCGCTTTGAATTATCTCAATGGCGTCAGCTGTCTGCCGTGCTTAACTTAGGGGCAGGTTGCAGGCACGCACCAAGGCTCATAACGCCTTCAACGCTGTTTGTGTAAGCCGTAACACCCAATACTGAAGCGGAGATCGACATGAGTGACAAGAAAGCAGGCGGATGCCCAGTGATGCATGGTTCAAACACCAAGTTAACGGGGCGGGGCACCATGAATAAGGATTGGTGGCCTAACCAGCTTAATCTGAGCATCCTGCATCAGCACAATCCCAAATCCGATCCCATGGGCGATGGTTTCGATTACGCTGCTGAATTTAATAAGCTCGACTTGGCTATGGTCAAGCGTGACGTTGCGGCACTGATGACCGACTCCAAGGACTGGTGGCCTGCCGATTACGGTCACTATGGTCCCTTCATGATTCGCATGGCGTGGCACTCTGCCGGTACTTACCGTACTGCTGACGGTCGCGGCGGCGCCTCCACCGGTAACCAGCGGTTTGCACCCTTGAATAGCTGGCCGGATAACGCCAACCTCGACAAGGCCCGTCGCTTGTTGTGGCCGATCAAGAAAAAGTACGGTAACAAGCTGTCCTGGGCCGATCTGTATATTCTCACCGGCAATATGGCGCTGGAAACCATGGGGCTTAAGCCTTTTGGCTTTGGCGGCGGTCGCGAGGATATCTGGGCCCCCGAAGAGGATATCTATTGGGGCGCAGAGGAGGAGTGGCTGGCAACCAGTGATAAACTCAATAGCCGCTACTCGGGTGACCGCGACCTGGAAAATCCGCTGGCCGCTGTGCAAATGGGTCTGATTTATGTCAACCCGGAAGGACCAGACGGTAAGCCGGATCCGTTGGCATCAGCACGCGACATTCGCGATACCTTTGAACGTATGGCGATGAATGACTACGAAACGGTTGCGCTCACTGCCGGTGGTCACACCTTCGGCAAGGTGCATGGTGCGGGCGACGCCGCGCATGTGGGGGCTGAGCCTGAAGCCGCGGCTATTGAAGAGATGGGTCTGGGCTGGAAGAGCAGCTTTGGTACCGGCAAAGGCGCTGACACCATTACTAGTGGTCTTGAAGGTTCCTGGACGCCGACGCCAACCCAATGGGATATGAGCTACTTCGATGTGCTCTTTGGCTACGAGTGGGAGCTGACCAAGAGCCCTGCCGGTGCTCACCAGTGGACACCGAAGAACCTGGCAGAGAAAGATCACGCGCCCGATGCCGCGGACCCAAGCAAGCGGGTGGGTATCATGATGTCTACCGCTGATATGGCGATGCGTGAAGATCCCCAGTACCGCAAGATCGCGCAGCATTTCCATCAGAATCCGGCTGAGTTCGCTGATGCCTTTGCACGTGCCTGGTTCAAGCTGACGCACCGTGACATGGGGCCAAAGGCACGCTACCTGGGACCGGACGTGCCAGCTGAAGACCTGTTGTGGCAGGACCCTGTGCCAGCAGTCGATCATGCTTTGGTTGATGCTCAGGATATTGCAACGTTGAAAGCCAAGCTGTTGGCATCGGGCTTATCGACAGCCGAACTGGTATCCACCGCCTGGGCCTCGGCCTCCACCTATCGCGACTCCGATAAACGTGGCGGCGCCAACGGGGCGCGCATTCGTTTGGCGCCCCAGAAAGACTGGGAAGCTAACCAGCCGCAGCAGTTGGCCAAGGTACTCAAGGCGCTGGAAGCAGTGCAAGCGGACTTTAACTCAGCCCAATCAGCGGGTAAGAAAGTGTCGCTGGCGGATTTGATCGTGCTTGGCGGAGCTGCAGCGATTGAGCAGGCAGCAGGCGCTGCTGGTCACCACATTGAGGTTCCGTTTGCACCGGGCCGCACTGACGCGACTGAGGAGCAAACAGATGCAGAGTCGTTTGAGCCTCTGAAGCCTGAAGCGGACGGTTTCCGTAATTATCGTCGCGCTCGCTTTACTGTCGCCGATGAGGAAATGCTGGTCGACAAGGCGCAGCTGCTGGGTCTCAGTGCCCCAGAGATGACGGTACTGGTGGGTGGTCTGCGCGTATTAGGCGCGAACCATGGTGCCAAGCAGCACGGAGTGTTTACCGACAGCCCCGGCACCTTGAGCAACGACTTTTTCGTTAACCTGGTGGATATGGATACTACCTGGGTACCCGTTGCTGGCGATGCTGATGTTTTTGAAGGGCGTGACAGTAGCACTGGCGCTATCAAGTGGACGGGGACACGAGTTGATCTGATTTTCGGTTCAAACTCGCAGCTGCGTGCGCTGGCGGAAGCCTAT
Source organism: Pseudomonas sp. 5Ae-yellow (assembly GCF_014077575.1). NCBI lineage: Bacteria > Pseudomonadati > Pseudomonadota > Gammaproteobacteria > Pseudomonadales > Pseudomonadaceae > Pseudomonas > Pseudomonas sp. 5Ae-yellow. Next base: position 106,021 of record NZ_JACGWE010000004.1, on the reverse strand, counting down.
GCTCAGGACGATGCCAGTGAGAAGTTCGTCAGCGATTTCGTTTCAGCGTGGAACAAGGTAATGAACGCTGATCGCTATGACCTGATCTGATTCTCCTCTGTTAGTAAGCAGTAACCCTCGGGCGCCTTTTGGCGCCCGAGGTGTTTTCGGGCTTTGTTTCTGGCTTTGGCCCGTCGCTTGCTCAGCTTGATTCTCAGTACGAGAAATGAGGATGGATAGTTAGCCCGTAGGCTATTCTGAATAGTCTGATTTATGGGTTTTGATAAGCCGGTAGTGTTAATAGAGGCTCTGCCGTCGCAATCACCGTCGCAAACCAGGCAAAAGACCCAGAAAGATGTGCTCCATGTATATTTTCTGTCACGCCATACCTGTAACCTGCGGCTGCAATTGATACGGCTTGGATATACTAAGATTGTTCCTCTCTATGCTTTAAGGAACTCTGGTCCAGGCTGGTTGGTCCACAAGCGCTGATGGCTGGCCAGGTTTATGTCTGGCTGTGTCGCGGTCAGCTCTTTGAGCGTCAAGCGGAAGATGGTTCAAAATCTTGTCCGCGTTAAATTGCTATATCCACTCGTTTTGTATTGCACGACTATTTGCACTGGAGCATTGATGTCTCACGCCCTGATGGCTTTTTCCTCTCTGTATTTCGCTACTCTGCTGATGCTGCTCGGAAGTGGTTTGTTGAGCACTTATCTGGGTTTGTACCTGTCCGCGCGGGAGGTGAGTGAGATCTGGATTGGCGTGCTGATGACCGGCTACTATGCCGGCTTGGTGCTGGGGGCGTCGGTTGGCCACAGACTGATCGCACGAGTGGGTCATATTCGCGCATTTGTGGCCAGTGCCGGAATCGTTACTGCCTCTGTACTAGGGCATGCGCTCACAGACAACGTATCAGTCTGGTTGGCTCTGCGGCTGCTGACCGGTATGGCAATGATGTGCCAGTACATGGTGCTGGAGAGCTGGCTAAACGAGCAAGCCGAGTCGCACCAGCGCGGCATGGTGTTTGCCAGCTATATGGTGGTGACCTTCCTTGGGTTGGTGCTGGGGCAGGTGGTATTCACTGTCATGCCTGAACTGCAGATCGAGCATCTGCTGTTTGTAGCCATGTGTTTCTCGCTTTGTCTGGTGCCCGTCGCGGTCACCAAACAGATTCACCCTGCGCCGCTGCATCCCGCACCGCTAAAAGTGAAACTCTTTGTACAGCGCATTCCGCAGGCGTTGACCACGGTTGCAGTATCAGGGCTGATGCTGGGGGCTTTCTACGGTATGGCGCCGGTCTTCGCCAAGACCGAGGGGCTGACCACATCGCAGATTGGTGTTTTTATGGCGGTAACTATTTGCGCAGGCCTTATGGCGCAGTGGCCTGCGGGTTGGTTGTCTGACCGGGTTGACCGTAGTCATCTGATTCAACTGAATGCCATCGTACTTACGGGTGTTGCGCTATTGATGGCGCTTGATTTACTGCCAGGCATGGCCTTGATGGTCCTGACAGCGATCTTTGGTTTTCTGGTTTTTACGCTTTATCCGCTTGCCGTCGCCTTGGCCAATGACCATGTTGAGCCCGATGATCGGGTGCCGTTGTCGGCAATGCTGTTGGTGACCTTTGGCTTGGGTGCCAGCATTGGCCCGTTGTTGAGTTCGGTAATGATGAAGGTATGGGGGCCCGAAATGCTCTACATCTTCATGGCCTGCTGTTCGATGGTACTGGTCTTCAGAGTGCGTGCCGCTACGGTAACGGGTGAGCATCTGGTTGAAGAGGCGCCACTGCACTTTATGCCGGCAGCAGGTAACCTGGCCAGCTCGCCTTTGTCTGCAGCGTTCGACCCCCGCGTTGACGAACAGGCTGTCGCTGATCAGATGCAGGATGACGTCGTAGAAGAAGAGGAAGCCATGAGTGAAGCAGAGGTGGCGGCAGCCGATGCGGATCAGGATGATCATCGCCCCGGCTGATACGGTACTTTCTAAAAGAGATCTTCCTTCTCGATCCGGCGCGCCTCACGTTGCAAGTAGTTTACATAGCGATCTATTTGGCGCTGGGCGAGGGGGGAAGGCTGTTGGAAGTGAATGCCAATTTGTGTTTCGTTGGCGGTTTCTATGAAACTAACGTGGCGAATAACCACGGCCAGTTCAAGTCTTCCTGTCTCTGGTAGATGCAGGTGGCAGGGCGAGAATAGCTCGCCCGGCTGAAGTGATGAGCACTGATCCCCTTCAATACGCGCTTTGCATCCGGTCGCTGAAATATCCATCAAGTAGGTAGTCAGCGTGCGTTGACGTTCTGGGTGGTTCAGCTCTAATGGGACATCAGCTGTACGTCGCACACTCGCACGAAACGCGCCGCGCTTCTGATGATACATTAGCTCTTTAGGCAGTTTGGTTGAGTATGCCGGGGCTTCATCAAATACGATTTGAGTGGCTTGGCCAGCGGCACAGCTCCAGCGCATGTGTATGCCTTCATGCCATGCGTCTATTTTGAATCCTTCGCCCTGGCTGGCATAGCGATCGCCCTCACGGGGAATCATTTCGTCGAGACAAAGGGCGTCGGCATCTGAGTCGACGTTGACGATAAAGCTCTGAAACTTCTGCGCGCGGTCATCAAAGGTGATGATTAGTGGATCGCGAGACTGCATCAGAGTTTTGAGTAAGGCTGTTATCTCAATGGCGGAGCGAACTTCGCGGGGCGGCTGCGGGCCTGCTTCTTGTGATAGTAGGGTAGACACTTCGAGCTCTCGATTTTATTGATTTAGCTGAGATAACTATACAGCAAGCTGGCTGTTTGGTATCAGTCTTAGACCTTTGTGAGGTCGCGGGAGATACCGGTACGACTCCGATTACCCAGCTGGTCATAGACATTTTGTCCGGATTCACCCTGGTTGCGTAAAAGGTCGAGTAGGCTGGAAGTGCTGTTTTGACTATGGCGCACCAAACGCGCGTTGCCGTCGTTGGCTGCTTTGCATTGCCCAAGGCGCTCAATGAAGCCTTGGTAGGCTGCGCTTAGCTCTGCATCGCCCAAGCTGGCGATATGACTTTTCAGCCCGTCGTCAGCAATATGCTGTGCGCTGCAGTAAGCTTTGATGCGGAAGTCGTGATTCGCCAAGGCTTCGATGAGCGGGCGTTTTTCCTGCAGGATTTTTTCAAGTTCGTCCATGTTTTGCTGGACGATTGATTCTCTCTCGCGCTCTGACAGTGCAAGATAATGCTCACAGTCCTGATCAGCCTGTTGAAGGATAGAGCTCAACTCATGCATCGGTATCTCCGTAAGCATGGGCCTGGATCAGATAGCTGCTCAGCTTTCTAAGCTAAGCAGCTTGTCGGCAATCCGCGTACTGTCGACCTGATAGCTGCCGTCAGCAATGGCCTGTTTTATTTGGTTGACCCGCTCACTGTCGACTTCCGGAAGGTCGCGCAAACGTTCTTCGATCGCCTGAAATTGCTGTGCTTGCGGGCTCAGGCTGACAGAGGAACGCTCGGTGCTGGTTTCTTTCGCTGCAGTGGTAGTCGCTGTTTCTGTCGTGTCGAGCGCGGCGTCACGCTTGCCAGCTGTATTGCTTGTCTGGCTGTTACGACTGGCCCCAGAAGGACCATTTGTCGAGTTGAAGTCAATGACCATGATGGTTTCCTCAAACTGTAAAATCTTCTCTAATTGCTTTAACGGCCGCGAGGCTGAAAACTTTAGGGAAAATAAGTGTGAAAAGCATCACTGTTTGGCGTGCTCGGCTCTGACGTGAGTATATCCGAAAATTCCTTGTTCATCACATGTCTACCCTGACTTGCCCCGCCGCGCTCACACGCGCTTTTATTTCACGGTTTGATCGTGTGTTACGCACTCTTATCTGGGCGCCCACCGCACCGTTCTCCATCGCTTCACCTGGCATTTTCACTGACACGCTACCGTTGCTGGCGCTGATCACAACTTTGTCGCCGCGGCGGATAACTTCATTCTGCGCAATGATAGCGAAGGTAACTATGGTGTCGGGTGCTACTGGTCGGGTCAAGCGCATGCCGATGGCCTGCTCCGGCTCAACCAGATACTTGTCGCGCAGCAAGCTGGTGTCTCGCTCCTGTAGTGTCAGATCACTGGCGCTGAGTACGGTGTCCCTGGAAAGGGGGCGGGCGCTGACGAGCACCTGCTGATAGAGGCTGACCTGGCCCGGAACGAAAAGGCGCCAGGGTGAGTCGCTGTTGCAGGTTAGCCTGACGGTCACTCGACCAACGGGAATATTCGGACTTTCCAGTTCTGCGCTAAGCTGTTCTTCAGGGCATAGCGGCAGGCGTAATCGGGCATCAAGCCGATTGAGCTTGATTTCGTAGCGCCCGGGCTGGCCAGTGCGAGCAATATGTTCCTGTACTTCTTGCTCAAGAAACTGATTGGTCGCGCCGATAAGCTGATCAATGAGGGGGGTCGCGAACAGTGGCGAGGAAAAAAATATCGTCAATGCCGCGCACCTGGTGAGGAAACGCATACAATTACCTTTAATAACAAACGATCGGTGCGTGTCATTTTACTGTCGGTTCGATAGCCTTATTGTCGTACTGCATGAAATATGCCGCATTGAGCACAATACGAAAAGGAGCTGCCCATGGCTGGTGTAATGGATTCAGTCAATCAGCGTACACAGCTGGTTGGCCAGAATCGGTTGGAGCTGCTGCTGTTCAGGCTGGCAGGTAATCAGCTGTACGGTGTGAATGTGTTCAAGGTCAAAGAGGTGTTGCAATGCCCTCGCCTGACCATGATGCCGAGGCTGCATCCGGTCGTGCGCGGAGTGGCGCATATTCGCGGCGGAACCTTGCCCATTCTCGATTTGAACCGGGCGACCGGCGGCCCGGGGCTTGATAATCTCGACACCGCGTTTGTTATCATTACCGAGTACAACTATAAGGTGCAGGGGTTTCTGGTTCGCTCGGTCGAACGTATCGTCAATATGAACTGGTCAGAAATTCATCCGCCGCCAAAGGGCACTGGGCGTGATCATTATCTGACAGCAGTGACGCGCGTTGATAATCAGATGGTTGAGATTATTGATGTCGAGAAGGTCTTGGCTGAAGTCGTGCCAACCAACGAAAAAATCTCAGAGGGGGTCATCAGTCAGGAAACCCAGGCGGAAGCTGTCTCGCGCAAGGTGTTGATAGTCGATGACTCCTCTATCGCGCGCAAACAGGTGTCTCGATGTTTGCAGGAAGTGGGGGTAGAGATCATCACGCTCAACGATGGCCGGCAGGCGCTGGACTGGCTTCGCGCGCAAGCCGACCTGGGCGAAGATGTGAGCAAGACGCTACTGATGATGGTCTCGGATATTGAAATGCCCGAGATGGATGGCTACACGCTGACGGCAGAGATCCGCAATGATCCGCGGCTGAAAAACCTGCATGTGATGTTGCACACTTCACTGTCAGGGGTATTCAATCAGGCAATGGTCAAGAAAGTGGGCGCAGATGATTTTCTCGCCAAGTTCAAGCCTGATGATCTGGCTCAGCGTGTTATTGATCGGCTTCATGCTCTGCGCGAGCAGACTGATTAGCCGATGGTGATAACTTTATCGACTACAACAACACAAGGCGGCCCGTGTGACTTTGGCTAATCAGGACTTTCAGGCTTTTCGTGAGTTTTTGGAGAAGGCCTGCGGCATTGTGCTGGGTGATAACAAGCAGTATCTGGTATCAAGCCGGTTGAATCGCTTACTGGAGCAGGAAAAAATTGGCAGCCTGGGGGAGTTGGTAAAGCGTATTCAAAGTCAGCCGCGCAGTAATTTGCGCGAGTTGGTTATTGATGCAATGACGACTAATGAGACTCTCTGGTTTCGCGACGTCTATCCTTTCGAGGTGCTCAAGAAAAAGCTGATTCCGGAGTTTATCAAAAGCAATCCGAACCAGCGCTTGCGTATCTGGTCTGCTGCTTGCTCTTCCGGGCAGGAACCCTACTCGCTGAGCATGTCGATTGACGAGTTCGAGCGGAGCAATGCGGGCCAACTGCGCAGCGGTGCGCAAATTGTCGCGACCGATCTGTCTGGTGGTATTTTGAACGCCGCCAAAAGCGCAGAATACGACAGCCTTTCGGTTGCCAGGGGGCTTTCGCAGGAGCGGCTGGCACGTCATTTTGATCAGTTGGCGCCTGGCCGTTGGGCGCTGAAGCCGGCGTTGCGCAATCGCGTCGAGTTTCGTGCTATCAACCTGCTCGACAGTTATTCGATGCTTGGCAAGTTCGATATTGTGTTCTGCCGTAATGTGCTCATTTACTTCTCGGCTGACGTAAAGAAGGACATCTTGCGGCGTATTCATGCCACGCTGAAACCCGGTGGTTATTTGATGTTGGGCGCCTCTGAGGCTCTCAATGGTTTGCCGGAGCTGTATCAGATGGTCCAGTGTAATCCGGGTATCGTTTACCAGGCACGTTGATCTCTGCTTAACGTATTGCCGCTGACAATGGCGGCAATACTTTTGCCGCTTTACCTCCCCTCCGATTTATCCTTTGTTGCCGTTTGCCGGTAACTCCTTGCCGCTTTTGCCACATTTTTTTTTCGCAACTAGCTGAATTTTATGGGTTTTTACTTTTGGCACGCTGCTTGCTTTGTTGTTGGCATAGAGGCTTTTTGGCTTTGTGCCAGAACGAGGAAGGTTGCCATGAGTATCAGTTTCGACAACGCATTGGGTGTGCATGAGCAAGCACTCAAGTTCCGCTCCCAGCGGGCTGAGGTGCTGGCTAACAATCTGGCTAATGCGGAAACCCCAAACTACAAAGCGCGTGACCTGGAGTTCAGTGCCGTACTGGCGGCTCAGCAGCCAGGTGGCAGCCAGTCAGTCAGCCTGGCGCAAACCAACTCGGGTCACATTGCCGCCGATAGCCTCATAGACCAAGTGGCTGGGCTGCGGTTTCGCACCCCGCTACAGCCTTCGCTCGACGGCAACACAGTAGATGCAGAGGCAGAGAAGGCCGCTTACGCACAAAATGCGATCGACTTTCAGGCCAGCTTCACCTTCCTCAACAGCAAATTCAAGGGCCTGATGACAGCCCTGCGGGGAGATTAAACCATGTCTCTTGATAAAGTTTTTGATATCGCTGGCTCTGGTATGAGCGCGCAGTCGCTGCGGCTTAACACCGTGGCCAGCAATATTGCCAACGCCGAGACGGTTTCGAGCAGCATTGATCAAACCTACCGTGCGCGTAACCCGGTTTTTGCAACCATCTTCAGTGCTGAGCAGGGCGCTGGCGCCTCCTTGTTTAGTGATCAGCAGCAAGTTGGCGAAGGTGTTCAGGTTTTAGGTGTTGTTGAGTCCGACGCGGAGTTAGAACCGCGCTATGAGCCCGATCATCCCATGGCGAATGAAGATGGTTATGTGTTTTATCCCAACGTAAATGTGGTTGAAGAAATGGCTAACATGATGTCTGCTTCCCGGTCCTACCAGACCAATGTGGAAGTCATGAATACCGCCAAAACCATGTTGCAACGCGTCCTGACCCTGGGCCAGTAAACGGAGACATACCGACATGAGTGTCAGCAATAATGTGGCAGTGGGCAACAGTGTATTGGACCAGTACAAGTTCGATACAGATCGTGAGCCTAAGAGCGACGAGCTGGGCAAGGATCAGTTTCTCGAGTTGTTGGTTGCGCAGATGAACAATCAGGACCCCCTTTCCCCGCAGGAAAACGGTGAGTTTATTGCCCAGCTGGCGCAATTCAGTACGGTCGAAGGCATCGAGAACATGAACACCTCGATGGAGGCTTTGCTCAGTGGTTATCAGTCTTCACAGGCGTTACAGGCATCTTCTCTAGTGGGTCGTACCGTGATTGTGCCGTCTGATCAGGCGATTGTGGATACGGCTACCGGGGTCGAAGGTCAGTTCGCTCTGCCGGAAGACAGTGGCGCAGTATCTATCAAGGTGCTCGACAGCGCCGGTAGCCTGGTGAATACCATCAACATGGGTGATCTCAAAGCCGGGATGCATGATTTCAAATGGGATGGCAAGGATGGTAGCGGCAATGTCTTGCCGCCAGGTGCCTATACCTTTGAAGCGACCGCAGCGGTAGGTGGTACAACCAAGCAGTTGGCTACGCTGTTGCCGGCCAACGTGGATAGTGTATCGCTGGGGGCTGGCAATAATGGTGAGTTACTACTCAATGTGGCTGGCCTGGGCAGTATCAGTTTATCCAACGTTTACTCGATTAAATAACAGTCGTCCGCATCAGGCTGAGGAGAAATATTATGTCTTTTAATATCGGTTTGAGTGGTATCCGGGCGGCAGCTTCCGATCTGAATATCACAGGTAATAATATTGCGAACGCCGGTACCGTCGGCTTCAAAAGCTCGCGTGCCGAGTTTGCTGATGTCTATGCCGCCTCGGTTTTGGGTACTGGCAGCAACGCCCAAGGCAGTGGCGTGAGGTTGCAGAATACGGCGCAGTTGTTTACCCAGGGCAACATCGGTTTTACCGAGAACAGCTTGGACATGGCCATCAACGGTAACGGGTTCTTCGTTACCAGCAAGGATGGTGCGCTGTCTTATACTCGCGCTGGCTATTTTGGCACTGATAGCGACGGTAATATCGTCAATAACGCAGGTGAGCGCTTGCAGGGGTTTGCGGTCAACGCGGTATCCGGTCAGATCGATCAAGGCATTCAGACGGATCTTCGTGTTGATACGCGTTCAGCTGATCCGAATGCCACTACATCTATCAGCTCGACGCTGAATCTGAATTCTACACAGACCCGGCCCCCGGTCTACTCGCAAGGCTATGATACTGCCTATGCGGCTTCAATCGCTGGCGCCGTCGATCCTGCCAACCCGACGCCGGCTGAAATCGTGGCGGCCGAGACCGCAGGTCTGGCGGCGGCGCGAGCTACCTTTGATCCGACTAACTCGGCGTCTTACAACAGCTCTACGTCGGTGAAGATTTACGATAGCCTGGGTAACGATCACGTATTGACGAAGTACTTCGTGAAAAATGACGCGAACAGCTGGGATATGTACGTCCTGGTAGACGGTCGTGACCTGCAAAGCGGTACGCCTGCTACCGATCCAGCTTTTGATCCGACGGCAACCACGCGTTATGACGTGGACTTTAACAGCGTGGGTGAGCTGGTTAGTCCTCAGCCATACAACATAACCGGCTGGCAGCCGCTGGATAGTGAGGGGCAGCCAACGGGGGCCGAATCTCCGGTAGCGAATCTCGACCTGAATCTCACTGGCTCCACGCAATATTCATCCAGCTTCGCGGTGACCGCAGTATCGCAGGATGGCTTCACTACGGGTGAGCTGGCTGGCCTGGGTATCGATAAGTCCGGCTTGCTGGTGGCGCGCTATACCAACGGGCAAACTCGGGTTCAGGGGCAGGTGGTGCTTGCTACCTTTGCCAACCAGCAGGGCTTGAGCCCCTTGGGTAATACGGCTTGGTCGCAGTCATTCGAGTCGGGCGAGCCGGTAATAGGAGCGCCTACTACGGGGACATTGGGCAGTATTCAGTCCGGTGCGCTGGAGCAGTCGAACGTTGACATTTCCGAGCAGTTGATCAATTTAATCGTGGCGCAGCGCAACTATCAAGCTAATGCCAAAACCATTCAGACTGAAGATGCGGTGACCCAGACCATTATCAACCTGAGGTAAGTCGTCAGCGTATAAAACGGCGATCTCAGCGGCAATACCGGCAAATAGGCGTGCCGGTATTGCCGCTTTTTTTTGTCCTTTATTTTTTAAGTCTATGATTTTTATTGCTTAAATAGTAAATGTGGGTTGATGGCATGGTCTGTGCTTTATCTTCTGTATCAAGAGCAAAAGCGGCAATTCTTTGTCGCGTCAGTTGATGCGGGAGAAAGGACATGGACAAATCGCTATACATATCCATGACGGGGGCAAGCCAAAACGCGTTAGCGCAACGTTCGCACGCCAACAACCTGGCAAACCTCACCACCACCGGGTTTCGCAAGGACTTTGAACAAGCGCGCTCCATGCCGGTTTTTGGCGATGGGTTTGCTACCCGCGCCTATGCAATGACTGAGCGTCCTGGCACCGACTATTCCGCCGGAAGCATGCAAGAGACAGGTCGCGAGTTGGATGTTGCCGTCCAGGGCGAAGGTTGGATAGCAGTGCAGGCTCCAGATGGCACAGAAGCTTACACGCGTGCTGGCAACCTCAAGATTGATGCTTTTGGGATTCTGCGTACCTCTGGTGGCCTGCCAGTGCTGGGTAACGGTGGCCCCATTGCGATCCCGCCAGCAGAAAAGATCGAGGTTGGCTCGGACGGCACCATCAGCATCCGTGCCCTGGGTGAAGCACCCACGGTCATGGCAGAAGTAGATCGCATCAAACTGGTTAATCCTGATCCTGCCAGCCTGCGTAAGGCGGAAGACGGCCTGATGCGCGCTGATGGCGGCCTCGAGCAACCGGCCGACGGGGCTGTGCAGGTTGCGACCGGTTTTCTGGAAGGCAGCAATGTCAATGCGGTTGAAGAGATGACCTCGATGTTGACGCTCGCACGGCAGTTTGAGCTGCACATCAAGATGATGCGCACCGCTGACGAGAACGCTCAGGCGTCAGATCGCGTCCTGCAAATCAGTTAACGTTTAATAGCAGTGTCAGTTAACTGACACGCGAGGAGAGACACCATGCTCGCAGCACTTTGGGTCAGCAAAACCGGTTTGTCCGCTCAGGACACCATGCTCACCACTATTTCCAACAACCTGGCTAACGTATCAACTACGGGTTTCAAGCGTGATCGGCCGGAGTTTGAAGATCTGCTGTATCAGGTCAAGCGCCAGCCTGGCGGCCAGAGTACTCAAGACACGCAATTGCCTTCAGGTTTGCAGTTGGGTACGGGTGTACGGGTGGTGGGTACCCAGAAGATATTTACCGAGGGCACGCTGCAGACCACTGAGCAGCCACTGGATATGGCGGTCAATGGCCGCGGGTTCTTTCAGATCCTGATGCCCGACGGCAACATTGGCTATACCCGTGACGGTAGTTTTCATCTCGACGCCGATGGTCAGATTGTTACGTCCAATGGTTTCCCGCTTGAGCCTGGCATTGTGCTGCCAGATGACGTCCAGACACTGACCATAGGTGAAGACGGCACCGTCAGCATTTCGGTATTTGGCAATCCCGGCATTCAGCAGATTGGCAATATTCAGACCTCGGATTTCATCAACCCGGCGGGGCTGCAGTCGATTGGTAATAACCTGTTTTTGGAAACCGCCGCCAGCGGCGCGCCGCAGAACGGCAATCCGGGCGATAACGGTCTGGGTACTGTTCTGCAGAACACCCTTGAGAACTCCAACGTCAGTGTGGTTGAAGAGTTGGTCAACATGATCACCACTCAACGCGCTTACGAAATGAACTCCAAGGTTATTTCCACCGCAGACCAGATGCTGCAGTACATCAGTCAGAATCTCTGACGGGAGCTTAGTGTCATGAACTTCTTGCGTAACGCGTTGGTGCTTTTTGGCTTGGTGAGCCTGGTTGGCTGCATGCAGATGCCGCCAACCCGGGACGACCCGGCTTATGCCCCGGTTTTGCCGCGCACACCCTTGCCGCAGGAGTTGAACAACGGCGCTATTTACCAGCCCGGCTTCGAGATGAGTCTGTACAACGACCGTAAAGCGCATCGCGTCGGCGACATTATCACCATCACGCTGAGTGAGCAGACGGCCGCGCAGAAGAAGGCTGAGAACGAAATCGATAAAGAAAGCAACGTGTCCATTGGTAACCCAACCCTGTTAGGCAATACGGTTGGGTTCAAGGGCCTGGATCTGGGGGTGAGTGTTTCCGGTAATCGTGGCTTTGATGGTTCCGCCGACGCCAACCAGAGCAATAGCCTGACGGGCTCCATAACCGTAACTGTGGCTGAAGTGCTGCCTAACGGCATTCTGGCGGTACGTGGTGAAAAATGGATAACGCTGAACCAGGGCGATGAGCTGATACGTATTTCCGGTCTGGTGCGCGCGGATGATATTGGGCCGGATAACACCGTGCTGTCGACTCGGGTCGCCGATGCGCGCATTACCTATTCGGGTAACGGCGCTTTTGCCAATGCCAGTCAGCCGGGTTGGTTGAACCAGTTCTTCCTCAGCCCGCTGTGGCCTTTCTGACAGGAGAGACAAGATGCGCTTTTTATCGCTCTGCCTATGTCTGTTGTTGGCCAGTCCGCTGGTACAGGCTGATCGCCTGAAGGATATCGGCAGTATTGCCGGGGTCCGCAGTAACCAACTGATTGGCTACGGCCTGGTGGTTGGCCTGGACGGCTCGGGTGACCAGACCAGCCAGACTCCCTTTACCGTACAGACCTTCAATAACATGTTGGCGCAGTTTGGTATTACGGTACCGCCGGGTACTCGAATCCAGATGAAAAACGTGGCTGCTGTAGCGATTCATGCTGATCTGCCTGCCTTTTCGCGGCCGGGGCAGACCATCGACATCACAGTCTCTTCGATTGGTAATGCCAAGAGTCTTCGTGGCGGCAGCCTGTTGATGACGCCGCTCAAGGGTATTGATGGGCAGGTCTATGCTATTGCGCAAGGCAACCTGGTGGTGGGTGGCTTTGGCGCAGAAGGTGCGGACGGCTCGCGCATCACGGTAAACGTGCCCAGCGTGGGCCGTATTCCCAACGGTGCCAGCGTCGAGCGCGCGGTTGCCAGCCCCTTTAATTCCGGTGATCACTTGACCTTTAACCTGAATCGTCCGGACTTCACTACCGCCAAACGGGTGGTAGATGAGATCAACAGGACTTTCGGCCCTGACGTGGCGCAAGCCTTGGATGGCGGCAGTATTCGGGTGCGTGCGCCTATTGATCCCAATCAGCGCGTGGATTATCTGGCTATGGTTGAGAATCTGCGGATTGAGCAGGGTAACGCCGCGGCCAAGGTCATCATCAATTCGCGTACCGGCACCATCGTTATTGGTCAGGATGTGCGTGTGCAGCCAGCCGCGGTAACCCACGGCAGCCTTACTGTCACCATCAGTGAGAACGCGCAGGTGAGCCAGCCCGATGGCGTGCTGGCTGGTGGTCAGACCGTGATTGCACCCAGCTCGCAGATCAACATTGATCAGGGTGATAGCCGCATGTTTGTCTTCAATCCAGGTGTATCGCTGGACGAAATTGTACGTGCGGTAAATCAGGTAGGCGCGGCTCCTGGTGACCTGATGGCTATTTTGGAAGCACTCAAGCAGGCCGGCGCCTTGAACGCCGATCTGGTTATCATCTGAGTCGGGAGGCCAGCATGAGCATCAACAACAGCAGTCTCAACTACACCGACCTGAACAGTGTTAGTCAGCTGAAGTCAGGACCCAAGGCCAATAGCCCGGAGAATATCCGCAAGGTGGCTGAACAGTTCGAGTCGTTGTTTGTGAACATGATGGTCAAAAGCATGCGTGATGCCAATGCGGTTTTTGCTGAAGGCAACCCATTGAATACCCCGCAGACCCGGCATTATCAGGATATGTACGATAACCAGCTGTCGATTCACTTGGCGGAAAGCAAGGGCTTGGGGATGACCGATACCCTGATGCGTCAGTTGTCGCCGCAAGGCAGTACGACAGCCGCGTCTGCCAATGCTGGCAAACAGGCAGTAGAAGGGCTTGATCAGTCAGCTTTGCTGGCGCGTCGCCGACTGGCGATCTCATCCAACTATAGCGATTGGGCACAGCGTCACGCCCAGCAGAGCGCCATAGGTGCGCCTGACAGCAGTGAAAGCAAAGATAGTTCAAGCGTGGTGCAAAACTGGCAGCCGCTGCGCGCCCTGCAGGCGGCCGCTCGCAACGCTGAGAGCCCGTCCAGCGCACAGATGGTGAATAGCGATAGCGCTGCACGTACGCGCTTTGCCAATGCCGATGAGTTTGTTGAAACCATGCTGCCGATGGCTGAAAAAGCCGCTGCCAGGCTCGGTGTCGATCCACATTACCTGGTGGCCCAGGCCGCTCTGGAAACGGGTTGGGGCAAGTCAGTGATAAAAGGGAGCGATGGTGCCAGCAGCCACAATTTATTCGGTATCAAGTCGCATGGCGGTTGGCAGGGCGATTCTGCGCAGGTGATGACGACTGAGTTTCGCAACGGGGTAGCGGGTAAAGAGCGCGCCGCGTTCCGCAGTTATGATTCCTGGGAACAGAGCTTTGAAGATTACGTCAGCTTCCTGGAAACCAACGGCCGCTACCAGCAGGCTCTGGGCAGCACCGCCAACCCGGATTCCTTCTTCCGTGAACTGCAGCAGGCCGGTTATGCCACTGATCCGCAGTACGCCAGCAAGGTCTCGCAGATTGCTCGCAAGTTGATCAGTGAAAGTGACACTCGTGTAGCTAACAATACCGCAGCGGCTGATAGCGCTGAGGGCAGGGCATAATGGCTGACCTTTTTGGTATTGGTCTCAGCGGGCTCAAATCGGCTCAGACACAGCTGTCGGTCACCGGCCAAAACATCAGTAACGTCAATACCCCTGGCTATAGCCGCCAGACTGCGGTGCAGTCGACGCAGCTGCCCATTTTCACCGGCGCTGGTTACATTGGTAACGGTAGCAAAGTGGTGGATGTTGATCGCATCTATAATCAGTTTCTAACCAATCAGGTGCGCTCCAGCACCTCCAGCAACGCTGAAGTCAAAGCTTTTCAGTCGCAAATGGAGCAGCTTAATACGCTGGTCTCCAGTAGCGCGACCGGTATCACCCCAGGCCTGCAGAATTACTTTGATGCGCTGCAGACGGCGATCGAAGACCCGTCCAATCTGCCCGCACGCCAACTCTTTTTATCCGAGGCTGAAGGATTGGCATCACGTTTCAATACGGTACAGAGCAGTCTGGCGGGGCAGAACCAGTTTATCGGACAGCAGATGGGCACGCTGGCTGATCAGGCGAGCCGCCTGTCGGCTACCATTGCCGAGTTCAATGACAGCATTGCCAAGGCAGCAGCCAACGGTGCTCAGCCTAACGACTTACTGGACTCACGTGACGAGGCCGTGCGCGAGCTCTCCAAACTTATCGGTATCAGCGTGGTACCACAGGACGATAATCAGATTAACGTCTTTGTTGGGTCTGGCCAGCCCCTGGTGGTGGGTAGTGAGGCTTCAACCCTGTCAGTGCGCAACGGTGCGTCTGACCCTTCACGGGTCGATGTTGTGCTGACCAGTGGTGGCTCGACGCAGGATATTACCTCACTGCTTAGTGGTGGCGAACTGGGCGGTCTGGTGCGCTATCGTCAGGATGTGCTGGATCAGGCGTTGAACTCGATTGGTCGACTGTCATTGTCGATTGCTAATGAGTTTAACCAGCAGCAGGGGCAAGGGCTTGACCGTAATGGTAATGCGGGCTCACTGCTGTTCAACGACATTAATAGCGACGCGCTGGTGGATGGGCGCAGCCGTGCGCGGGCTAATAACAGCGACCCGAATGCCAAGCTGGACGTGCTGATCACCGATACTTCGCAGCTTGGTACCTCGGATTACGAGGTGGTTTTCAGTAGCTCGACCGAGTTTACCGTCCGCCGCACCTCTGATAACAAGGTAACCGGCCCCTACGATCTGACCAGTGCGCCGCCGCCAGAGCTGGATGGTATTTCCATTGAGTTGAGCGCCGGTAGCGTAGGTGCTGGCGATCGCTTTTTGCTGACCCCAACCCGTTATGCCGCGGCCAATATAGATGTGGTGATGACGGAACCTCAGGAGCTGGCGTTTGCTGCGCCGGCCAGCAGTGACGCCAATCTGGATAATCGTGGTACTGGTAGTATCACTCAGCCGGTGTTGACTGGTGGGCCTTCACCTATTGATCCTGCTGCGCTGCAGACCTTGCTGCCGGTTGATCTGAGCTATGACTCGGCAACCGGAGAGCTGACTAGCTCCAGCGGCACACTGACACCGTCTCCGTTGGTTATTACCCCTGGCCAGACGAACGACGTCGAGCTGACCGTGGGCGGCTATACTTTCAGTATGCAAATGAGCGGCAGGCCAAAGGACGGCGACAGTTTTAGTGTCAACTTCAATACGGGTGTCGCCGATAACCGCAACGCGTTGGTGATGTCCGAATTGCAGACGTCCAAAGTGCTGGGCAAGGCCAATGGTGCTGATGGCTTCTCCTTCGTTGATGGTTATGGTGATCTGGTGCAACGTGTGGCCACTTTCACAGCTCAGGCGCGAACGGATGCGGAATCGACCGGTGCTGTGCTGCAACAGGCAACGAATAACCGGGATTCCGTCTCGGCTGTCAGCCTGGACGAAGAAGCAGCAAACCTGATCAAGTTTGAGCAGTACTACAACGCCTCGGCTCAGGTTATTCAAGTTGCGCGGTCTTTGTTCGATACACTGCTCAGCAGTATTCGCTAACGGGTAACAAAATATGCGGATTTCCACCATTCAGCAGTTCAATAGCGGCGTGCGGGGCATTCAGGATAACTATGCCAACGCGTCACGTACGCAGGAACAGATCAGCACCGGTAAACGCATTTTGTCGCCCGCTGATGACCCGGTAGCAACGGTGCGTCTGTTGCAGTTGAGTCAGGAGTCCAACAAGCTGGAGCAGTACAAGAGCAATATGACCGCCGCCAACAACAGTTTGGCGCAGGAAGAGGCTATTCTGAATTCGGTCAACAACTCTCTGCAGCGTGTGCGTGAGATTGCACTGGAAGCCGGTGGTGGTGGTTTGACCGATGCCGATCGAGGTGCGCTTGCCACTGAGCTTGAGCAGCGTGAAGAGGAGCTGCTGGATTTGTTCAACAGCCGCAACGCCCGCGGCGAATACCTGTTTGGTGGCTATCAGAGTAGCGAAGCCCCTTTCATCAAGAACCCTGATGGCAGCTATAGTTATCAAGGTGACGAAGGTCAGCGCTCGGTGCAGATCGCTGGCTCAAAAACGGTAGCCTTGAATGATAACGGCAAAGATTTGTTCGTTGATGTGGGTAACGTTAACCGGGTACTGACTGCCGCCGATGCCGCCAATACCGGTACCGCGCGTATCTCGCTTGGCGTGGTTGAGAACAAGAACGACTACGATCAGAATTTTTATCCGCAGGGCAGTGTGAGTATCGTTATAGGCGCTACCGCCGATACCTACGAAATAGTCGATAGCGGCGGTACCCCCTTGGTGCCTCCGGTGACCGGTGCGCTTGAAGAAAACGATGACGGTGGTTACAACATTCGTTATGCCGGTGTTTCCGTCGTTTTGGGTGGTGCACCGGCGGCGGGCGACAGCTTCACCATCACCACCGGGGACAGTACCGCTACCAGTGATAAGCGTGAAACGCGTGGCATCCTGGAAACCATTGCGAACCTGCGTGAGACGCTGGAAACCCCGACGACCAGCAGTGAAGACAAGTTGCAGCGTAGGGACGTGATTGCCATCACTCTCGACAACCTCGACAACGCCATGAACAGTGTATTGCAGGTGCAGACCACCATAGGCGCGCGAATGAACGTGATTGAGTCGACGCAGCTGCAAAACGGTGAGCTGTCGCTGATCAATACGTCGGTCACCTCCGAGTTGGAAGACCTGGATTACGCCGAAGCATTGAGCCGTCTCAGCTTGCAAACAGTCGTGCTGGAAGCGGCGCAGCAAAGCTTCGTCAAGGTCAGCGGCCTGAGTCTGTTTAACCTCTTGTAGCCCGTTCTGTTGCGTTAGTGCGCAACAGGCGCTGGGCTAACGGCTGCAGCTTTCAACATCGCTATAAAGGCAATCGCAGCCGGAGAAAGCGGGCGTTGCAGACGGGTTACCAAGCCAAAACTGGTGCCGGGCATGAGCTTGGGCCAGTCGAGCAGCACCAGTTCACCCCGCGCCAGTTCTGCTGCCAATGTACTGTGGCTGGCAAAACTCAACGCGTCGCAGTTCATTACCAGTCGCTTGAGCACGTCCAGGTTGTCGCATTCCAGACTGATCAGCGGTGTATCTCGCGGAAAGGTGTCTTGCAGCAATTGCTCAATCACGCCAGGTAGCCGGAAGCTTGCTAACGGGTACTCGGCTAATTGTGCTGGCGTGAGTTGTTTGGCTTGCTTGATCAGCGGGTGGCCCGCGCGACAGAACAACAGGCTTGGCTCCTGCTGCAACGGCTCCACCTGCAGCAATGGGTCGCCCTCTAGTTCGCGAATATCCGCTACGAAAAGCTCGAGTTCTTCGGCCAACAGTTGGCGCCGCAGTGCAACCCAGTGTTGAATCTCCAGCCTGACTCGCACGCCTGGGTAGCGCTGGTTGAACTGGCCCAGAACGCGTGGCAGCAGATCGGCAGCCGGGAAGGGGCCTGCGCCGATGAGTAACTCACCTTCTTCGAGGTCATTGAATTGGCGCAGTGCATTTTTCAGTGACGTGCTCCCGGCCAATAGACGCTTGGCGTGCTCCAATACCAATTGCCCCTGCGGTGTCAGCTCCACGCCCTTCCCGCCGCGTTTGATCAGGGCGCAGCCCAGGCGGTGCTCCAGCGTCTGGATACTGCGGCTTAATGCTGGCTGACTAAGGCCAATAGCTTCACCGGCGCGGATAAAGCCCTGGTGTTCAACCAGGGCTGCAAAGTGGCGCAGTGACTTTAGGTCCAGCGGAGATTGTTCACTCATCGGCTCGCCAGTGATTCAATGATGGGACAGTCAGGTCGGTCATCGCCATGGCAGCAGTTGGCTAGGTCAGCCAATGTGTTGCGCATGGCCTGCAGGTCAGCAATCTTCTGTTCCAGTTCCTGCAGGTGTTGCTGCGCCAGACGTTTGACCTCGCTGCTGCTACGTGAGCGATCCTGCCATAGCATTAGTAGTTGTGCTATTTGCTCCATACTGAAGCCCATCTCACGTGCGCTATGGATAAAACGCAGGCTGTGCAGATCCGTTTGCGTATATTGGCGGTAGCCGGATTCACTGCGCGCCGGCGCGGGTACCAAGCCGATCTGTTCATAGTGGCGGATCATTCTTGCGCTGAGACCGCTGGCCTTGGCGACTTGACTGATGTTCATGGTTTCTCCGGGGTCCAGCGCTTCAACAGCAGCGCGTTGCTGACCACGCAAACACTACTAGCGGCCATCATCGCACCAGCCAGCATCGGATTCAGCAGGCCTACCGCCGCTAGAGGAATACCGACGCAGTTGTAAACAAACGCCCAGAACAGATTCTGTCTGATTTTACGCCAGCTAGCCCGCGATAACGAAAGCGCTGCAGGAACCAGCAGCGGGTCGCCGCGCATCAGCGTAATGCCAGCACTGTGCATTGCAACGTCGGTGCCCGTGGCCATAGCCAGGCCGATATCCGCTGCGGCCAGCGCTGGTGCATCGTTGATCCCGTCACCCACCATGGCAACCACACTATGTTTAGCACGCAGACCTTGTACTACCTCTGCTTTTTCATTCGGCAGTACACCGCCCCGAGCCTGCAGTATCCCCAGTTTTTGCGCGACTGAGTCTGCGGCGGCCTGGTTGTCGCCGCTAAGTAGCAGTGTCTTGATGCCTTGGTCGTGAAGGCGGGCAACGGCTGCGACTGCGCTAGGTTTGATGGTATCGGCAAAGGCTAGCATAGCCACTGCGCGTGGCGGGTTGTCGGCGGCCAGCCAGGAGATTGTCGCACCGGCGGTAGCCTGTTTCTGGACGTCGACGAGCCAAGCCGATAGGTCAATACCCTGGTCGGCCATCATGCGCTCGTTACCAAGCCATAGTTGCGTGCCGTCCACCATTCCTTGAGCGCCTCGTCCCGCGCAGACCTTGAAGCTGCTGGCTGCCGGCGCACTGACTGAATGCGCCTGGGCAAAATCGCATACTGCCTGCGCAAGCGGATGCTCTGCCTGCTGCTGAATAGCTACCGCCCAAGCCAATGCCTGCTCCTGCGTAATATCCTCAAGCAACTGAAAATTGGTGAGAGAGGGCTGGCCCACCGTCAAGGTACCGGTTTTATCGAAAACCACGGTATCAACCTTATGCGCTTGCTCCAAAGCGATGGCATCGCGGATAAGAATGCCGTGCTTTGCTGCCACGCCGGTGCCGACCATAATCGCGGTAGGTGTCGCCAGACCCAGTGCGCAGGGGCAGGCGATAACGAGCACGGCTATGGCATTGAGCAGAGCTTGTTCTGGCCCAATAATCAGACTGCCGATTACCCAGGTGAATAATGCGATCAGCATGACAATAGGTACGAAGATCGAGCTGACGCGGTCTACCAGGCGTTGTATCGGCGCTTTGGACGATTGTGCACTCTCTACCAGCCTGACAATCTGGGCCAGCCGCGTCTCTGCGCCTACTGCGCGGGTTTTCAGCAGCAGCAGGCCGTCCTGATTCATGGCGCCCGCGCTAACGCTGTCGCCAGGCTCTTTGCTCACCGGCAGGCTTTCACCCGTCAGCATCGACTCGTCCACATGGCTGGCACCGTCGCTGACTTCGGCATCCACAGGGATGCGTTCGCCGGGTTTGACCACGACCAGGTCATCGACCATTATCTGGTCGAGTGGCACCAGTTGGTCCTCTGCGTTACCAGTGCGCCTGCGAGCCGTGTCGGGGCGCAAGGCGCTAAGCGCGCGTATGGCTTCAAGTGTCTGCCCTTTGGCGCGGCTTTCCAGATACTTGCCAAGCAGGATAAAGCTGACAATGGTTGCGGAGGCTTCGTAGTAGAGCGCCGGATTCTCGCCGGGCGCGGCCTGCAGCAGGTGCCATGTGCTCAAGGCCCAGCCGGCGCTGGTGCCCAGGGCAACCAGCAGGTCCATATTGCCGCTGCGATTACGCAGCGCATGCCAGGCTCCCTTGTAGAAGCGTGCGCCAAAGATGAACTGCACTATCGAGGCAAGCACCAGCTGGAGCCAGGGCGGCAGCATAAAACTGTGATTGCCAAAGAGGGCAGGGATCATCCCTATACCCAAGGGCAGGGTAAAGGCGACAGCCAGTATCAGCCACGCCCGCTCCTTGCGCAGCTCGCTCGTCTGTTCGCGGTCCTGATGTTTGCCGGCGTCCAGCCACTGGCCGGGATAGCCAGCGTTAGCTAGCGCATCCAATACCAACTGGTCATCGGCGCCTTTGAGTAGGGTGATACGGGCTTGCTGACTAGCCAGGTTGACCTCGGCGCTGAGCACGCCCGCAATGTTCATCAAAGCCTGTTCTGCACGGCGCACGCAGCTGCCGCAGTTCATACCCTTGAGTTGAAGTTGACGCTCTTCTCGCTTTGCCGGGTAACCCGCCTTGTCCAGTCGAGCACTGACAGAACGCAGCTCCTCGGCGGTGGTGAAGTCGAACCGGGCGCTATTGGCGGCCAGGTTGACTTCCGCTTGCTGAATGCCTGTTGTGCTTGATAGCAGCTGTTCGACGCGGCTGACACAGCTGCCGCAGTTCATGCCGCCCAGTGTCAGGGTAATGGTCTGCATGTGGGTTCTCCAATTCTGCTGATGAACTCAGCATGCACCTTGACACCATGTGAGGGTCAAGCGGCGGCACTAAAAACCCAATTTGGGACCGCCGCTGCCTTCACCCAGTTTCAGGCCGACCTTGAGAATCCAGTCGTTATCCATGGCGGCAACGACCCAACTGTGGCCTTCCCATTGAATATGGTCGCCGACCACCGGGTGGCCGCCAAAGTGACGGCTGAAGAAAGCAGCCAAAGTCAGGTCCTGCATGTCTTGTGGCACATCAAAGCCATAGAATTTGCCGACTTCGCCCAGCTGCGCGTCGCCCTCCAGGATGAAGTCACCGAAGAAGTTTCGGCTTTCCAGGTAGCGGGGCGCCTGGGCTTTACTGAACAGCTTGGACAGTGCAGGAAGGTCGCGGGGTCTGCCGACAACGCAGAGCACGTCGTTCAGCGCTAACTGGGTGCTACCGGTCGGATGCAACAGACGATTACCGCGGAAAAGTGCTGCAATGCGCGTTTCGGCCGGCATAGTGAGATCGCGCAGGGCGACACCCACACACCAGTTGGCGTTGTCCAGTTGATAGATCAGTAGCTCGAAATCACCCTGTATGGCGGTATCCAGACTGGTGCGCTGCAGCGGCTCGGGTTGCGGTGGAATCTCCACCTTGCATAGCCGCGCAACCCAAGGCAGTGAGGAGCCTTGCAGCAGCAGAGAAACCAGTACCACGACAAAAGCCAGGTTGAACAATAGCTGTGCCTGCTCCAGTCCGGCCAATAATGGAAAGAGCGCAAGTATGATCGGGACTGCGCCACGCAGCCCAACCCAGGCGATAAACAGGCGTTCTCGCCAGGAAAACACAAAGGGCGCCAGACAGATGAGAACCGCTATCGGCCGAGCAACCAAAATCAGGAAGAGCGCGATCAATACCGCAGGCATCGCGATGATCAGCATTTCGCTGGGCGTGACCAATAGCCCGAGCATCAGGAACATGCCGATTTGGCTGAGCCAGGCCATACCGTCCTGCACCTGCAGAATGTTCTGCAGATTGCGCACGCGCTTGTTACCCAAAATCAGGCCGGTCAAATAGATCGCCAGAAACCCGCTACCGCCAATTTTGTTGGTGACGGCAAAGACCAGTATGGCGCCGCTGGTAATGAGTAGCGGGTAAAGCCCCACCGGCAAATGTACTCGGTTAACCAGCCACACCAGCAAAAAGCCGCCGCCCAGGCCGCAGAGCGCGCCAATACCGAATTGTTCGATCAGCAAGAGGGCGAAGTTCCAGCTAAAGCTGGTCTGTCCGCTAGACAGCATTTCAACCAGGGTAATGGTCAGGAAGATCGCCATCGGATCGTTGGAGCCGGATTCGATTTCCAGGGTAGCGCCAACGCGTTGTTTGAGGTTCAGGCCTTTGCCCTGAAGCAGGGAAAAGACGGCGGCAGCATCGGTGGAGCCCACAATGGCGCCCAGCAGCAAGCCTTGCAGCCAGTGTAGATCCAGCAGCCAGGCAGTGAGCCCGCCGGTCAGGGTGGCGCTAATCAGTACACCAAGACTGGCCAGCGACATCGCCGGCCATAAACCGACGCGGAAGTTCTCCACGCGAGTACGCATGCCGCCATCAAGCAGGATGATGGCCAAGGCAAGGCTGCCGATCAGAAACGCGCTGCTGGTGTCCTCAAAGGCAATACCGCCCAGCCCGTCTTCGCCTGCCAGCATGCCGATCACGAGAAAGATCAGCAGCAGCGGGATGCCCAGCCGGGAAGAGAGTGAGCTAGCGAGTACGCTGAAGCAAAGCAGCAGCGCGCCAATCATAAAGATGGTGTTGATGTAATCCATTTAGCGCTTGCCTGAAAGCCGAATGATAGACGCCTCTACTATATAGCCTCCCAGCCTGATGAGTAATAAAAATACTGTATAGTCAACACTTTGCGTGGCAAGAGGTGAGTATGGAAGCAGAATTTTGGCAAACCCGCTGGCAGCGCGGGGAAACAGGCTTTCACAAGAGCAGAATAAATCCGCTGCTCAGTCGTTGGTGGCCTGCGTTGCAGGTGCGTCCGAGTGCACGGGTCTGGGTGCCGCTGTGTGGCAAAAGTCTGGACATGCTCTGGCTGCGTGACCAGGGGTATGAGGTCCAGGGGGTGGAGCTTGCTCGCACTGCAATCGAGTCCTTTATCAGCGAACAGAAACTGGCCCTTACATGGCAGCAGCAGGATGAATTTGATGTTGCCATAGGCGCAGGTTTTGAGTTGCTGTGCGGCGACTTCTTCAAGCTCACCGTCGAGCAGATGAAAGACATTACTGCAGTCTATGACCGGGCTGCGTTGATAGCCTTGCCGCCCGATATGCGCCGTGCCTATGTCGCACATACTCGAGCCATATTGCCGCCGGGCTGGCAGATGCTGCTGGTGACCCTCGACTATCCGCAGCAGCAAAGGCCGGGGCCGCCCTTCAGCGTCCCGGACGATGAGGTACACAGTCTGTTTGCGGGCTGCCGCATTGAACTACTTGATGAGCAGGATGTGCTGGCCGATCATGCGGTCTTTGCCGCGCAAGGTATGGAACAGCTAGTTGAGCGGGTATACCGTATTCAAAACTGAAGGCGCTGTTTTTATTTTAACGTCCTTACTGTTCGCGGAGTTGCGATGCTGGCCGCCCTAGCTCTGGTATATAAACTGCTGCCGCTTTACGCAACTGTGGCCTTGGGTTGGGTTGCGGGCCGTTACCTGGATGCCAGCGGCAGGCACATTGCCGGCATCATGATGTACATAGTGACGCCTTCCGTGATTTTTGCCGGGGTGATGAATGCGCCGCTGTCGACTGAGGTGGTCATGCTGCCTTTTTTGACCTTCAGTTTGTGCTCGTTGCTTGGGCTACTGCATTTGTTTGTCGCGCGATGCTGGTTACATGACGGCAGTGCCAATATGATCCCGTTATCGGTGGGCACTGGTAATACCGGTTATTTTGGTATCCCGGTGGCACTTCTGCTCTTCGGCGAGCAAGGCTTGAGTATCTACATCGTCTGCATGCTGGGTACCACGCTGTTCGAGAACTCGGTCGGATTCTATCTGGCGGCGCGTGGCCGTTTTGGGGTGCGTGACTGCGTGCTCAAGGTTGCTCGTCTGCCTTCGTTGTACGCATTCTTTCTGGCTGTAGCGCTCAACTACAGCAACGTCAGTATTCCCGCAGCTTTTATGCCCCTGTTCGACAACCTGCGGGGTGCTTATAGCGTCCTTGGCATGATGATCATTGGCATGAGCATTCTTAGCTTTCAAGGTTTGGCGGGCAATCCGCGGTTCACGGCGCTGGCGTTCTTTGGCAAGTTTGTCAGTTGGCCACTGGCTGCATTGGTGTTCTGGTTGCTCGACAGTCAGCTATTGCATATCTACGATGCGGCGGTTTATCGCGCAATCCTACTCATCTCGATCACGCCCATTGCGGCCAACACCGTTGTTATCGCGACCCTTCTGGATACGAGTCCACAGCAGGTGGCTGGAACGGCTTTGTTGAGCACCTTGGTCGCGCTGGTCTACATCCCGCTGGTAATCGCACTTGTGTTTCCAATGATCGCATAGTGGCGAGGCGCCTTTTTTTGTAAGCCAAGGATTTTTATTCTGAAAACGACTAAAAATCGTTAATGTTTTGGGCATTTTAGTCGATACTTAAAATAGGAAGCCAAGCATTGTGGGTAGGGAGTCTACCTGTGGTTCGCCGCGTTGTGATCTGATGCAAGCCAAGGATATTGGTCTTTTCCGGAGTGCTCTCGGAAGCTATTCACATGCGGTCGTTACCAGCCTCCAAGGAGTAGGTAGGGTCGCATGAGACGTCCCCCGATATCGCTGCCAATAAATAAAGAGTGCACACTCATGATTAGTCTATTTCGCAACTTGGGTTTCCGCTGGAAGCTCACCCTGCCTATTCTGGTTCTAGCCGCCTTATTCGTCGTTTTGGGTTTATCCGCCATATGGGCGGTAAATAATGTTGAAAGTCGATTGATCAGGGTATCTCAAGAGTTGTTACCACAGAGCTCTACCATTCTCGAAGCAGACCGCGATCTTTACCAGGCTCTTCAGGCCGAACGGGCATTGCTGGCAGGTGTTGATTTCCCCGGTTTGGCCGATGACCAAACCGGTAATATGCAACAGGCCAGTGATCGTATTGCCAAGTACGGCGCCTCCACGGAATCACCCGAAGGCAAGGCCCTGGCTGCGGACTTTGCACGCGCTTTTGACGTCTGGAAGCGTACCTCTCTGGAAAGCGTGCGCATGGCCGCTGCCGGTAACGCAGAGCAGGCGAG
This sequence comes from Pseudomonas sp. 5Ae-yellow, assembly GCF_014077575.1. Classification (NCBI taxonomy): domain Bacteria; kingdom Pseudomonadati; phylum Pseudomonadota; class Gammaproteobacteria; order Pseudomonadales; family Pseudomonadaceae; genus Pseudomonas; species Pseudomonas sp. 5Ae-yellow. The sequence goes on along the minus strand of NZ_JACGWE010000004.1, from coordinate 80,485 downwards.
ACAAACCAGCTTTAATCGCGGCTATGAAGAGTTCAGTAAGGCGCGCGGCTTGATCGACCAGATGACCGAGCTGGTCAATGCCGAAGCGGCGCAGGAACGCATCGAGGCTGAAGAGGATGCCAATGCCAGCTATGCACGAGTGGCCATGGTCCTGGGGGTTGGGGTTGTAGTTTGCGTCTTGATGATCGCTTTTTTTCCGGGGCTGATTATCAATCCGCTGAAGGACCTGTTGCAGCGGATTCGCGATATCGCCGATGGCGAAGGTGATCTTACCAAGCGCGTTGTAGTTCATTCCAAGGATGAGCTGGGCCTGCTTAGCGAGGCCGTTAACGATTTTCTTCAGCAGCTGCAGACGCTGATTCAGCAGGTCGCGGAATCGACTTTGCAGGTTGCTTCTGCATCTGAGGAGATGAGTGCTATTGCCACTGGGCAGGAGCAGTTGGTCAACGAGCAGCATTTGGCGATTGACCAGGTCAGCACCGCCGCGACCGAAATGAGTGCTGCCATTCACGAGGTCGCTGATAACGCGCACAGCACAGCTGATGCTGCCAGTACTGCCGATAAGCAGGGGCACGAGGCGTCCGATATTGTTGGTCAGACCATGAATGATTTGCGTCGTTTGGCCGCTGACGTGGCGGAAGCCGCCGGGGTTATCGATAACCTGGAGCAGGATACCGACAAGATTGGTGGTGTGTTGAGCGTCATTGAAGGCATTGCCGAGCAAACCAACCTGCTGGCGCTGAACGCCGCGATCGAAGCAGCGCGAGCTGGTGAGCAGGGCAGAGGTTTTGCGGTGGTGGCTGACGAAGTGCGAGCTCTGGCCGCAAGGACGCAGGACTCCACACGCGATATTCAGCAGATGATCCAGAAGCTTCAGGCCGGTGCCGGGCAAGCCGTTACTGTTATGCAGCGCGGCGCAGAGTTGGCCGCGCAAAGCGTTGAGCGGGCAACGACGACCGAAAGCTCGCTGGCAGAGACGTCAGCTTCGGTAATGCGGATTAACGATATGGCCGCCCAAATCGCCGCTGCCTGCGAAGAGCAGAGCCAGACAACAGAGGATATCGCACGCAATATCAGTGGTATTCGCGATCTTTCCAACCAGTCCGCGCAGTCTTCGCAGGAGAGCCGTGACGCCAGTAACGCCCTGGCTCGCCTGGCTGCCACACTGCAACAACAGGTTGGTCGCTTTAAAACCTGATATTCGGGTTGTAACTTACGGGTAAGCAGTTACAATAGCGCGGCCTGACATCAGCTCAGGCCGCTATGGTGACCCTGCCGGTCCCCTCGCAATGATTCGCCGTGAACCTGGTCAGGCCCGGAAGGGAGCAGCCACAGCGGTTACATCGTGTGCCGGGGTGTGGCTGGTAGGGTTGCCACCCATATTTACCTCTTGTTTCTTCCCTCTTCTTAAGTCAGCTTCGCCGGCAAACAGATAGTCCGCGTTTGTTTGGGCGCAAAGCCGTGCGCGCCTGCCTGGTTTTGCGGCCAGGCAGGCGGTCACTGGCCAGCCCGACGGCTTCTACGCCACGCCCTGCCTTTTCTCTGCTGCTTTGCATTACGCTGACGGCTTGGTCGGCACCCGCTTGCAGGCGGGTGATCATGCTTTGAATTTCGGTGGTGGATTGCTGCGTGCGCGAAGCAAGTGCACGTACCTCATCAGCTACCACAGCAAAGCCGCGACCCTGCTCGCCGGCGCGCGCAGCCTCAATAGCGGCGTTCAGCGCCAGTAGATTGGTCTGCTCGGCAGTACCCTGGATGACGCTCAGTACTGATGTGATGTTGCCGCTTTCTTTTTCCAGGCTCTGGATAACGTCGGCAGCGCGCTCAACTTCTTCGGCCAGGGTTTGGATGGCGTCGATAGTCTGGGTAGCCAGTTTGCGCCCCTGCTGGGCTTCCTGTTCGGCTTGGTGTGATGCTTCTGCTGCTCCTGCCGCGTTTCGAGCCACATCTTGAACGGTAGTGGTCATCTCGTGCATGGCGGTGGCGACTTGAGCTACCTCGTGGGTTTGCTGGCGCACTCCACTGCCGGTTTGCACGCTGATCGCGGAGGTTTCCTCTGCTGCGGCCGCCAGTTGGCTGCTGGAACCGGCGACTTGACTGATGGTTTGCTGGAAGCGTTCGGCCATGCGGTCAAAGGCCTGGCTGATGCGGCCAAGCTCGTCCTTGCTGCGATCATTGGTGCGGGCGGTGAGATTCCCCTCTGCGAGCTGATTGCTGGCGTTTTCGAGGCGCGCAACGGCTGCACTGATGCCGGCAATAATGCCCCACGCCAGCAGCGCGAGCACAGTGATCGCCAGCAGGGTAGTGACGGCTGCAAATACCAGATTGTCTCGATAAGCGGTTCTGGCCGACTGGTACTCCTGCTCGGCTATCTGCAGTTGCAGGTCGAGCATTCTGTCAAAGGTACGTTCCAGTGCGCGGCTATAAGGTTGCAATGTGCCGAGCAAGGTTTGGTTGGCTTCGGTAAAGCGCTATTGTTGCAGCTGGGAGACAGTGGGGTCGATACCCTGTATGAGCAAGTTGTCTAGCTGCGGTGCTGCGGTGTCGGCGAGCTGCTTTTCTTCGGCTGTGAGGTAGGTTGCCAGGTAAGCTTTCCAGTCATCCGTTACTCGCTTTCTGGCCGCTGTAACGGAGTTGATATGCTGATCTATCGCATGGTTATGGCTCGCACTAAGCGGTTGTGAGGGGGGCGTGCTGTAGCGCGTACAATAGCTCAGATTGTATATGTTGCAGCTCATACTTGATCCGGCTCAGTTGCCCGGTAGGTACCAGACGATCGAGATAGACGCTTTCCAGCGAGTCGGCTGACTTGCTGATGGCTCTTACGGCAGCGACGCTCAGCAAAACCAGCAGCAATACCGCAAAGATGATCAGGCCAACCAGTCTTGTCTTGATGGTCAGGTTATTCAGTTTGTTCATTAATATAGCAATCCGAAAATACGGGGAGGTGGGATGTCGCAGGCAATGAATATCGGTCTGCAGGCGCATTCGAACGCCTACTGGGTGCTATTCACTGAAATCACTACCATGTGACAGGCCTTAAAGGCCTCTTTCCCTCGCATTGTCGCCCCTGCTTGCGATACATTATCCGCCAGCATTCGAACCAATGGAACCGAACCTAGCCAATGAGTTATCAGGTATTAGCCCGCAAGTGGCGCCCCCGTCTATTCCGTGAAATGGTTGGGCAAACGCATGTGTTGCAGGCGCTGATCAACGCGCTGGATAACAACCGGCTGCACCACGCCTATCTGTTTACCGGCACCCGCGGTGTGGGTAAAACCACGATCGCGCGTATTCTTGCCAAATGCCTGAACTGTGAGCGGGGGGTAAGTTCCGAGCCGTGCGGGGAGTGCTCCGCCTGTCGTGAGATTGATGAGGGGCGTTTCGTTGACCTGATTGAGGTCGATGCGGCCAGCCGCACCAAGGTAGAAGATACCCGCGAACTGCTGGACAACGTGCAGTACGCGCCTTCGCGCGGCCGCTTCAAGGTCTACTTGATTGACGAAGTGCACATGCTGTCCAGCCACAGTTTCAACGCCCTGTTGAAGACGCTGGAGGAGCCGCCGGAGCATGTAAAGTTTTTGCTGGCGACGACCGATCCACAGAAGCTGCCGGTCACCATCTTGTCGCGGTGCTTGCAGTTTTCGCTGAAGAACATGCCGCCAGAGAAGGTCGTCGAGCACTTGCGTCATGTGCTTGACGAGGAGGCTGTTGGTTTTGATGACGAGTCGCTCTGGTTACTTGGCCGTGCCGCTGATGGCTCAATGCGCGATGCGCTTAGCCTTACCGACCAGGCCATCGCCTTCGGTAACGGAGCCTTGCAGGTGGCCGAGGTGCGCAGCATGCTTGGTACTATTGACCATGGACAGGTATTTGGCTTGCTGGAGGCGTTGGTAGCCCATGACGCCCGTGCATTAATGCAGGCTGTCGCCGATCTGGCTGAGCAGGGCGCTGATTTTGCTGGCGTGATGGCGGAGCTTATTTCTACCTTGCAGCGCTTGGCTATTGCTCAGGTGGTGCCCGAGGCAGCAGACAACAGCTTGGGTGACCAAGCTCGCCTGTTGGAGCTGGCCGGGCGCATCAGTGCAGAAGACGTTCAGCTATTTTATCAACTGGGGCTGCATGGCCGTCGCGATTTGCCGCTGGCCCCGGAGCCGCGCGGTGGTTTTGAAATGGCGTTGCTGCGGATGCTGGCGTTTCGTCCAGGTACGCTGGGTGATGGCCCGACGGTGAGCGCGCCAGTCAGTCAGGCCAGAGCGCCTGAACCCGCGCCGGAAAAGCCGGTCGGACTCAGCCAGGCCAAGGCTGAGCCCGCAAGCGAGAGGCCAGCAGCCGGTGCTGAGCTATCTCAGGGCTCACCCGACAGCCCAGCCAAAGTCTCCAATGCGTCCGAGCCAGCTGCTAGGGTGACCCCTGAAGTGGCCGGTGAACACGGCGATGCGCAACAGGATGTTGCCCCCGTGGAGGTGGAGCAAGATTCCCGGCCGGTTGACGATCACGCGGACGATGGCTCGCCCGCTGCAGCGAGGCCCGCACCACAGCAACCGCTGAACTCGCGCACCCCGGTCAAGCCGCCACAGAATGAACCGCCTGCTGAATGGCTGGAAGCGCCGCCGCAGGATGACGTGCCCGACCGTGAGGACGATGAAGAGCCACTGGATGTTTCTCAATATCTGGGCGACTGGTCAGATGAGCCGGTCATGGCCGTCGAGGACGCTTTAGTTGATAGTGCTGACGAAATCAGCAGTTTGCCTACGGCGACGGGCGTGGCTGCACACTGGTTGGCATTGTTTGATCAGCTTGGATTGTCCGGTCTGACCCAGAGTATTGCTGCACACTGTGAGCTGGTCGCAAACGAGGGTGGAGCCTGGAAGCTGCACCTTGATCCCGGCCACAGTGCGCTATACAACGAAAATCATCGGTTGCGGCTGCAGCAGGCCATTGGTGCTCAGCAAGGCAGTGATATCCGCCTGGAAGTTGAGGTGCAGGCGCCGCAACAGGAAACGCCGGCGATTGCGGCTGCACGCCGCAAGGCGGTGAGGCAGAAGGCAGCCGAGGCGAGTATTAACGGTGATCCTATGGTCCAACGTCTGTGCAGTGAGTTTTCGGCTGAAATTTGTGAGGGCAGTATCCGCCCCATCGATGCGCCCGTTATTTAATCGTTAGAGGACAGAATCATGATGAAAGGTGGCATGGCAGGCCTGATGAAGCAGGCTCAGCAGATGCAGGAAAAAATGGCCAAGGTGCAGGAAGAGTTGGCTAACGCCGAGGTGACCGGGCAGTCTGGCGCGGGCCTGGTATCCGTGGTGATGACCGGCCGCCATGATGTGCGTCGGGTTAGCATTGATGACAGCCTGATGCAGGAAGAAAAAGAGGTCCTTGAGGACCTGATCGCTGCCGCATTCAATGACGCGGTGCGTAAGCTGGAAAAGGAAAACCAGGAGAAGATGTCCGGTATGACCGCAGGCATGAATTTGCCCGACGGCTTCAAGATGCCGTTCTGAACCAGCTGAAGGCGATACCTAGATGAGTTTTAGCCCCTTGATTCGGCAAATGATCGAAGCGCTTCGCGGCTTGCCGGGTGTAGGCCCGAAAACCGCCCAGCGCATGGCATTGCATTTGTTGGAGCGCGACCGCGCTGCGGCTGCGCATTTATCCAAGGCGCTCGATCAGGCGATTGCCGGTGTGGGCTATTGTCGTCGCTGCCGCACGCTAAGTGAGACTGAGCTCTGCGAGATATGTACAGACGAGCGGCGTGATGCCAGCTTGCTCTGTGTTTTGCAGAGCCCGGCTGATGTGTGGGCAGTTGAGCAGGCCGGTGGCTTCAATGGGCGTTATTTTGTGCTGAAAGGGCACCTGTCTCCCATTGATGGTATGGGGCCGGATGAAATAGGTGTGCCCGCGTTGGTCGATTGTCTGGAAGGTAGCGAGGTGACGGAAGTCATACTGGCAACCAATCCGACCGTGGAAGGCGAGGCGACGGCGCATTACATCGCCAGCTTGCTGCGTCCACGCGGCATCAAGGTGTCGCGTATTGCTCACGGTGTACCGCTGGGTGGTGAGTTGGAATATATCGACGGCGGCACGCTGGCGCATGCGCTGGCAGGCCGCACCCAGGTACTCTGATCTGAGTGCGGCTTGGCAAGGCGTTCAGCCGGCCAGTGTGCCTTGCTGGAAGTCACGCACCGCCTGGTGTATCTCGGCCTCGCTGTTCATCACGAAGGGCCCGTACTGAACCACTGGCTCGCCAATAGGTTTGCCGGCGATGATCAGCAGTCGAGCGCCTTGGCCGCCTGCTTTAAGTTCTAGCAGATCCCCTTTATCGAACCGACCCAGTCGGCCGGCTTTAAGGCCGGTCTGGCGCTCCTCGCCGTGCACCTCGATGTCACCTTCATAAACGTAACTCAACAGGTTATGGCTGCCAGGCACAGGCAGTGTCACCGGTTCGCCGGGTGTCAGGTGGATGTCTAGGTAGAGCGGCTCGGTTGACTTGCCGGTAATAGCCCCCGACATTGTTGCGCCGTTCAGCTCCAGCGCCCCGGCAATTACCTTGAGTGAGCCACCTTTGCCAGTGGCGTATTCGGGGATGGCATCAGCGGGCAGGTCCTGGTAATGAGCCGGCTGCATCTTTTCTGCTGCTGGCAAATTCACCCACAACTGAAACCCGCGCATGGTGCCGTGGTCCTGCTGCGGCATCTCGGAGTGAATAATGCCTCGTCCTGCCGTCATCCACTGGACGCCACCGGGCTCAAGCAGTCCTCGATTACCCATGTGGTCTTCGTGCAGCATTCTGCCTTCAAGCATATAGGTAACAGTTTCAAAACCACGGTGGGGATGCGATGGGAAGCCGCCGATATAGTCTTCAGCGCTGTCTGACCCGAATTCGTCGAGCATCAGAAATGGATCAAAGCGTGCACTGTTGCTGCCGCCGAACACACGGGTAAGTTTGACGCCGTCGCCATCTGACGCAGGTTGGCCGACGATGGCTTCAAGCAGATCTCGTTTCTTGAGCTGGGACATGACGCACCTCCTTGGTTAATCGATGCGTCATTGTAGTAACAGATAATTCGATTTAATAACGCAATAATTGCGTCATTCGTATCTGTTTTGCTGATCATGCTGCCAGGTCATGCTCCGGCTTTGGCGGCCTCGACATCATGGTCAAGCGCATCGATCAGCCGTTGATAAGCTTGGCAGGCATCAAAACTGCTGTCTGCAGGGTTCTCTTCCTGCAGCTGATTCATGCGGTCGCGCAACTCTTCAGCTTTGTCAGGATTGTTCTTGGTCATGTCATAAATCATTTGAGCTACTACGCCAGCCTTGTCGATGGCTATTTTCGGCGTGCAGACTTCCGGTTCAGGGGCTGTATCAGCAGAGACCTGAGTGGCTGACAGGCAGAATAATCCGGCAAGCAGCAGTGCTGAAAATTGTTTCATCATGACCTCGTATTTGGGTATCCAAGTGTTAATGGTAGCCTTATAGACGCCGAGCTCCAAGCGAGCAAATGAAGCGTTGTGACCCGCGGTGAAGTACAGAAGGGTATTGCGCTGAGAAAAGGGACGATAAATGCAGCGTTGTAGGGCAGTTTTGGTGGGCTTGCTGGTTTTTTGCTGCGCGCATGTGTCGCAGTCGATCGCAGCGACGCTGAGGGTGGGGTTTGGTGCTAGTAAACCGCCCTATGTCTATGAACATGAGTCACGCGGGCTCGAGTATGATCTGGTTGCGGCTGCGCTGCGTGAGGGCGGTGATGAGTTAAGGCCCTATTATGCCCCGGCCGAGCGCCTGCATCGTATGTTTAAGCAGGGTGAGCTGGATGCCATGGCGACTACTGGCAGCGCCAGCGATGTGGGCGCTTTTTATTCTGACAGTTACATCGAGTATCAGAACGTGGTCGTTAGTCTGGCCAGCAGGGATATTGTGCTACAGCGTATAGCGGATCTGGACGCGCTCTCGGTGAGTGCTTTCCAGCGCGCACGCTATATGCTGGGTGCTGAGTATGCTGCCATGGTTAGGCGTAATCCGGCGTACCGCGAAGAACCGCGCCAGATTATCCGTAGCTTGCTGCTCTATGCTGGTCGCGTGGATGCGGTGGTGGCTGATGAGCGGATTTTTAACGCGTTTAATCCACTCATAGCTGGACAGGTCGATGTAGCGCAGCCAATAACCATTCATCGGCTGTTTGCGCCTACGCCCTACAGCGTTGGTTTTGTTGATAGTGCAGCAAGAGACCGCTTTAACACTGGTTTGGCAGCTCTTCGCGCCAGCGGTGAGTATGCCCGCATCGTGGCGCGCTACGCTGCTCAGTGATGCGGGCGAATACTTCAGTTACGTCCTTTTTGCCATTCACTCTTGAGACTGTTCCAGAAGGTTCTCAGGCTCAGTACCTTGTGGTCTACCGCATCAATAAATTCATCTAGATGCTCGATAAGGTCGTGCTGACTTTCATCGTTGTCCTGGTGATGAGCCAGTTGGTTTTCCAACTGGTTAAGTGATTCACGCAAGGCCTTTATGCGCTCTTCGGTTTCCTGTCGACTGTGTTGACTCATTGGTTCGCTCCTTGCGTTTAAATTTGGCCGATGCCGATCAGTGCGAGTGGTAGCACGAAGAAGGTGCCGCCGATGTAGCCGGCAACATAAAGTTTGTTGCGCTGAGCCAATGTGGCCAGGCCTTCGGCAAGGCGCGGTGGGATCTGGCGTAAAAACGGGATGCCGTAGATAACAGCGATGCCCAGCAGGTTGAAGAACAGGTGAACTAGTGCGATCTGCAAGGCGAGCACCGCGTTGTCGCCGCTTATAGCGGTGGCGGCCAGCAAGGCCGTTACGCAGGTGCCGATGTTGCTGCCTAGGGTAAAAGGGTAAACCTGGCGCATCGAAAAAACGCCGGTGCCGGCTAGTGGGACGATCAGTGAAGTCGTGGTTGAGGACGATTGCACCAACACAGTAATAACGGTGCCGGACGCCATGCCTGAGATCGGCCCGCGACCAACACTGGCGTGCATTATATCCTTGGCGCGCCCCACCATCACCTTGCGTAGCACACGGCCGATAGCTGAGACGACAAACAGAATCATGCCCACGCCGATCAGGATCAAGGCGATACCCTGCCAGACAGATCCTGGTAGCCAGGATACACACAGCTTGAGTAGGTCAATGGCGGGCGCAAGTACGGTTTTCATCAGATTGACGCTACCCATGTCCAGGCTGGCGTCGCTCACCAGGAGTGCGGCGACGACTTCCGAGCTGCGCTGCAATGGGTGAAAAAGCAGCTCGATCGGTAGCAGGATAATCACGGCCAGGATATTGAAAGCGTCGTGCACCGTAGCGGCAGAAAAGGCACGGCGAAACTCCTCACCGTTGCGCACGTGACCCAGTGCAACGATAGTGCTGGTCAGCGAGGTGCCGATGTTGGCGCCCATAATCAGGGGAATGGCAATTTGCACCGGCAGGCCGCCCGCTACCAGGCCAACAATGATCGAGGTTACCGTGCTGGAGCTTTGGATCAGTGCGGTGGCGACCAGCCCGATCATCAGCCCGACAAAGGGGTTGGTGGCGAAGGCGAAAAGCTCTTTGGCATTGGCGCCAGCCGCTGCCTTGAAACCACCGCCGATGGCACCGACGGCCGCCAGCAGTAAATACACCAATACCACCACGGTCAACCAGGAGAGCCATTGGCGGCTGGCGGGCTGGGTAGGTTCTTGTGAAAGCGGTTCCTGCGCAATAGAGGGGGCTTGGCTGCTCATCCAGGGCGTCCTGTTTCAGTGAAGGTTATGCTGGCCTTCTACTGTCTGCCGCGATTGCGGTGAAAACATGACGACGGGATGAATTTGCGATGACAGGGTGCTGTGGCTAGTCCTGTGCGGCCAGGAAGTCCCTCAGCATGTCGGGCGGTACGTCGCGCTTGTGGCTCAGGCTCGCGTCTCCAGTATCGGGGTGGAATACGATCAACAGCTCTTTTCGTTCAAGCTGCTTGCGTACCTGCGCAACGCGTTGCTCAAGACTGTCCTCAAAGCCATTATCGGTGCCGTCACGGGTGACGAAATCTTCGAGCAGGCGTTGCAGGGTTTCGGTTTCGAGCATTTGGTAAGGGATCAGCATGGGGTCGACTTCTCGGATGACTGTAAGTGCAATGGTACACTCGCAGGCCCTTGATTGACCGATTGACCTGCAATGATTACTGATCCGTTATTTTACCTGTACGCCATACCTGCCGTCCTGCTCTATGGCATTGCCAAGGGTGGTTTCGGCGGTAACATAGCCATTCTGTCAGTCCCTTTGATGGCGATGGTCGTGGCGCCCCAGCAGGCCGCAGCTATTCTGTTGCCGATACTCTGTGCCATGGATCTGGTCGCGTTGCGGACTTTTCGCGGCCGTTGGGATAAAACCAACCTGCGTATTATCCTGCCGGCAGCGCTGGTAGGGGTGGCGTTGGGCGCTCTGACCTTTCGCTACCTCAACGACTCTCACATCAAGCTGTTGATTGGCGGCATTGCTTTACTGTTTACGCTGAATATTTTGTTGCGCAGGGGTGTTGCTGACCCGCGTCCAGCCAGTCTTTGGCGTGGCAGTTTCTGGGGCATGATATCCGGCTTTACCAGTTTTGGTATCCATGCTGGTGGCCCACCTATCAACGTTTATATGTTGCCGCAACGCCTGGAAAAAACATTGTTGATGGGCACCATTGCGGTGTTCTTTACCGTAGTCAACTGGGTAAAGGTGCCGGCCTATGTATATCTGGGCCAGTTTTCCACCGAGAATTTGCTGACCTCTCTGGTTTTGCTGCCGCTCGCGCCCATTGGTGTGCGGTTGGGTTTCTGGATGCTGCAGCGTAGCAATGAGCAGTTAATCTATCGTCTTTGCTATATCTTTCTGTTTTTTACCGGTGGCAAACTTTTCTATGAAGGGGTTATCGGCTTGGTTGCTGCCTGATCAGCCGTTTCAGGCTGCTGTACAGGGGTGTGCTCTGGACAGGTTTGGCCAGGTAGTCGTCCATACCTGCCGCCATACCCTCGAGGCGGTGGCTGTCCAGAACATGGGCAGTCAGCGCCACAATAGGTATGCGTCTTAGGTGTTCGCGTTGCTCATGGGCGCGGATACGTCGCGTTGCCTCAAAGCCGTCCAGTACGGGCATCTCACAGTCCATCAGAATCAGGTCATAGCGCTGTGGATCATCCCGGTAGGCGCTTAAGGCCTCGGCGCCGTTGACTGCAATGTCAACGCTATAGCCGACCTTCTCCAGTAAGGTGCGCACGACCAACTGGTTTACCTTGTTATCTTCTGCGATTAAAAGATGCCCACCCGTCTGCTCGGTTGCGCTGTCGCGGCTCTGGATGTTGTTAGCGCCAGCATCGTGATCCAAGGCTTTTACTTGCCGCATCAGTTCGCGCATCTGCGTTGGTAACACGGGCGTGCTGTGAGTGATTAAACCCGGGGGCGCTACAGAGGTTGCGGGCTGAGTATTTGGGCTATGTAGCAAGAGTGTTTTTAGCTGCTGTTGCAGAGCTGAATGCACCAGCCGGTCTAGGGGGGCATCCGCTATCCCTGCAGTGGCCAATACCAGCAGATCATAGCCTGCGATTGCCGGTTGTTGGCTTTGGTCATCCAGGGCGCAGCAGGTGACATTGCAGCCGAGGCGTTCCAGTTGTAAGCGATAGGTAAGTTGCGCTCTGGGTTGCGCTGCGACGAGCAGCACCCGGTTGTCGATGCTGGTTGTTTGCGTTACTTCAGCGGCGGCTTCAGGCAACGCGATAGTGAAATCAAAGCAGGCGCCATTGTCAGGTTCGCTGACCAGGCTGATCTGGCCTCCCATCAGGCCAACCAGTTCCTGGCTGATCGTGAGTCCGAGGCCGCTGCCGCCGTAGCGTCGGGTCGTGCTGCTGTCTGCCTGAGTAAAAGAGCGGAACAGATTTTTCCTGGCCTCGACCGCAACGCCGATGCCGGTGTCGGTCACCCTGAAACGCAGTTGCCAGAGTCCTGTCTGGTCCTTGTCGGGCAAACCGGTCACATCGATCGCTACATGGCCACGTTCGGTAAACTTGACCGCGTTGCCAAGCAGGTTGAGGAGTACCTGCTTGAGCCGGGTCGGATCACCGATCAATTGGCCAGGTACCTCGGGTGCTAGGCTGCAGTAAAGACTCAGGCCTTTGTTCAGGCTTTGCGCGGTAAACAGGCTGGCAGTATCGGATACCAGTTCCTCCGGATCGAAGGCAATTGCTTCCAGCTCGACGTTTCCGGACTCCAGGCGGGCAAAGTCGAGGATATCGTTGATAACCGTGATCAAGGTATTGCCTGATTTGCTGATGGTATCCAGGTAATAACGCTGTGTGCCGTCCAGTCGGGTGTCGCGCAGCAACTGCAGCATGCCCAGTACGCCGTTTAGCGGGGTACGAATTTCGTGGCTCATGCGGGCAAGAAAACGGCTCTGCGCCTGCGTTTCCAGACGTGCCTGCCGTGCTTGCTCGTCAGCCTGGTAGCGCGCTTCCTGTAGTGCCTTGATTCGATCGGCGAGGCCCAGCGAGAGGATGAACATTTCTACGCAGATACCCAGCTTGACCCAGGTCGTACCGTAGGAGGAACCAAAGAACTCATAACCGAGTGAGCCTGCGGTAGACAGCATCAGCGAGCAGAGCAGCAGCACCCAGGCGCAGGTGTAATAGGAACCGTAGCGGAAGCCCGCACGCCACACGCGCAAGCCGCTGAACAGCAGGATGGCAGAGCTGACCAGGACGAACAGGCTTGCTGCTCGGTTATACAGGTCATGACTGATCAGCGGCAGCAGCACCATGCTCAGCAAGACCAGCACTATCTTGGCCTGTAGCAGGCGATCGAGGCGCGGGAAGTGCGCTGCGGTATGCAGGAAGTGCCGACTGAACTGCGTCGCCACGGCGCAGTGCATGAACATCAGGGTATAAATTGACAGCGACTGCACCGTATTACCCGGTGCCACCCATTTCCATAGCACGCCGTCGAACGCGATCATGAACAGCATCATGTTGAAGGCATAGATCAGGTACCAGAGGTAGGTTACCTCGCGCAGCGATACCAGCAGGAAGAGGTTGTAGGCAAAGAGGCCAAGCATGATTCCGTAGAACAGCCCCGCAGCCAGAGAGCTGTTTTCCTGCGCCACGGCGTTGGCCGGCCAGGTAGAGGCATATAGCGGAACGAATACGGTGCTGGTGGTTTCAACGCGCAGGTAGAAAGGGTTGTCACCGGGCGCCAGGGTTACCGCCAGCCAGTGATTGCGCACTTCGATAGGTCGCTGCGCTTCGCTGATGTGATCGCCGCTTTGCTGGTGCTGAACGCCATCTGTGCCAAGTTGGTAGAGGTCCAGCTGATCGAGCAGGTTGTAGTTGACCTCAACTACCGCGTCCAGCGGCAGCTCGTTTGGGTTGCGCAGGGTAAAGCGTAGCCACCAAACCGAATCATTCTTGCCCTGGTTAACATGCTTGCCGTTGGTAGTGCGCCAGTCTTTTGCGGTCGTCTTATGCAACACCTGGTCCAGCGACATGCTGGCGCTGGGGTCCTCAAAGATCTGCAAGTGTGAGACCAGGTTGACCCGCGGAGTCTTGGTGTCCAGGGTCACAGCGGCAAGCTGCGCTGAAATAGGCGCTGTAGGCACAGGCGTGTTGGCTGAACTCGCCCCACAGTGCCAGAGCATCAGAACAAGGAACAGCAGGCTTAAGCGGCGCTCGCGCATCGGTATTCTTACCTGATCAAGCCATCAGCTGATTATTGTCTTTGTGGTGCGATGGCGTTGGCCAAAGGCTAGCACAACCTGGTCAATCTGGTGATAAGCCGTGCGTGCCTTTCTGACTACCGGTTTGCTCGCCACGGATCAGGCGACGTAACAGAAAGCGGTTTGGATGTACCGCTTCTGCCAGGTCCCTTGGCAGTGGTAGCGGTTCGCCGGTGATCCAGGCCGCCACCAGCTCGCCGCTCAGAGGGCAGCTGATCAGACCACGTGAGCCGTGCGCGGCGTTGATATACAAATCTTGATGCCAAGGCGCTGCTGAATCGGGCTGTTGCGAGGCATCCTTGGCCAGTATTGCGTAGCGCTGGTTGAACGGGTCGGGGTCGGCGACGGGGCCAACCAGCGGGAGATAATCAGGCGCGGTACAGCGCAGTGCCGCTCGGGCTTGTAGTTCATCGGCCTGTTCGCGATACGGCGCAAAGCTATCGTTGAGTTGTGGCGATAGTGCGGCAAGCAGGTCCAGGTTACTGAGGTTCTCTTCGGCACTGGGCTGGTTGTCCAGCCGATCAAAGCGGAAACTGGCGCCCAGGTGGTGCTGATCCTGTTTGGCGGGTGATATGTAGCCATCTGCACACAGCACCGTTTTCAGGTTGAGGCTATCAGCGGTGGCCGGCAAGTGGGTGATCTGACCGCGAATAGCCTTCAGCGGCAGGTGACCACTTTGCTGGAAGCGAGCGCTTTCATGGGCGCAGCAGATAATGACGACCGGGGCGCTGACCAGCGTGTCGTCAACCTGATCAATAATGTGCCAGTTGCCGTCTTCACGCTGCAGACGATCTGCACTCGCCAGTGGTTGAATGTCGATCAGCGCATGATGTGCCAGTTGGCGGCATAGCGCTGGTGGGTTGACCCAGCCAGCGCCAGGGAAGAAAAGCCCGGAGGTATTAATCTTTACGCCCGCCAGTTCGCTGGCCTGCGATGCGTTGACGGTGTGCAGAAAATCGGCTGCGTAGTCCTGAGCGGCTAACTGAGATTGGCGCTCGGCTTCCTTGGCGTTTTTTGCCAGCTGGAGTACGCCGCAGGCTCGCCAGTTGTGCTCGCCCTCAGGTAGCTCACGTCGCAGTGTACGCAGGCTGTATTGATAACTACTTTGAATGAAGCGCGACAGTGGCGGGTGATGCGGCGAGAGCTTGGCGTAGAGGATGCCTTGCGGATTGCCTGACGCCTCCTGCGCTAGTTCTGAGTGACGTTCCAGCAAGGTTACGCGCCAGCCGCGCCGGGCCAACGCGTGAGCGGTGCTGCAGCCGGCGAGGCCACCCCCTATAACCAACGCGTGGCGTTCAGTGCGCTGTGGTGGTTTCGGTCTGGCGAACCAGGGCGGCTGCCATCCGGGCGTAACCTGGCCCGCCAGTTCGCCGCTCAGCATCTCTCGCTTGCGGCCAAACCCCTTGACCTTACGCATGCTGAAGCCCGCTGCTTGCAGGCCGCGACGCACCTCGCCAACGCAGGTGAAGGTGGCGACCGTGGCATTGGGTGCAGATAGCCGCGCCATCTGCTGGTATAGGGCTGGTTGCCACATATCGGGGTTCTTGGCCGGCGCAAAGCCGTCCAGGAACCAGGCGTCCACGCTGGCATCCAGCTGCGGTAGAGTGTCGAACACATCGCCAATCAGCAGTGTCAGGGTTACGCGGCCTCCGGCCAGGCCAAAGTGTTGCCAGCCTGGCGCAAGACCGCTGTATTGCGCTAGCAGCTGGTCAGTCCATTCGGCCAGTTCAGGCCAGATGCTCAAGGCTCGACGCATATCCGTCGGTGTTAGCGGATATTTTTCGGTGCTGACAAAATGCAGGTGTGCGCTCTTGGGGGCAATCTGATCCCAGAGCTGCCAGGCAGCCAGGAAGTTGAGTCCGGTACCAAATCCGGTCTCACCAATACAGAAGCGTGATTCGGCTGGCAGTGAGCCAAAGCGCTGGGCTAGTTGGTTGTGTTGCAGGAAAACATGGCGTGTTTCATCCAGGCCAGCATCACGTGAGAAATAGACGTCGGCATATCGGATGGAAAATGGTTGCCCACCCTCTATCCAGTCCAGCTCTGCGTGGTAGGAAGTTGGCTCTGTCACTGTTGCTCCGGAATCAAAAAGTCGGAGCTATTGTAACGCTGCCAAGAGCAGACTGCTGCGTTGGCTCAGGCTGATATTCAACTCATATTAGGTAATATCAGCAGCAGCCAGGTAGCAAGAAAGACCAGGGCAACAGTCGACCATTTTGGTTTTATCAGGGTTCTCATGGCGTACGCCTTTTATTGTTATGTGCTGTCAGCGCCTTGTGAGCACTTTGCGATGCGCTCGCCGCGGGTGGCGGCTTTACGCAAGGGCGCGAGACTAATGCATACCCAAAGGGGTTAAGCCTCCCGCCACACGCTATTTATATCATGTGTCTAAGGTGAGTTTAGTGATCCAAATCGCGTCTATTAGACTAATTGGCTACTAGACTCGGCGCGCATGTCGCCAAGCAATATGAAACTGCCATCATTTTGTAATCTAACGCCTGAAGCGCCCACGTGTGTAGGCGCCTAGCTTGCCAATGGATCAACTTAATTGGTCGGTCCGCGCGGCCATGATTAAATCGTTGCGATGCACGCCGCCTAGCCCATGGCTCCACCAGGTAACGGTAACCTGCCCCCACTCGGTTAGCAGGGCAGGGTGATGGTCTTCCTGCTCGGCGAGCGCGCCAACCTGATTGGTAAATGCGAGAGCGGCGTTGAAGTCCTTGAAGGAATAGACCTTTTCAATGCGCTCGACCGAGTCGACCTGCTTAACTACCCAGTCAGGCAGCTGTGCAAGCAGGCTATCGATCTGTTCGCTAAGCAATTTTTTTGCATTGGCTTGGCTGGTATCGAGTGCTTCGGTGCTGAGATCAGACATTGAGTTCTCCTGTTTAATCGAGTGCTGACCAGCATAGCAGCAGGTCAGCGCTTATAACGTGCTCTGCTACATAAGCGTATGATAGCTAGCAGTTCGTTGGACATTCTGAGTTGGGGGCATATGTGATTCGCTTGCGGTGGCTAAGACGGGGCCTTCGGTTTATTGGATGGCGTGCAGACAGCACTAGCCACCGAGAGAAAGCGATATCGGCATTGGGCACCACGGTGTCCCTGTTGCTGATCTATTGGACTACTCATCTTGGCTTTGGTGCCGAGGGTGCGCTTTGGGTTACCGGTTCCATGGGGGCCAGTGCGATTCTGGTGTTTGCCATCCCGCACGGCGCCTTGTCTCAGCCTTGGCCGGTGATCGGTGGTCACGTGCTGTCGGCTATCTTTGCTATTGCCTGTCTGCAATGGTTGCCGGGCACGCCCTTGATGGCTGCGTTGGTGGTAGGCGGCAGTGTGCTGGTGATGATGTATGCACGTTGTTTGCATCCGCCTGGCGGTGCCACGGCCATGATAGTCGTGCTGGGCGGTCCAACGGTGGCCGATGCTGGCTATGGCTTTGTGCTGTATCCGATCCTGCTTGATTGCGTGATCATCGTATGTGCGGCCATGTGTTTCAACAGCCTGTTTGAGAGTCGCCGCTATCCGTTGGCGCTGGTTAAGCATGAGGTTACTCGTCCACCGGGCATCGCACCGGAAGACTTCGAGCACGCGCTCAAGCAAATGAACTCCTTCATGGACATTCAATTCGATGACCTCTTGCGCTTGGTTGAGCTGGCTAACGCTAACGCACAAAGCAAGGGTGTGACTGCAGATGAGCTGACGGAAGGCCATTTCTATAGCAACGGATTACCCGGCAGCAACTGGTCGGTCCGTGAGGTGCTCCAGGTGGTCCGCAGGCCGGGCCGGGCGGGGCGAGTGCGCTACCGCATCGTCAAGGGCCGGGGTGAAGGTGGTAACGGCATCTGCCGCGCCAGTGAGTTCGTGCGCTGGGCTCGCTATAGAGTTGAGGCTGACAAGAACGGCACGGCCTGGCACCGTGTCGAAGTATCCTGATGCTGCAGAACCATAACAGTTTGCCCTGCAACAGAGGGGCAGCTGTCTCTATTCGCTTTGCCGGTCGCGTTTTAAAATAGTGTTTTATTCTCACTTTTATTCGAGTTATCCCCCATGCATGTGTCATCCGGTCGCTGGCTGTACGGTTTTTTATTGACGTTGACCACGACCATGCTCTGGGGCGTACTACCCATCTTGCTAAAGGAAGTGCTGCAGGTCATGGACCCCTATACCGTGACCTGGTATCGGTTTCTTAGCGCCGGTCTGGTGTTGTTCTGCTGGTTGGCGGCAAAACGACGTCTGCCTTCAATCAGGGCGCTGTCGTCACGCAATCGCGGTTTGCTTATCGTCGCGATCGGCGGTTTGGCCTGCAATTACGTGCTCTACGTGATGGCACTGCAACGGCTGACGCCCGGTACCATGCAGTTGATCATTCAGGTGGCGCCGATCATGCTGATGTTCGGCAGTATGCTGGTGTTCCGTGAGCGTTTTGGTATTGGCCAGCTTATAGGTCTGCTGGTGCTGATTCCGGGGTTTGGGCTGTTCTTCAATCAGCGTTTGCTGGAACTGCTGACGCAGATGACGAGCTATACCACGGGAATTCTGATCGCCATTGCCTCGGCGTTCAGCTGGGCTTTGTATGGTTTGGCACAGAAACAGTTGCTGACCATCTGGTCGTCGGTCACCGTGATGATGGTGATCTACCTGGCGTGCTCGGTGCTCTTGTGGCCGCTGGCTTCGCCGCTGGAGGTACTGCAGTTATCCACGCTGCAACGTTGGCTGTTGCTGGGCTGCTGCCTCAATACGCTGGTTGCTTATGGCGCCTTTGCCGAAGCTTTGGCGCACTGGGAAGCCTCGCGGGTCAGCGCGACCGTCGCCACCACACCGTTGTTCACTTTCTCCCTGGTCGCGCTGGGTTCGATGCTGTGGCCGAGTGTGATCGAGCCTGAGTTGCTTAACTCGCTGGCTTATCTGGGCGCGCTGATGGTGGTGGGAGGCTCTGCGTTGATCGCGTTGGCACCCAGCCTGATTCAGAATCTGCGCAACCGGCGGCTTCGGCGGTTGAGCATTACGCCACCGCCGGCGCCCTGATCACGTTTTGGGCGCGTGGTCACCGAGCATCAGCTCGGGTCTGACTGCGGCATCGAACTCGTCTTCACTCAGATAGTTCAATGCCAAGGCGGCCTGCTTGAGCGTAGTGCCCTCGCTATAAGCCTTCTTGGCGATATCGGCAGCCTTGTCGTAACCGATAACGGGGTTCAAGGCGGTAACCAACATCAGGCTGTTATCCAGATGCTCTCGCATGCGTTCAGCATTCGGCTGCAGGCCTTCAACGCAGTGCTCACGAAAACTGTTACAGGCATCGCTCAGTAGTCGGATTGATTGCAGCAGGTTGTGAATGATGACCGGTTTGAATACGTTCAATTGCAGTTGGCCGTTGCTGGCGGCGATGCTCAGGGTGGTGTCGTTGCCAATTACCTGACACGCGACCATGGATAGCGCCTCGCACTGGGTCGGGTTGACCTTACCCGGCATGATTGAGCTGCCAGGCTCGTTGGCGGGCAAGCGCACTTCGGCAAAACCAGCACGAGGCCCACTGCCGAGCAGGCGCAGATCATTGGCCAGTTTCATCAGGGTTACCGCCAGCTGTTTGCAGGCGCCATGCAGTTGCACCAGGGGTTCATGCCCGGCCAGGGCGGCGAATTTGTTGTCAGCGCTGGTGAACGGCAACCCGGTCAGCACGGCTACTTCACGGGCGAATTCATTGGCGAAGCGTGGCGGAGTATTAAGCCCGGTACCTACCGCAGTGCCGCCCTGGGCCAACGCCAGTACCGCAGGCATGGCTTGCTTGACCGCGTGTATGCCCATGTCGAGCTGGGCGACGAAAGCCGATAGTTCCTGACCAAAGGTGACTGGTGTGGCGTCCATCAAGTGAGTGCGGCCGATTTTGATCAGCTGTGCGTGCCGGTCAGCCTGGGTCTGCAAGGCGTCGCGCAGTGCAGCTGCCGCAGGCAGCAAATGCTCGTGCGCTTGCCGTGCAGCGGCAATGTGCATGGCGCTCGGAAAGGTGTCATTTGAGCTTTGCGACTGGTTGACCTGATCGTTCGGATGAACCGGGTGCTTGCTGCCCAGCGCTTGGCCGGCCATTTCGTTAGCGCGGTTTGCTATCACCTCGTTGGCGTTCATGTTGCTCTGTGTGCCGCTACCGGTCTGCCAAACGGAAAGCGGAAACTGCTCATCCAGCGCGCCGCTGATGACCTCGTCTGCCGCGCGTTCGATCAGGCTGGCCAGCTCTGCATCCAGCTCGCCTAGTTGGCAATTGGTCCGCGCGGCGGCTTTTTTGATGATGCCCAGTGCGTGCACTACCGGTAACGGAATGCGTTCTTCGCCGATAGCAAAATGCGCAAGGGAACGCTGGGTCTGTGCGCCCCAGTAACGTTCGGCGGGAACGTCGATGGGGCCCATGCTGTCGGTTTCGGTACGTGTCGGCATAATGGCTTCCCTGAATTGCTTGAATGAATAGATCGGCTGCTGCGTGCTTACCTTGCAGGATAGTCTGCATGTGATACAGCTTGTCGACTATGCAGCTTGGACTCTATCGCGCATGGGTGGTTCGCTGCGCGTACATTTGCATTGGGCTACAATGGCAGCCCGCTTTTCCCCGGAGGTGATCATGGGCACTACCCAACAGGCATTGGAACAGGCGCTGCAGGCGCTGGCGCCGAGCCATATCGAGCTGGTCAATGAAAGTTATATGCACAGCGTACCGCCGGGGTCGGAGTCGCATTTCAAGGCAGTGCTGGTGAGTGACGAGTTCAGTGGCTTGAATGCGGTCAAGCGCCACCAGGCGGTTTATCGCGCGCTCGGCCCGCTCATGCAGGAGATCCATGCGCTGGCGCTGCACACCTATACAGCCGATGAGTGGCAGGCACGCCAACAGGCCCCAGCTTCACCGAATTGCCTGGGTGGAAGTAAGGCGGACCAGTAGCTGGCGACTGGTCGCTGACTGCTGTGGCGGCTTGAGTCTATTCAGGTATCCCGTGTCGTCAGTGGTTCTGTCGGTCGCGGCTCTTTGCTAGAATACCGCGGTGCGAAATAGCGTTCGAGCTGTCTGGATGCCTGAACGCACTATCCAAGGTGCGCCCTTTACGTGGGCGTCAACTGAATAAAAGAGGTAAGCATGTCTGCAATTGTTGTTGTGGCGCTCTACAAGTTCGTCTCGCTGGAAGATTACCAGGCCTTGCGCCAACCGCTGCTCGATACCCTTATGGCCAATGGTGTGAAAGGCACGCTGTTGCTCGCTCGCGAAGGGATCAACGGCACGGTAGCCGGGCCGCGCGACGGTATGGATGCGGTGCTTGCATGGCTGCGCAGTGATTCGCGTTTGAGCGACCTGGACTACAAGGAGTCGCTCTGTGACGAAATGCCCTTCTATCGCACCAAGGTCAAACTGAAAAAAGAGATCGTTACTCTCGGCGTGGACGGTATTTCACCCACCAAGCGCGTGGGGACCTACGTCGAGCCGCAGGATTGGAACGCCTTGATCAGCGACCCGGAAGTACTCTTGATCGACACCCGCAACGATTACGAAGTGTCCATCGGTAGCTTCCAGGGGGCCGTCGACCCTAAAACCAAAACCTTTCGCGAGTTTCCCGAGTACGTCAAGGCACACTACGATCCGACCAAACACAAAAAGGTTGCGATGTTCTGTACCGGCGGTATTCGCTGTGAAAAAGCCTCCAGCTATATGCTGGAAGAAGGTTTTGATGAGGTTTTCCATCTTAAGGGCGGGATTCTCAAGTACTTTGAAGAAGTGCCTGCCGAGCAGTCGATGTGGGATGGCGAGTGTTTTGTCTTCGATAACCGCGTGACAGTGCGCCATGACCTGGCACCGGGCTCCTTTGATCAGTGCCATGCCTGCCGCCATCCGGTCTCGGCAGAAGACATGGCATCGGTGCTCTACGAGGAAGGTATCAGTTGTCCGCATTGTTACGACAGTCTGCCCGAAAAGACCCGGCAGCGGGCAATCGAGCGGCAGCGCCAGATTACACTGGCCAAAGTGCGTAATCAGCCGCATCCTATCGGTCAACCACAACACCTGGCATCGCCTAACGCCAAGGCAGACTGACCGCGACGCCAATCGCCGCCTGTGAGGTAATTCATGAGCCAGCGCCTTATCTATGTAATGGACCCCATGTGCTCATGGTGCTGGGGCTTCGCTCCGGTCATTGATGCCATTACCGAGGCCTATCCTCTGCTGCCATTGCGTCTGGTCGCAGGTGGCTTGCGGGCCAACCACGGCGCGCCACTGGATGAGCATACGCGCGCGGTGCTGGCTGAGCATTGGCAGACGGTCGCTGAAGATTCAGGCCAGCCAGTGGGTGATCCGCAGTCGCTTCCCGGCACCTTCGTTTATGACACCGAACCCGCTTGTCGGGCCTTGGTCGTAGCGCGAGAGTTGGACCAAGCCAAGGTCTGGCCTTTTGTGCGCGCAGTTCAGCAGGCATTTTATATTGATGTTGAGGACGTCACGCACGCTGCTGTGCTGGTGGCATTAGCCGAATCTGTTGGTTATCCGCCAGCTGAATTTGGTGAATTGTTTGATCAGCAGAAGACCCGCGAGATGACCCTGGCCGATGTAGCCTGGGTAGCTGATCTGGGGATGGCGGGTTTGCCGATTTTACTTGCCGAGCGAGAAGGGCAGTTGGCACTCTTGGCTAACGGCTGTCAGCCTGCGGATCAGGTGCTGGGTTTATTGGCGCGTTGGGTCGAGGCAGGGCAAAAGGCGGGTGTGGTTACAGCCTGACTGCGAGCCTTGCTAGAGCGTGCTCGCAGTCAGTATCTCAGCGCTTATTTGCGCGGCGAAACCAGTGCGGGTTTGGGCTTTTCTTCCGGCGCATGGAACAGCAGGAAAAGCTGAGTCAGCACGCCAGGAATGTGCTCCATCATGTCTTCGACCATATCCTGGTCTTCTTCAATCTCAATAAACTCAGGCTGATCAGCAAAGAGCCCCGAGCCAACCATCACGGGCAGCAGTAGTTCGCTTACCAGTTCTTCGTCATTGTTGAACCAGGCTTCCTCGCGCAAAAACACGCCTTCCATGAAACCGATACACCAGCTGCGCAAGTCAGAGTAGTCCGGCTCATCACCGAGGCTCAGTTCGCAGGGCAGCTCCATATCCTCATCGCTGGCCAGTTCACGCGCCAGGCGGATTTTCAGCTCGCGCAGGGTACTGACGATATCGGTCTTCTGCTGATCGTCAGCATAGTTTGGGGTTTCGGCAAACAGCTCAGCCAGCCACTCGTCTTCAGCCACGTCTTCGGGGCTAACCGACAGGGCTGTCAGGTAGCCGCAGGCGGCCATATAGTCCAGCGCTTCATCGTGCAGGTCATCGGCGTCCAGGAATTGCTGTAGTCGCTGGAGTTGATCATTAAATGACATGGGACACCTCTCTATGATTATTCCGGCATTTTACGCATGCCCCCGGACAATTGCCAAAGACGTTATACTCGACGACCCAAAGAGTTGGTCCTGAACTGCATAGGAGTTTCATGCGCGAGCAAGCCCTGCAACAACTTCGCGACGTTTTTGGCTATGGCGAATTCCGTGGTCAACAGGCTGATATCATCGACCAGGTGGCCACCGGTGGTGACGCTTTGGTGCTGATGCCGACGGGTGGCGGCAAATCTCTGTGCTATCAGCTGCCAGCATTGCTGCGTGATGGCCTGACGGTTGTGGTCTCGCCGCTGATTGCCTTAATGGAAGATCAGGTTGCCACCCTGACCGAGCTAGGTCTGCGCGCAGCTGCCTTAAACTCCACGTTGAGCGATGATCAGCAGCGCGAGATTGCACGCCAGATGCGCGCAGGGGAACTTGATTTTCTTTATATGGCGCCGGAGCGCCTGCTCAAGCCGCGTACCCTGAACTTTTTGCAGTCGCTGAATATTGCGTTGTTTGCCATAGATGAAGCCCACTGTGTGTCGCAGTGGGGGCATGACTTCCGCCCGGAATACCTGCAACTGGGGCAATTGAGCGAGCTGTTTCCCGGTGTGCCGCGCATGGCGCTGACCGCAACAGCAGATGAGCGCACCCAGGCCGAAATTGTGCAGCGTCTCAAGCTGGAAGACGCCGCGCACTTCATGTCGGGCTTCGACCGACCCAATATTTTTTACCGTATTGTCCCCAAGGATAAGCCGCGTCAGCAGTTGCAACAGTTTTTGCGTGGTCATCGCGGCAATGCGGGCATCGTCTATTGCCTGTCGCGTAAGAAAGTTGAAGATACGGCCGCCTGGTTGAGTGATCAAGGCTGGCCGGCGCTCCCGTATCATGCTGGTTTGCCGCCAGACCTGAGGGCTACGCACCAGAAGCGGTTCCTCAATGAGGAAGGCCTGATCATGGTGGCAACTATTGCTTTTGGTATGGGTATCGATAAATCCAACGTGCGCTTTGTTGCCCACCTGGACTTGCCGAAAAGTATTGAAGCCTATTATCAGGAAACCGGGCGTGGTGGTCGCGATGGCCTGCCGGCCGATGCCTGGATGGCCTATGGGCTGCAGGATGTACTGATGCTCAATCAGATTATGGCCAACTCCGAGGGTGATGAGCGCCACAAGCGCATCGAACGGCATAAGCTGGACGCCATGCTGGCGCTCTGTGAGATGACCAGTTGCCGTCGTCAGGCGTTGTTGGGCTACTTTGGCGAAGAGCTGGCTAAACCCTGCGGTTATTGTGACAACTGTCAGGAGCCCGTCGCTACCTGGGACGGTAGCGAACCGGCACGCATGGCATTGTCCACTGTCTACCGCAGCGGCCAGCGCTACGGGGTTGGGCATCTGGTCGATATCTTGCTTGGCCGCGATAACGAAAAAATCCGCACTTCCGGACATCAACACCTTTCCACGTACGGTATTGGCAAGTCCTTGGCTGAAACAGAATGGCGTTCGGTGTTCCGCCAGCTGATTGCCCGCGCGCTGGTTGAAATCGATCTGGACGGCTTTGGTAGTCTGCGGCTCGCCGATAGTTGCCGCCCCTTGTTACGCGGCGAGGAGACCCTGTTACTGCGTAAGGATGTGACGCGTACTAGTGCGCCGCTTGGCAAGCCCGGCAACAAGGCAGTCATTGCCGACGCTGATCGCGAGCTGTGGGAGGCGCTGCGTGCCAAGCGCAAGCAGCTGGCCGATGCGCATGGCGTACCGCCTTACGTCATCTTTCCCGACAGCACCTTGGTCGATATGCTACGGCAACGTCCGGATACGTTGCAGGATATGGGGCTGGTCAGCGGGATTGGTTCGCACAAGCTGGAGCGTTATGGCGCGGACTTCCTGCAGGTGTTGCAGCAAACGGGGGCGGGTAGCGAGCTGGTTGAGCAGGACGCCAAAGCTCAGGCCCATGAAATCAACGCGCTGGTACTCTCGGGTATGAGTGCAGAGCAGGCCGCGCTGCAGGTAGGCAAGCCATTGAGGCAGGTTTACAGCCAGTTGGCACAGGCGATTGCCACGGGTGATCTGACGCTGGAGCAGGCTATTGATATCGGCCCGGCTCAGCTCGAGCGCATTCAGGATGCCTTTCTCAATCATGACGGTGAAGATTTGCCCGGCGTGCGTACCCTGGCGCGTGAACTGGATGAAGCTATAGACGAAGGGGTGCTGCATTGCATACGCGCCGCGCTGGTGGCAGAGATCAGCGGTTGAGAATGCTCGGGCGCAACCAGTAAATCAGAAGGTTTGCCCGAGCTTCATGTAAAAGGCTTCCTGGCCTTCTTCATTGGCGCCCAGACCAAAAAATAGTGGTCCGAGCAGTGTATCCATTCCCAGTAGCAGGCTGCCGGCACCGAAGTAACCGGTGTCGAAGCCTTCTTCATCGCGGTTGTAGACCCGGCCATATTCCAGACTGGTACCGACGTAGAGTGGTAGGCTGAGAATATCGAAATAGCTGGGGTTTAGCCGGCGGTAGTACACCATCCGTCCTAGTTGATAGTTTTGCCCGGCTAGTCCGTCTTGCCGGTAGCCTGAGAATAAGCCGGGGCCGCCCAGAATGAAGCTGCTTTGCGCCACGTTGACGTCACTGTCTGTGCGACCTATAAAGGCCCCCAGCTGCATACTGTTGAGACCAAAGCCAAACGCCTTGTTGGCTTTGATCTCAAATTGTTGATAGCGCTCATCGGCGCCTAGGTCGGGTTCTGATTGCCGCCAGCTGATGTTGGCTTCGTCGCCGGAGTGAGGGAAGTTCACGTTATCCAGGGTGTCGCGATTGAACTCGATACCGTAAAAGGCCTCTTCAAAGTTAATACTGGGGGATTCCGGGTCACCGACGCGGACTTTGGATTGCCCCCAGTAACGTGACAGGCCAAAGCGCACCTCACCGGTATTGGCTATCTGCCGACCCAGGTTGATGCCGGTACCGTAGCGGCGCTGGCGATAGTCCACCACCGGTATATCGTCCTGAAGCACTTCAACGTTGCGCGACTCACCGTCGACGAAGGGCGCGATAAAGTAACGCGAGCCATAGTCCAGTGGCTGGTAGAACTCGGAGTAGAGGATCTGGTGCGCGCCTACTTGCAGGCGTGTCAGCCACTCCGCGCCCAGCGGGTTGAGGCCGTTAACGCGGAAGCTGGCACCGATGTTGTATTGGCTGCCACCTTCAAAGTCATCGACCAGATTCAGACCCAGGCGCAAGTAGTCCGTGCCTGTGCGGCGTCCGGCCGTGTGGATAAGCAACGTATTGTGACCATCCTCGTGCACTACCTCGTAGGTGACGCGACTGAAGTAGTCGGTACCGTAAACGGTGCCCATGTCGGTCTGCAAGCGAGCGAGATTAAGCGGCTCGCCGACTTCTTGCCGGATCATGGCGAGTACCACTTCGTCAGCAACCTTGCCGCTGTTGTCGACTTCTATAGCATCAATGATTGCCTGGCGCTGGGGGCGAGCACTGGCAAGATTGCCGCCGCTAACCGGTTCTCCCGGGTTGATGAAAGACAGCGCCTGATGAGAGGTGCGCAGGCTGGCGGCACCAGCCTCTATCGCCTCGGCACTGCGTTCAAAGCTGTTAAAGCCCATATCACCCAGTTGTGGCTGTAGCAACAGATCCTGCGGTCCCAGGGTGGCCAATTGTTTCTCGGAGTTGGCGCGGGTCAGCAAGGTGGTGGTTTGATCCATGATGTCCAATACGCTTTTCAGCTCTTGCGTGGACTTCAATGGGGTGCCGATATCAACCACGATAACGCGGTCAACGCCCATGGCACGGGCGACATCAATGGGCAGGTTCTTGGATAACACGCCATCGACCAGTAGGCGGCCATCGACTTCTACCGGTGAGAAAAAGCCGGGTAGTGCCAGGCTGGCGCGAATGGCCAGGGGCAGGTGCCCATGATCAAAAATAACGGCTTCGCCGCTGGCGATATCCGTTGCTACCGCACGGAAAGGGATAGGTAGTCGGTTGAAATCGTCAATTTCGTTGGTATGCACCAACAGGCTTTCCAGTTGCAAGCCCAGGTTTTGTCCTTGCAGCAGGCCGAGAGGAAAGCTGAGCTTGCCGTGATCGAAACTCAGACGCTGTTTGACCAGAAAGTCGCGATCATCCTGCTTACGTCGGAAGGGTATGTCTTCGCGCAATGGCGCGTCGGCGAGGGTATTCTGCCAATCCAGGTCAAGCGCTATCTTCTCCAGCTCTTCAGCACTGTAGCCCGCAGCGTAGAGACCGCCGATGACCGCACCCATGCTGGTGCCGGCGATCGCGTCAATCGGGATATTCATCGCCTCAAGCTGCTTGAGAACGCCGATGTGCGCGAGCCCACGTGCCCCGCCGCCAGATAGAACCAAGCCCGTACGCAAGGGTTCGGCGCAAGCCCAACTCGAGAGGGTGAGCAACAGTAGCAGTAGAGCCCGTTTCAGCATGCTTGGCTTCCAGACGACAGATAGCGTTATTAAAAGCGGCCATTGTATACGAAGGCCAGCCTTTGTGCGGCGCTCAAAGCAAGTTGGGGACTGTCATCGCAGAGACGTATTAGTGTCACAAACCAGTCACGCCCACTGCGTAGCCTGACAGCATCTTCCAAAGGAGATGGGCGTATGAACAGTGGCGTGTCGTTGCCGACAGAAAAGAAGCAGAAAGTGAAAACCTTGTGGATTTCGGATCTGCACCTGGGTACGCGCGGGTGTCAGGCTGAAAAGCTCGCAACCTTTCTCAAGTCCTATGATTGCGAACATCTTTATCTGGTCGGCGACATCATCGACGGTTGGCGCTTGCGCAAAGGTATTTACTGGCCCCAGTCGCACACCAATGTGATGCGGCGCGTTCTCACGATGAGCAAGCGCGGTACGCGGGTGACCTACGTTACCGGTAACCACGACGAGTTCTTGCGCCGCTATTCGAGCCTGCAGCTGGGCAATATCGAGCTGGTCGACGAGGCGATTCATACGACGGCCGATGGGCGTCAGCTGCTGGTCATACACGGTGATCAGTTTGACGTCATAACCCGCTGCCATCGCTGGTTAGCCTTCCTGGGTGATCATGCCTACGAGTTCAGTCTGGTCCTCAACCGCTGGTATAACCATTGGCGCAGCCGGTTTGGTTATGGCTACTGGTCGCTGTCTGCCTACCTTAAGCAGCGGGTAAAGAAAGCCGTCAACTTCATCAGCGACTTTGAGGATGGGATAGCCCACGAGTGCGTCAAAAGAGGCTATGACGGCGTGGTCTGCGGGCACATTCACCATGCCGAAATTCGCCATGTGAAAGGCATCGAGTACCACAACTGTGGTGATTGGGTGGAGTCCTGCACGGCGTTGATAGAGCACGAAGATGGTCGCATTGAGCTGTATCGCTGGGACGATGCCGTGCTACTGGAGCGCGCGGATGAAGCCGATGCGTTGAAGGCGAGAGCGGCGGCCTGAGCGGTGCCCTGGGGCAGGTGCACTGCCTTCGGGCAGGTTAGACAATGACTTTGTCCTTAAGCTTGCGCGCCGCCTGCTCCAGGGCCGTTACGATCTGATCCTTGTCGTAGTTGCGAATATTGTTGGTATCAAGATACATGGAGAAGCCCGCCATCTCGTGCTCAACAAAGGTCGGCGCAATACCCAGCTCGCGCCGCAGACCAACGACCTGATAGATCTGTACTGGTCGCGAAAAGCCCTTGACGCTGATCTGACCTTTGTCACGGCACATGATGATGTCTTTGATCAGCGAATAGGTTTCGTGCGAAATCAGGATTTCACCAGCGTCGGCGGCGCTTTCGAGCCTGCTTGCCAGGTTCACCTCGCGTCCGATGATGGTGTAATCCATGCGCGTGGCGGCGCCAAAGTTACCGACGGTGCAATAACCCGTGCTCAAGCCCATGCGAATTTCCAGCGGCTTGGTGATACCGCTGCTACGCCACTGTTGACGCAAGACCTTCATGTGCTTGCGCATGGCAATGGCCATGGAGACGGCGGCCTCTGCATCTTGCTTGACGCCACTGCTCTTCGGGTCACCAAAAAACACCATGACGCAGTCGCCAATAAACTTGTCGATGGTGCCACCATGCTGCAACGCAATGCGTGACATCTCCGTCAGGTAGCTGTTCAGCAGGTCGGTCAATGCTTCAGCTTCCAGCTCTTCTGCCAGTTCGGTAAAGCCACGAATGTCAGAGAAAAAGACGGTTAGTTTTTTTCGGCGCGTCTCCAGTTTGACCGTGCGTTTACCGGAGAAAATCGACTCCCACACTTGCGGCGACAGATACTTGGACAGGTTGGCGGCCAGCTTGGCGGTTTTCTCCTGCTCGGCACTGATTACCGCCTGAGCCGCTTCCAGATTTCTGCCTTGGCGATGGACGAAGGCCGCAGTCGTCAGGATACAGAGGCTGGTGCTGAGAATACTGGTTACCGAGACGAGCACGGAGCTGTGCACGTTAAGCTCGGGAGTGAACGCGGCTGCGCAAAGCAGCATGCCAGCAATGGTGAGCAGCCAACTGGCAATGAGATAGGTCGTACCGCCAGCGATCAGGCAAGAGAAGCCAAGTAGTAGTGTGAACATCAGGCTGGGCACAAAGTTAAAGCCCACTAGTGCCACGAACATACCGGTATGCAGTGCGTCCAGCGCGAGCAGAATCAGGCGCCGTGGTACCTGGTTATTGTGCATCAGCCATTTGGGTAGATATTGGGCCAACTGCGGGTAGGCAAGAGCATAGAGGATCGCAGCTAGAACAGTATTGGTATGGCCGTTCTCGACCAGCACGGCAGCAAAGGTCACCGCGACGGACAAATAGGCTATGACCCTGGAGTAGTAGCCTTCCAGTGGCGGTCTAACAGGAGTTATACGGCTTTTTGCAGTCATGATCAGTCGGTTTCCAGGGCCTGGTGAGATATCCGGGCTGGGAAATGCCAGTCGAACCATCTCGCTGGCTGATCATAATATGACTGGGTATCCGGGGGGAACACCAAGGTTGCCCCGCAATCGTGCGATCTGGGGTCTATTGACCATTCGTCAGGCGCGGCGCCAGCCAGTTAAATGCCGTACTTTCCTGTCTGGCGCGCTACTTTGGTGCGTTTTACACCATGGGGTTGATCCGTTGCCGGAGTCAGTCCATGGATTTGTAAATTGAGCGTTTTGGCTTGGCGAATACATTGCGTAGCATCGGCTCGAAAAACGCCAGCGGCTCACTTTCGTAGTCGGCGTCAAACGCGGTTGCGTCATATTTGGCGCAGAATTCGGCCGTGTATTGATACAACGGGTGATCCTTGAACTGGTCGCGCAGGTGACGATCCATGCCCAGGTGGTGAAAGAAATAATAGCCCTGAAAAATACCGTGTTTCTCGACCATCCACAGGTTTTCTTCGCTGACAAAGGGCTTCAGGATGGCCGCAGCGATATCGGGGTGGTTGTAGCTGCCGAGGGTGTCGCCGATGTCGTGTAATAGCGCGCAGACGACGTATTCCTCGTCACGGCCATCGCGGTGTGCGCGTGTGGCCGTTTGTAATGAATGCTGCAGACGGTCAATCGGGAAGCCGCCAAAGTCGCCGTCGAGCAGCATGAGATGGGCAATGATGCGGTCAGGCAACTGCTTGGCGAAAGGGCGGTAATGATCTGAAATGATGCCCCAGTCTTCGGCGGTACCTTCCTGCATCGCGCTAAAGGTTGCACGTTGCTCACCCATGGTTGAGCTCCTCTTATTGTGGTTTTGGATCAGGCTTTGTTGGCATCATAGTTCCACAAGGCGGGGCTGACTGTCGCGCTGCTGACATTCGAAGTGTATGCAAGGTTAAAAGCGAATTCGTCCGGTCAGTGCATCACGTAACATGACCCAGTCGCCAAGCAAGCTATAGAGTGGATAGGTAAAGGTGGCGGGCCTGTTGTGTGCAAAAAAGAAGTGACCGACCCACGCAAAGCCGTAGCCCGCAACCGGGATGGCCAGCAGCAGCCACCAAGCCTGAGATACCACTACGCAGGCCAGAATAAGTAGTACCAGAGCGCTACCGGCATAATGCAGGCGGCGGCAGATGTCATTCTGATGTTCGCTCAGATAGTAAGGGTAGAACTCAGCGAAGCTGCTCAATCTCTCTTCCGTGCTGTGGTTTTTATGTTGGGACATAGTAACTCCGGATCGGCTGGATTTATTCGCTGCAGGTTGTTCCTGAGGATTGCAATAGTGAGGCGTTGAATTGCCACTATAGTGTAGGCTGTCGCTATAGCCATGGCCTTGTGCGCCAGAACGCTATCTGCGTTTGGCAATTTATCTTGGTGGTAACTTTGTTCTATGATCTGGCGCCAATTAACATCGGTTTCACCGTCAAATTGATCATCCTTGTTGCGAGAAATCATGGGGCACGCTGAACGCACGACATCTGCTGGCTGGGCCAGGGCTATTGTTCAAGCGCTGGAGAACAGTGGCCTGAACGCGGCTGACCTGTTTGCTGATTTAGGCATAGAGGCGGCAGTGCTCAGCGATCCCGATGGGCGTATTCCGCAAGACAGTATGACGCGGTTATGGCAGCGTGCAGTGGAAATCTCAGGTAATCCGGCGATTGGCTTGAATATGGCGCAGACTATGCGCCCTGGCCATTTCAGCGTGGTTGGCTATGCCATGATGTCGAGTAGTACCTTGCTGGAAGGCTTTGGCCGTGTCGTTCGTTATCAGCGCATTCTGGGAGAGTCGGCGGATCTCGTACTTTCGGTCGAACCCGGTTTTTATCGCATCAGCTTTGGCATCCACGGCGATCGTGTACCGGCATGCGCGCAGAGTCGGGACGCGGCCATGGCTTATGCCTTGGCTTTTTGCCGTTGGATGACGGCGCAGCACATTCGCCCGTTACGGGCGACCTTCGATATGCCTGAGCCCGCTAACCTGAAGCCCTACACAGAGCTGTTTGATTGCCCGCTTGAATTTGGCGCCAGCGCGCATAGTCTGGAGCTGGCGCGTGACTTGATGGAGGCGCCGCTAGCCTCAGCCAACCCTATGCTGGCGCAGTTGCATGATCGCTTTGCGGGTGATTATCTGGCGCGTTTTGAAACGGACCCGATAACCCATCAGGCGCGGCAGGTTCTCTGCCGTTTGCTGCCGCAGGGTGAGCCAAAGCGTCAGGCGGTGGCGACGGCGATGAAGATGAGTACCCGTACCTTGCAGCGACGGCTGCAGGAGGAAGGAATCAGCTTTCAACAGCTGCTGGAAAAAACCCGGCGGGAACTGGCGCTGCAGTATCTCGGTCAACCCAAACTCACATTGTTTGAAATTGCTTGTCTGCTGGGTTTTGCTGATCCAAGCAATTTTTTCCGCGCGTTCAAACGTTGGTTTGGGTTACCACCAGGTCAGTATCGCGAACAGGTGTTGCTGAACGAGCGGCAGAGTCAATCGGAGGATGAATGTCAGTAGATGCTCTTAGCGCTCTGCATCAGCGTGTTTCAGTACCCCGCCTGATAGGGCCCGCACCTGATCCCGAGCAGCAGCAGGCAATGTTCGATGCGGCATTGCGTGCGCCGGACCATGCCTATCTGCGGCCCTGGCGCTTTCTGGTCATGCAGGATGAGGGGCTGGAGGCGCTGGGTGAGCTGTTTGGTAAGGCGGCGCTGGCGGATACCCCGGATCTGTCGGCCGACACCTTGGCTCGCACACAGGGGTTACCGCTGCGGGCGCCGCTGATGATCGTTGCCATTAGCTGTCATCACGAACACCCTAAGGTGCCCTTCATTGAGCAGGATCTCGCCTGCGGCGCGGCTGTCAGCAATATGCTGATTGCGGCGCATGCGATGGGGCTGGGCGCCGTTTGGCGTACCGGCGCGCTGGCTTATCACCCACTGGTGAAGCAGGGCTTGGGGCTGGCCGAAAATGAGCAGATCATTGCTTTTTTGTACGTTGGTCACCCGGCTGGTGAGCGCAAGCAGGTGCCGCAGCTCAATAGTGATGACTTCTTCCAGCGTTGGCCCCACAGCACCTAGTGTTGTGGTAACTCAACCACTGCTTTAAGTCCGTTGCCGTCGGCACTGGTAAAGGTCAGTTTGCCGTTGTGGCGTGCAATAGCGCGCGCGGCAATGGTCAGCCCGAGCCCGTATCCGGTGTCTGGTGCTTGTCCCGGCAAGCGCACGAAGGCTTCAGTGAGCCTGTTCAGCCAAGGCTCCGGTACGCCTGGCCCTTGATCTTCCACGCTGATTTGCCAATGTGCCCCCTGTTTTTTTACCTGGATGCGGATACTGCCGTCCTGCGGGCTAAAGCGCTGGGCATTGCGTAGCAGATTATCGAAGGCGCTGGCCAACTGATCGGGCCAGCCGCTCAGGCGCAGATCACTTTTACCTTCAAGAGTAATCTGTAGGTCAGGGCTGGCGAACTGGGCATCTTCAACCACCTGCGCAAGCAGCGGATCCAGCGCGAATGATTGGGCCGGTTCTGTCGGGCTATCGAGTCGACTTAGGCTGAGTATCGCGTCGATCAGACGGTCCAGGCGGTCGCATTCAAGATCCAGGCGCTGCCATAGCGCGGCGTCAGCATTTATCTGGCGCTGGCTACCCAGCGCCACACCAACGCGCAGTCGAGCAAGCGGAGAGCGCAGTTCATGGGAGATGTCGCGCATTAACTGCTGTTGGCTTTCCAATAACGTCTGTACTTGTCCTGCCATATGTCCGAATTGCCGCGATAAATCGCCAATCTCATCTTTACGTTGGTTGACGCGGTCGAGGGTTTTGGCTTGGAATTGGCCACTACCCAACGACTGAGCTGCCAAGCCAAGTTCGCGCAGCGGAGCTGTCAGGTAGCGGCTAAGCAACAGACTGAGTAGCGCCAGTAGGCCCATGCCCATGGCAATATTGAGTAGCAACCGAATGGGGGCTCGCTCGCTGTTCCAGAGGCCCGGTTCGGCGATATGGACTGCCAGCAGGTAGTCATCGTGCTCTGTTTGCCAGCTAAGTTGCAGCATTCTGCCGCGCGATCGTGGCGGCGGTGGCATTGAGGGCCGTGGGCGGGCTTCATCGTTCGGGTCAATTCGTGGGCCGCGTCGCAGCGTGCCGGGTAGCAGGCTTTGGCCATTGCTATCGAACAGGCGCGCACTTATTTGATGTTGTCGCCGCTGTAGCTCAAGCCAGGCTTGTGCTGCAGCGGCGCCTTGTTGTTCATAGCGGCTGGTCAGTTGCGCGGCAAAGTCACGCAGAGGTGGGTTTAATTGCAGCAGCAGCCAGTCCTGCTGCAGTGCGCGACTGACCAGAAAGCCTGAGCCACCGACCAGCAATGTGGCGAGCCAGAGTACGGCAAAGACTTTCCAGAACAGGCGCATTCATGAACTCCGCTGGTGGTCGGTTATGGCTTGGCGCATGGGCGGTCGTCGCGGTGCTCACGACGTTCTGCCATGCGCTCGCGACGCTCTGTCCGCATTGCTTCTGCCTTGTCTCGCTGCTCTGCTGTCAGCACAGCATCCATCCGTGATTTGGCTTCTTCGCGCAGCGCTCGCATCTTGGTGCCTTCTTCTGCTCGAATCTGGCGGATTTGCTCTTGTTGTTCGCTGGTCAGTGATAATGCTTCAGTCATGCGCTGCATGCCACGCTCATGCCGATCATTGTTGGCAGCGCCTGCCAGTGCTGCGCCAGACATAAAGGTGGCAACGATAAGCGTGGCGGTAAGTAGGCGTTTTTTCATGGTATTTCTCCGAGTCGACCTGGCCGGGTTATCCCGGTCATTGGCTACAGAGTGTAAAGATCGGTATGTCAGCTGTAGCCGGGACTTGGTAAAGATTTGGTAAAGATGGCGTTACCAGACAGGGTCAGGCGCTGAACAGGTAGCCGCGGCTACGAATGGACTGGATGCGTGGATGACCCTCTGGGTGCGCGCCGAGTTTGCGGCGCAGGTTGCTGATATGCATGTCCAGGCTGCGATCATAGCTACCCAGATTTTTCCCCAAGGCGCTGAGTGATAGCGTCTGGCGGTCGACCAACTGCCCGGGTTTTTCCATCAGGGTGCGCAGGATCAGTGCCTCGCTTTGGGTCAATTGCAGTGGCTGGTCGTCTAGCCAGGCGAGCAGGCTGTCGTAGTCGAGCTTGAGATTGCCCGCTTGTAGCTGGTTATTGCTGCCGGGTTGGCTGCGACGCAGTAGTGCTCGCAGGCGGGCGACCAGTTCGCGCGGATCGCAGGGCTTGGCCAGATAGTCGTCTGCCCCCAGCTCGAGCCCCAAAATCCGGTCGACCGGCTCGCCGCGGGCGCTCAGCATGAGTACTGGCGTTTTGCAGCTTTGGCGCAGATGCCGAAGAATATCGAGACCATTCATGCCCGGTAGCATCACGTCCAGAATGATGGCAGCAAAATTACCCTGATTCGCCGCCTCTAGGCCACTGGGGCCGTCGTGGGCAGCGCTCAGCTCAAAGCCTTCGACCGCCAGCCAGTCTTTCAGCAGCTCACAGAGTTCCTGGTCATCGTCGATGATCAGTACCGGGTGTGGCGTCAGTTCAGCCATTCGTTGCGTTTGCGCCGCCCGATTTTTGCCAGCATGAAACCGAGAAACAGGCTGGCCGCAACGGTAAGGCCGCCGACCAGAAACCAGCGCTGGCGCTGCTGAACCAGAGCGGTCTGTGCACTCAGGCGCGCGGCTTGATTATTGTTGCGCAGCTCCTGGTTCTCTTGCTGCAGTTGCTGGAAAGACTCGCCGGGTGAGTTGTTGGCCAATTGATCCGCAAGCCGTTGGCGCTCGGACTCCACTTTGGCCAGTTCTGCCTGCAAAGTACCCAGATCCTGCTCTTGATTGGCAGACTCATTGGTTACCGTGGTCTCTGTAGCCAGTTCTGCTTCCTGAGCGGTCGCAGCAGCTGCAAACATCAGCGTACTGAGCAGCAAGGCCGGAGCAGAGAAACGTTTGAACATGAGCAATATCCTTGGATTAAGCTGGAAAGACACGCTTGAAAGGTTTTACCGTGACCTGTTGATAAACACCAGCCGCGACATACGGATCAGCATCAGCCCAGGCTTGCGCTTGCTCAAGTGAGGCGAATTCCGCTACCACCAGGCTGCCGCTGAAGCCAGCACTGCCAGGGTCGGCTGCATCAACCGCCGGGTGTGGGCCGGCGAGCAGCAGGCGGCCTTCGTTCTGCAGTGTCTGCAGGCGCGCGAGATGATCGGGACGGGCGGCCAAGCGGGCGCTCAGGCTGTCTACTTTATCGGTAGCCATGATGGCGTAGAACATTGCACTTCCTTGAAACGGTGGTTGTGTGTAGGGTGCCGGCTTGCTTGCGTCGAGCGCGGTTGGGCACCTGATATCGTTCATGTTGCTTAGGTATTGAACCAGCTTAGGCCGCATAATAGGCGAAAAGCGCGCTGTCCCGTCAAGCGCTGGACCCGAAGGAGAGTCATTTGTTAGCTGATTTGCATATGCATAGCACCGCCTCCGATGGTGCTCTGGACCCTGCCGAATTGATGCGTCGTGCCAGTGAAGCGGGCGTGGAGCTTATAGCACTGACTGATCACGACTGCGTCGATGGTCTGGAAAGCGCTGCCAAGACGGCTGGTGAGCTGGGTATGCGCTGGGTCAGTGGCGTAGAAATGTCGGCGCAATGGTATGGCCACACGCTGCATATTCTCGGGTACGCTTTCGACCCGCTCCATCCTGTGATGATGCAGTCCTTGGCTGAGGTGCGTGATGGTCGCTGGCGGCGTGCTGAGCAGATTGACAAACGCTTGGCTGCCAAGCGTATGCCGGGCGCCTACGAGGGTGCTGTAGCGGCGCAGTTGGCCGCGGGTGGGCAGGCAGATCAGCCACCGGGTCGGCCGCATTTCGCCGACTGGATGGTGACCGCCGGACATGTCAGTGATCGCGGCGAGGCTTTTCGTAAATGGCTGGGATCAGGCAAGTTGGGGGATATCAAGCAGCACTGGCCGACCCTGCCTGAAGTAGTACAGCAAATTCGCAGCTCTGGCGGAATAGCGGTAGTCGCTCATCCTTGGCTCTACGGTTTGACGCGCAGCAAATTACGCGCCTTGTTGCGCGAGTTTGCCGCCGCCGGCGGTCGAGGTATCGAAGTGGCTAACGGCAAGCAGCCGGTCGAGCAAGTTGCCTATCTGGGCAAGCTGTGTGTTGAATTTGGTTTTCTTGCCAGTTGCGGCAGTGATTTTCATACGCCGGATTCACCCTGGACCGGGCTTGGCAAAATGACCGCTTTGCCGCCAGATTGTGAGCCCGTCTGGGATGATAGGCTGTTTGCGAGCTAAACTTGAGTAGTGGCAAGTCAAACCTCGTAACCCAACGCAGAGTACCCTTAGATTATGAGTCAGTTTTTTCACGTTCATCCAGCCAACCCCCAGGCGCGGCTTATTCGCCAGGCTGCAGATATTATTCTGCAGGGCGGGGTAGTCGCTTACCCCACGGACTCGGCCTATGCGCTGGGGTGCCGTTTGGGTAATAAAGAGGGGCTGGAGCGCATTCGCCGCTTGCGCCAGCTGGATGACAAGCACAACTTCACCCTGGTGTGTCGCGATCTGTCCGAGTTAGGAGTGTATGCCAAGGTGGATAACACCATCTTTCGGTTGCTCAAGGCGACTACCCCTGGGCCTTACACCTTTATCCTCAACGCCACGACCGAAGTACCACGCTTGCTGCTGCACCCCAAGCGCCGCACTATCGGTCTGCGTATTCCGGATCATCAGATCACGCTGGACCTGCTGGCGGCGCTCGGTGAGCCAATGATGAGCGTCACCTTGATGCTGCCCGATGACAATCTACCGCTCACGGACCCGGAGCGGATCCGCGACTTGTTGGGCAAGCAGCTGGACTTGATCATTGATGGCGGCGCCTGCACTGTGGAGCCTACCACTGTGCTTAGCTTGCTCAATGGCGAGGTAGAATTGATGCGCGAAGGCCTCGGTGACCCGGAACCTTTTGGTATCAGTCGCAGTGTTCAGCATGAAGACTGAGCAGGAACGCTGACGTAGCCGGCAATATCGGTATAATCGCCCCCTAATCATAGCCACAATACTTTCAGGAGTTACCCTTGAGTTCTGTTGATTCGCAGCGCCGTGTTTTGTCAGGCATGCGCCCTACCGGGCGTTTGCATCTGGGCCACTATCACGGCGTGCTAAAAAATTGGGTCAAGTTGCAGCACGAGTTTGAGTGCTTTTTCTTTGCCGCCGACTGGCACGCACTGACTACCCATTACGAGAATCCTCAGGGCATCGAGCAAAGCGTATGGGACATGCTGATTGACTGGCTGGCGGCAGGTGTCAGCGGTAACTCATCCACGCTCTTTATTCAGTCGCAAGTGCCCGAGCATGCCGAATTGCACCTGTTGCTGTCGATGATGACGCCGGTCAGCTGGCTGGAGCGCGTGCCAACCTACAAAGATCAGCAGGAAAAACTCAAGGATAAGGACCTGGCGACCTATGGCTTCCTCGGGTACCCCTTGCTGCAGAGCGCAGACATTCTGATTTATCGCGCAGGCCAGGTACCAGTGGGTGCCGATCAGGTCGCGCACGTCGAGATAACACGCGAAGTGGCTCGTCGCTTCAACCATTTGTACGGCAAGGAAGTCGGCTTTGAAGAAAAGGCCGAAGCCGCCGTGCACAAAATGGGTAAGAAAGCGGCCAAGTTGTATAACAACCTGCGCAAGGCTTATCAGGAACAGGGCGATGCTGATGCGCTGGAAACGGCCCGCGCACTGCTGAAAGAGCAGCAGAACATCACCCTGGGCGATAAAGAGCGTCTGTTCGGCTTCCTTGAGGGCGGCGGCAAGGTGATCCTGCCTGAGCCGCAGGCGCTGCTGACGCCTGACTCCAAGATGCCTGGCCTGGATGGCCAGAAAATGTCCAAGTCGTATGGCAATACCATAACGCTGCGTGACACAACGGATGAGGTGTCGGAAAAAGTCCGCCGCATGCCTACTGACCCCGCTCGAGTGCGCCGCACCGATCCGGGTGACCCAGCCAAGTGCCCGGTATATCAGCTGCACCAGGTATACACCGATCAGGCTACCCATGATTGGGTCCAGGAAGGCTGCCGTAGTGCCGGTATTGGCTGTATCGATTGCAAAAAGCCAGTGATTGACGCCATCAGTAGTGAATTGGCGCCAATGCAGCAGCGTGCGCGTGACTATGAAGACAACCCCGATGCGGTTCGTTTGATTCTCAATGAAGGTACCGAGCGGGCGCGAGAAGCGGCGCGCGATACTCTTATCGAAGTGCGCCAGGCCATGGGCCTGCACTACCGGCAGTGATGCATGGCTGATCAGCCGCAGGATGCAGCTGTCAGCTCCTCTGCTGATTCCGCCATCCGCCCCGCCAAGCCTCTTGCGCTGGGCGGTGGCGGCCAGCAGGAACTTCCGTTCGCCCTGGTTTACGGGCAGGCCTACACGGAGATGCCGCAGGACCTCTATATCCCGCCCGAGGCGCTGGAAGTATTTCTCGAAGCCTTCGAAGGGCCGCTCGACCTCTTGCTCTATCTGATTCGCAAACAGAACATTGATATTCTGGATATTCCGGTCGCGGAAATAACCCGTCAGTACATGGGTTATGTCGAGCTGATGCAGGAAGTACGCCTGGAGCTGGCTGCTGAATACCTGGTCATGGCTGCCATGCTGGCCGAGATCAAGTCGCGTTTGCTGTTGCCGCGACCCGAACGCGAAGATGACGAAGAGCACGACCCGCGTGCAGAGCTGATTCGTCGTCTGCAGGAATATGAGCGTTTCAAGAAAGCCGCAGAAGATATCGATAGCCTTTCCCGCTTGGGTCGCGATTTTCAGCTGGCCCAAGCCGAAGTGCCTGAGTACTCCTCGCGTCGTCCACACCCCGACGTGGATATGCAGGAGATGCTGCTGGCGCTGTCGGAGGTTTTGCGCCGTGCGGATATGTTTGAGAGTCACCAGATCAGCCGTGAGGCACTGTCTACCCGCGAGCGGATGGCGCAGGTACTGGATAAGCTCAAGGGGGGCAACTTTGTGCCCTTTGTCAGCCTGTTCAACAGCAGTGAAGGCAAGCTGGGTGTGGTGGTTACCTTTATGGCGGTGCTTGAGCTGGTAAAAGAACAGCTGGTTGACCTGGTGCAGAGCGAGGCTTATGCACCTATTCATATCAAGGCGAGAGGTGAAGATGAGTCAGCCACCGATTGAGCATATTCTTGAAGCCGCATTATTGGCTGCTGGTCGCCCCTTATCGCTGGATAAAATGCGCGAGTTATTCGATGAGGGCCTGCAGCCCGGCAACGAGGACCTGCGCAAAGCACTGGGCAAATTGACCAAGCACTACAGCTCACGTGCGATTGAATTACGTGAGGTGGCCAGTGGCTGGCGGTTGCAAGTGCGCGAAGCGTACACCCCCTGGGTAAGTCGCCTCTGGGAAGAGCGGCCACAGCGCTACTCCCGTGCCTTGCTGGAAACGCTTGCCTTGGTTGCCTATCGACAGCCGATTACGCGGGGCGAGATTGAAGATATTCGCGGCGTGGCGGTTAGCAGTCAGATTGTAAAAACCCTGCTTGAGCGCGAGTGGGTGCGCATCGTGGGGCACCGCGACGTGCCGGGCCGTCCGGCCATGTACGCTACCACGCGTCAGTTTCTCGACTACTTCAACTTGCGCAGCCTGAATGAACTGCCGCCCCTGGCCGCTGTGCGTGATCTGGATGAACTGGCCGCGGGACTGCCCTTGCAGGATGAAGGCGTTGATGCCGCCGCCGATGTGGATACGCCCTGGATGCCGGTTGAACCCTTGAAGCCACTGGAACCGGGGCAAGGTGAAAGTGGCTTTCATCATCTGCTCGATGAGTTGAACGCAATGGAAGCCAACCTCAAAAGTGACTTTGATGACATGCCGGTCTCGGACATGCCGGTCTCGGACATGCCGGTTGCGGACATGCCGATACGCTCCGCCAGTGGCGCGCCGGCAGATGATGCGGATACTTCGGACGAGTGAGCTGGCTGGCGCGGCGCACTGGTGCTATTCTTCGCAACCTTGATTAATTCCTACACCGGGAGGTGCCCGCATGACTGATGTAACCGAAACCGAATCCCCCTCTATCCCAGTTCCTGGCGAAAAGCTGCAGAAAGTACTCGCACGCGTCGGCCTGGGTTCGCGTCGCGAAGTTGAAGGCTGGATTTCCGCTGGCCGCGTCACCGTTAACGGTCATGTTGCCGAGTTGGGCTGTCGCGTCGATAGTCTCGATCAGATCAGCGTCGATGGACGTCCGCTCAAGCGTGACTTGAACACCGAAATCGTGCGCCGCGTCATGCTCTACAACAAGCCCGAAGGTGAGGTTTGTACCCGCGACGACCCTGAAGGTCGCCCCACGGTTTTTGACCGACTGCCGCGTCTGAAACAGGGCCGCTGGATCAACGTCGGTCGTCTCGACATCAATACCACGGGTCTGCTGCTGTTTACGACAGACGGCGAGTTGGCTAACCGCCTTATGCACCCGTCCTATCAAATGGACCGTGAATACGCGGTGCGGGTGATGGGTGAGGTGGAAGACGAGATGATTGAGCGCCTGAAAGAAGGCGTCATGCTTGAGGATGGTCCTGCCAAGTTTACTGATGTGGTGGCTTCCGGCGGTGAAGGTATCAACCGCTGGTTCCACGTTTGCCTGCTGGAAGGCCGCAACCGCGAAGTGCGCCGCCTGTGGGAATCCCAGGGTCTGCGCGTCAACCGTTTGAAGCGTGTGCGCTTCGGGCCGGTGTTTCTCGGGCCGGAACTGCCGGTTGGTCGCTGGCGCGAATTGAAGCAAAACGAACTGGATGCCCTGAGCCTTGAAGTGGGACTGGATCCGATCAAGCTGCCGGTGTTGAAAACCAGTGAAAAGGAGAAGCAGCAGCGTTTGGCGCGTAAGCCGTCGATGCACCAGGCCCGTCAGCCTCGCCGCACCAAGGTGCCGCGCAAATGAAGTTGAAGGACTAGTAGAATTTAAAAAATGCGCCATATTAGTGGCGCTTTTTTTTGCCTTTTTTTTAATCGCCATTTTTTTGATCTTTTTTGGTGCAATTGTTTGAGGTGAGCAGGGTGCTTTGCTATTGTCGCTCCATTAGTTGATGTTCAACAGTGAGGTTGACATGCGTGCTTCAGGGATAAGAACGAAAAAAAATAATGGGTTGTTCAATAGAAACCCTTCACCCAAGCACCCGCTTACGGCGCTCATGTTGGCGTCTGGGCTGCTGCCGGGATGGAGTCTGGCCAATGATATTACGCTGCACACTGGCAGTGGCGGGCAGACCAATACCGTTATCTCCGTCAGCGGCGCCAACACTGATATCACCACCGCAACGGTGCGTGGCCAGACCGGCTTCAACTCCTTCGGTAACTTCACTGTTGATACGGGTAACACGGTTAATCTGCACGTACCGGGTGGCGCCAATAATCTGGTTAACCTCGTGCATGATTCGCGTGCAGTGGTTAACGGCACGCTGAATGGCCTGAAAGGCGGCAAGATTGGTGGCAATATCATTTTTGCTGACCCACACGGCTTTGTAGTCGGCGCCTCCGGCGTTGTGAATGTAGGCAGTCTAACGGTTACTACCCCCAATACCGCGACCATGGACGAGCTTCACCGTGTTGCCGTAGTCGATGGCGCAATGACCGGTGATCAGGCTGACGACTATGTGGCCAAGCTGGCGGCTGGTGAGCTACCCAGCGCCGAGCTGGCAAGTGACGGCAGCAACGCCATTGTCATCAGTGGTATGGTCAACACCAATGGTTCGATCAAGCTGCACGGCGCATCCGTTCTGATCGAGGCAACCGCCGGACTGGAGTCTGGCACAGATGTCGCCCGCACTGTCTTCAACAGTACGGTGAATACGGACGGCCTGACTATTGGCGACGGTATTGCCCGTGCTGATGGCGGTATCGTTATTACCGCCACCGATAATGTTGAGATTTCTGGTGAGCTGGCTGCCTTGATGGCTGATGACTCTGGTGCTCAGGTGCAGGTTGCCGCGCGCAAGTCACTGGAGCTCAACGGCAATGCGCTAATCAGCACCACTGGTCAGAACAGCAAAGATGGCGGTGATGTCATCGTTGAAGCGCCCTCAATTACTCTCACCGACAACGCTCGTATCGTCACCCGCGCCACCGGCGCAGGTAGTTCGGGCGATATTGCCCTTAACGCACTAAGCGATATCAGTTGTACCTTCTGCGACGAGGATGCCGAGGCGCAGACCCTTGATGAGCTGAAGAATGGCATTGAGCGTCAGGCCAATCCATGGTTGTCGGCCAATCTCGGCAAGGCTGAGATCATCATTGGCGAAAATGCAGAGCTGGATGCTGGCCATGCCACCGGTACCAATGCCGGAGATGTCACTCTGGATGCCTATGGCCTTAATCGGCAGATGGCAGGGTACGCTGAAGCCGGCGCCCGGATTGACGTGGACGGTAGTATCACCGGCCGCAACGTTACCATCACAGCTGATGCACGTGCCGGGGTCGCCCGAGATATTCTCGGTATGCTGCTCAGCAAGTACGACCTCAAGAACGACATCTCCCAGCTTGCATCCGATAATGGCTGGACCGAAGCGGAAACCTGGGCCAACGTGCTCGATACGTTGGCTGATCCGATCAAGGCGTATGCTGGTACCACAGATACCAATGCATTCCTCGAAACACCCACCAACTTCAGCGAACTGACCCTGCTTGTGCCGAACCTCTCGGCCTACATCGCCAAGGCTGATGCGGTTGTTGATATTGGTGCCACTGCCAACCTCAACACGTCTGAAGATTTGACCGCGTGGGCGTCCACTTCGCGCAATGTTTCCAGCTCCACCTGGAGTATTCCGGTTCTCGGCAAGAAAATTCCGTTTGGTTTTGATGCCGCGTACGGTCAGATTTCCGGGCTGACCGAAGTGGCGATAAACGAGGGTGCCACGCTCAACGTCGGCCAGGATCTAACGGTAGTCGCGCACAGTGACAATAGTCTTTCAGTTACTGCTGCCGCGGAAAACAGTGTGGACGGCGAAGGCAATGCGCTGAAGACCATGGGGCTTGGCTTCGGCATGGCGATGAGCGATATCACTACCCGCGCCGTAGTTGCCGATGGCGTCAATTTGACCGTAGGCCGCGATGTCAGCGTACTTGCCCTGACCGAGCAGGAACTGGAAAACAGCGTCAGCTTCAAGGCCAGCGGAGAGGGTGCCACCGGCGGGCCGGCAGTCGGGGTATCACTGTTCAATAGTGATACCTACGCCGAATTCAGTGCGGATTTATCCGGTGCTCGTAATC
Organism: Pseudomonas sp. 5Ae-yellow; assembly: GCF_014077575.1. Classification (NCBI taxonomy): domain Bacteria; kingdom Pseudomonadati; phylum Pseudomonadota; class Gammaproteobacteria; order Pseudomonadales; family Pseudomonadaceae; genus Pseudomonas; species Pseudomonas sp. 5Ae-yellow. Next base: position 36,204 of record NZ_JACGWE010000004.1, on the reverse strand, counting down.
TGAATGTTAACGCGGCCAACGTAGTCTACAAACAGATCACGTCCGTTTCTGTCTCTGCTGGTGCGTCCGACCCCGGGTATCTCGACAAGCTCAAAAAGAAGGCCAATGAGCAGGTCGCCAAACCCGTCACCGATTACTTGGGCGATAGTCTCAAGGACTTTTTTGGTATTACACCCAAAGCCAAGGACGATACCGATAGTTCTACACCCGCGACTGAAAGCAAGTTTCGTCTGGCATCGGCGGTGGACGTGACCTTGTCTGATCACAGTGTTAGATCGGTACTGGGTGGTGGCACTGCCGCGCCCATGATCGACATTAGTGGCGACCTGGTAGTGAATGCATGGCAGCAGCAAAAGAATCTGCACAACGCCGCCGAAAGCACCGTGAATGCCTCGGCCAAGCGTGAGGATGGAACGACCGATGGCGCAGAGGTGTCACTTAGCGTTGCTGCAGTCTATACCGAGCTGGATCAGCAAACCCATGCCATCATTGGCGATGGTACCCAGGTCAATGCCGGCCGCATTGGTGTGGGCGCTCGTTTCGAGCAACCTATCGGGCTGCTTGGGCTGGACCGCTGGAGTTCACTGAAACAGGTCTACGCCAACCTCAAGCTGCTGAGTGAAGGCCCTCAAGCGGTCGTCGGCAAAATTGCCACCCAGTACGCGAATTCGACGGGTGAAGCTGACAAGCTTGGCATGGCTGGCTCCTTGTCGATTCTGCAAAACCGTATTGATACCCTGGCTTGGGCCGGTGATAACGTTAGCCTGACCGCAACCTCGAATGATGGTGCGCCCTGGTCCAGCCTGCTCGCGGCAATACTGCCCGAACTGGACAGCACTACAGCACTGGAGACCCGGCGTGAAGCGCTGCGCACGCTGGGCTGGGAGTGGTCATCACCGCTACAGCTAGTGGCGGATAATCAGCTTGAGCAGTTAGCAATTTCCGGCAACTTTGATGCCTTGTTTGGCTCGACCAGTGCAGACGGGGGTGCGGTTGGCGCTGGTCTCAATATCCAGATTACTGACAACCAGGCGGTTTCTGGTATCGGCGCCAGTGGCGCATTGACCGCAGAAGCCATCAACGTGGGTGCCCTGCAGAACGAGTTGATCATCGGCGTTAGTCCCTCGGCAGGCAAGGGCGCGAGTGTTGCTGGCAATGGCTCGATCGTCGTCAGCGTCGTCGACAGTACCGTGCACGCTTCGGTGCACAGCAGCACTGATGTGACGGCCGATACGGTCAACATCGAGGCTGATCATGAGCTCGGCTTATGGAGTGCCGCTGGCGCTATCGCTGCGTCCGAAAATGTCGGTATCGGGGCCGGTGTCGCAGTGAACGTCGTCAACACTGATGTTTACGCATTGGTTGGCAACAACGTCGGCTGGCGGCCTGACTCCCTGTCGACGGGGCTGACAGATAGCACCCGGGGCAACTGGCTGGTCAACGATCTTACGCTCAGCGCACAAAGCTCCGGGCAAAGTGGTGCTTTCTCGATTGCCGGAGCGCTGGCGCGCTCGGAGCAGGAAAAGGAGCAGCAGGACGAAGCAGCCAGCCAGAGTGGCGGTGCTGACTCCGGCTCGCAGGAAAAGGCTGGTAGCCTGGGTGAGGCGATCAAGACTTCGTTGACCAATGGTCTTGCGCTGATTACGGGTGAAGTGCAAAACGCTAAGGACAGCGCCGTTTCCACTGGTGAAGCGGCGATGGACAAGATAGGCGAGTATTGGGAAAAACTGCAGACTGCATTCAACGGTGACAGCAGCAGTGATGGCAGTGACGGTACCACCAAGGAAGGCCTCAGTCTGGCAGCTGCGGCCTCTGCCAGCGTCAACGTTTCAGCGCAGAAGAACCGTGCCCATCTGGGCAGTATCGTACTCGATCCGCGGGATGCCGATGGCAGCAAGGTCAATGTGCTTTCGCTCAATCAGACCCACCAGTTCAGTGGTTCCGGCGCAGGCGCCCTGACGCTGTCTGGTGGTGACAAGAGCCAGCACAGCGCTGCATTAGCCGGTGCGGTTGCCTACAACCAGCTGAACAACGTGACCGAAGCGCTGATGCAGGACAGCGTTCTGCGTAGTAATGATCTGCTCAAGGTACAGGCCGCCAGCGGCGGTGATCAGATTGCCATGGGGTTGGGGCTGTCGGTCGCTGCCGGTGGTGAGAGCAACGTGGCGGTAGCCCTGTCCGGCTCTGCCGGCGTGTTCAACAACCAGACACGCGCTGCGGTAATTGATAGCGACGTTGCGCAGCGCAGTGCCGCACCCGGCACTATTGCTGTAAATGCCTACGACCGTTCCCGCTCACTGCTGGGTGGCGGCTCCTTCGCGGTGAGCAAGGAGAAGGGCGGGAGCGCCGGCGGCTCGATGGTTCTGGCTATCATGGGCAATCAGCTTGAGTCCGAATGGCTGGGCAGCACGGCTAGTGATTTCGACAGTTTTGAGGTCAAGGCCAACAGTGCTTCTCGCGTGTTAGCCGGCGCGCTGGCGGTGGCTGCCAGCACGGGCCAGCAGAGTGGTTCGGGCGCTGGCTCATTGTTTGTTGTCGTGATGAATAACAAGGTCAAGGCGAGCGTCGACAAGACTGACAACGCAGATTCGTCACTGACTGGCGCAAACGTCACCGTCGCCGCCGCGAGTGTTCCGGGTAGTGATGCTCTGAATAGTATCTTTAATTACGACGCCAGTGCCGATAATGCGCTAAGTGAAACAGGTCTGGACATGACTGGCAGCAGTGCTACCTCACAGATTGAGGTGGAGGCTGAGACCAATGATGAGCTGTTCAGCGAAGACGGTATTGATACCGATACCGATGAAGCTTCCAGCACTGCCGATACCACCACACGCAATCTATTTGATAGTGGCGATATCGCCGGTGAAGCCGTGCTGGCTATCGCTGGAAGCGTCGCAGGCACTAGCGGCAAGACGGCAGTGGGCGGCGCTATTGGTGTGGTTTACAACGGCAGCGACTACAGCGCCAGCGTCGCCAATACCGATATCGATCTGACCGGCGATCTGGGTATTATTGCGCGCAATGAAACCGACGTGTTGGCGGGCACCATTGGCGCCGCTGTTGCTTCAAATATTGCCGTTGCGGGCTCGGCTACTGCGTTGATTGGCCGTGGCAAGGTATCCGCGGATCTGGATATGAATGGCCGGACCCTCAAGGCAGATGATCTCACCGTTCAGGCGCTGAAAACCGGTGGTTTCTATTCGCTGGCCGGGAGTATCGCTGGTAGCACTAATACCGCTGCGGTGGGCGCTGCGTTCAGTATCAATGACATGCAGCAGAGCGCTACTGCTAACGTCATTGGCGGTACTTACGAGCTAACGGGTGACGCGACGCTTAATGCTGCTCAGCAGAGCCGTATTATTACTGCGGCGCTATCGGGTGCGGTCTCTGCCAGTGGCTCCGGTGTTGGCGCGGCAATGACGTACAACCGTATTGCCGATACCACCACGGCAGAGCTCTCTTCGGCGCTGATGAGCGCGCGTAATCTGTCCATTTCTGCCAGCCAGCCCAACCTCGGCGCTAGCATCTGGTCGCTGGCGTTCAACCTGGCCGCTGGTGGCGGTACCGCTGGCGTTGGCGCAGGCGTTGCGGTCAACCTGATCGACGCCGAACGGGAGGCCAAGCTGACCGACAGTACGGTCAATTTGAGCGGCGACGCCAGCCTGGTGTCCGCTCTGGACGGCGAAATCTGGAGTATTGGTATTGATGCTGCCGGTGGTGGAACCGCTGGCGTCGGCGGCTCCTTCGCTGCCAACAACATCAATGGCAGAGACGAAGTCAGCATCTCCGGCAGTACGGTCAATGCCCTTGGCAACGATCAGACTCTGACGCTGGACGCCAGCGCCGGTGCGGGTCTCACCATTGCTTCGCTGGCAGGCTCAGTGACCGGTGGCGGAACGGCTGCCGTCGGGCTTGCTGCATCGGTCAACCGCATTGCGGCAGATCGCAGCGCTTTGATTGAGGGCGCTAGTTTGATCGATGGCTTTACCGATGCCGGTCTGAAAAGTGGCGTGCAGCAGACGATCTATTCTATCGCCGTCGCTGGTGGCGGTGCCGGTACGGTAGCCGTTAACGGAGCGACTACCACTAATATCCTGGACGGTGAGGAGCGTGCAGAGATTCTCGCTAGCGAATTGACGAATGTCGGCAGTCTGTCGCTCTCGGCTGCCGAAGGCTCGCGCACTATCTGGGGCATGGGCGCGGTGATCAATGGCGCTGGCGGAACGGCGGTTGGTGCGGCCAACGTCAATAACATTATTCTCGCCAAGCGGGTGGCGAAGATCGAGGACTCGCTGGTTACGGTAACCGGCTTGCTGAATGTGGCCAGCGGCGGCGATGCGCTGATTCGCTCGGCAGCACTGGGCGGCGGCGGGGCCGGTACAGCCGCGGTCGGAGCATCGATTGCAGTCAACGTGGTCGACGGCGAAGAGTCGGCTAGCATCGAAGGCAGTGAAATCAAGGGTGCTAGCGAACTGAACGTCGAGGTCACCAAGGGCGAGGTCGATATCAAGACCCTGGCCGGCAACGTGCAAGGAGCGGGTGCTGGAGCGGGTGCTGGTGCGGTAGCGGTCAGCACGGTTACACAAGTGCGTCAGGCGTGGATCAGCGACAGCAGTCTGGAGCTGGCAGCTGGTGCCGATGCCCGAGTTGAGGCGCTTACCCAGGCTAATATTGATACGCTTGCCCTCAGTGGCGCCGCAGCAGGTACGGGCGCTGCGGCGTTCTCCAACACGAGTAACAACATTGATGCACGCACATACGCACGCGTTCTGAACAGCGGCGGTGAGGCGGATCAGATGCTGGTTAAGGCGCGTGACGCCTCCAGTATCAACTCTCTCTCCGGTGGTATCGCGGCGGCGGGCAGTGTTGCTGCGGGGGTTGCTACAGCGATCAACCGTATCAATAACGACATTGAGGCAAGGGTTTCTGGTCGCCATACGGACGGTGGTTTCACACTGAACGATCTGGCGGTTCAGGCGCAGTCGGATGCCGAAATCAATACGATTTCCGTTTCTGGTGGGTTCTCCGGAACGGTCGCGGCCAGCGGCGGAGTCTCTACCAGTATCCTGGATACCAGCGCGCGCGCGCTGATCAATGGTGGTGCTGGCGTACTGGCGCAGAACAACGTTGCGGTCACCGCCTTCAACAGCGATATCATCAACTCCTCCGCAGGTGTGGTTGCCGGCAGCGGCAATGCAGCAGTATCCGGCCTGCTGACGGTCAATGTGTTGCAGAGCGATACCGAGGCCGCCATCCGCGATGCGGCTACTGAGGTGACTGCTCTGGCGCTGGGTGATGGTGTTTCGGTCGACAATGGTGAGGTCGAGAACGCCCCTGATCCGGACGCTTGGGCCGATACTGAGCAGTTTGATCCCTCGCTCGACCTGGGTACCGGCAGCGAGTTGGTAAATGGCGTGGCGGTCCGTGCCACCTCGTTGCAGCAGACTGGGCAGGTAAGCGTAAGCGCCGCTGTCTCGCTGGTTCCACTGGCTAGTGCCTCGGTCGGTGGTGTCAGCAATACCCAGGTGCTGGGTGGTTCGACCCTGGCGGCGATTGACCAGGCGCAGATCAATCAAAGTAATACAGGTGCGGCGGCAGACCAGCAGGTCAGCGTTGGTGCCGCGAGCCACAGTTACAGCTTTGGCGGCGTATTGAATGCGGCGTTATCTCTGGGGGCTGCGGCCGTTGCCGTAACCGCAGATACCGGTGTTATCAGCCGAGATGTTACTGCGCGGGTACGTGGTGCCAAAGTTACCACTCGGGGCGCGATGGATGTACATGCAAACGCGACTAACTCGGCCAGCAACATTGTGCTTAGTGCCTCCGGCGCGATTGTCGGTATTGCAGGTAGCGCGGCGGTGCTGGTTCTGGAAGGTAGTACCGGGGCGCTGGTGGATGGTGGCAGCGATCTCACTGTCGGTAGCCTGGATGTCACAGCCAACGCCATCAATAGCCTGGCTCCCAGTGCGGATACAGCCTCTGGCGGTGCGGTGGGCGCCGGTGCGGGTGTCGCCGTCGGCTACAACCGCAGCACAGTCCGTGCTTGGCTTGGTGCTCAGCCAGGTAGCCTTGAAGGGCGTACCAGCGTCACCAGCGGTGGTGCAATCAGTATTGAGGCGGACAGCCTTACTCGCCTCTTGGGTAATAGTATTAGCGTTAGCGGTGGTGGAGCGGCCATGGCTGGTTCGGTCAACGTGTTCATCGTTGAGAACGTGACCGAAGCTGGCGCTGGCAAGCTCGACCTGGGCTCGTCGGCTAATCGGGCGGCAAGCCTTACAGTTGATGCTTATGACAAGCTGATTGCCCTGAGCAATGCAGGCTCGGCCGCAGTTGGAGGCTTATCCCTTGGCGCCAGTGCGAACGTACTGGTCGCCAACAACGCAACCCGGGCAATGCTTCTCGATTCGCAGGTTTATACCAGCGGGGCGATCCAGGTGGGCGCCGCGCGCGACGTGGATGTGGAGCTGTATACCGTCACCGGAGGCGTCGGCGGTAGTGCGGCACTGGGTGGTAGTGTTGGCTTACTGATGTTGGGGTCGGGTTCCACTGCTGTTGAAGGTACCGACCCGCTGGATGAGCTGAATCAAAATGGCACTGGTACGCTATCGATGGTTGATGGCTTTACCAGCCGCGATACTCAGGTTACTGAGTACGATACCGTGGTTTACGACAGCGCCACCGGACAGTATGTGGTCGAGCGTCGCAGCAACTCGGCGGAGACGAGCCTGATTAATCAGAGCGGCCAGATTGGCTCGAGTGCCGATCGGCTCAAGGCAGGTACTACTTACTCCCATGAAACACTGGCGCGTATCAAGGGCGGCCGCGTTGATAGTCTGGGTGCCGTCAAGGTCAGTGCTATCGATTCCATCGCTACCCGAAACTTAAGCGGATCGCTACAGCTGGGGGCTACTGCTGCAGTGGGTGCTGCTGTGTCTTACACACTCTCTAATGCCCGAGTGACCACTGATGTTGATGCGACCGTAATAGCCGAATCGTTGTTGACGACGGCGCAAAGCAAAGCGCTTAAAGACGAACCAGCAGTCAAGGTCGAGAGTTATACCGGTGCTGCCGGGTTCGGCGCAGGTATCGGCGCTGCGGTGTCGGTCGCTGAGATGAATAATATTGTCAGCGTCAAACTAGCGGGTGATCAACGCTATAGCTCAAGCCTCAACGCCTCGGCTGCAGACTCTCTGGGCTTATCAGTTACCGCAGATGGTGCGGCGTTTGGCGCTGTTGCGGCGGGCTTGGTGATTGGTACCGGGCTGCGTGACAGCGAAGTGGGTGTCAGCGTTGCCGCTGACAGCAAGTTAAGCGCCAACGGAATTAATCTTTCTGCTCAGGGTGCCGGAGCGTTAGAGGTTACAACGGTTGGTGCAGCGGGTGGTTTGGTTCTGGCCGGTACCGCAGTTGCCGCGCTGGGTATCGACAGCACGCGGGTCACTACAGAAGTAGGCGATCGTACGATTCTGGATGGCGGGGCTAATGGTGTGTTGGTGCAGGCTAGCGCCGCACCACAGATTGATGTTAGCGCCATGGGTGTCAGTGTATCGGGTGGGGCAGGCGTTGGGGCTTCCTACGCGCGGGCGCAGAGCAGTAGCAAGGTGACTGCGAAGCTGGGCAATGCGGTTGATGTAAAAGGGACTGGTGGCCTCAAGATCTTGGCTAAGCTAGACCATCAGCGCACTGGCTCAGAGGTTGATCCGGACGAGGCGGCGGTCAGGGCACGTTCGATGGCCGGTACTGGCGGGCTATATTTTTCTGCCAATGGCTCGGTTGCCGAGGCGATCAATAGTTCGTCGGTACGAGCAACTACTGGCACCGACCTGAAGCTGCCCTCCGGCCGCGTTGAGATCGATGCACAAAGCCATACTCAGCAGTATGCCGAGGCGACGGGTATTGCCGTGGGCGGTCTTGCCGTAGGAGCTTCTGTCGCCGAGGCGCGTTCCACCACTGTAACAGAGGCTATTCTCGGTGATCGGGCGAATGATCGTGACGGTGCTTCTTTAATCACTGATCTGTTGGTATCGGCTGATGGCGAAGATATCAATCAGGCGAAAAGTATTGCCGGTAGCGGTGGTTTGATTTCAGGCAACGCCACTATTGCGCGTACCCGGACCTCTGGAACCGTGCTTGCAGACATTGGCAAGGCGGTTGATATCGCTGCCTCCAGTCTTGCGCTCACCGCTAAGTTCAATGCGCTTTACGGCACCCATGCAAACTCGGTTAATGCCGCTGTCATAGGCGGCAGCGGGGCTGGTTCCGACAACGAGGTCACGGTTAGCACCACCGCACGAATCAGCGACGACGCCGAGTTGTACGTCCTGCGAGATGTGCTACTGAGTGCCAACTCAAACATTTACACTCGCCATCTGGGTGAGGCTGCGACCGGTGCCGGTGGTGGCGTTATCAGTGGTCAGGCGGTTTTCAATCAGTCTGATGTAATAGCGGATAGCAAAGTCGATATCGGGGAGCGCACCATCCTGGTTGCCGGTCTCGCTGGTGGCGATTACGACGGCAAGCTAATCGCCCGAGCCTTTACCCGTCACGAAGCCTCCGAGGATGTCACTTTGAGCACCGGTGGCGCCATTGCCGGAGGCGGGGTCAATAACGTTCACAACGCGACCTTTACCAATACCGTGAAAGTAGGGGAAGACGCCTACCTGAGTGCCTATGGCCAGATTGGTCTAGGTACCTACACCCTGTCTTCAACGGCAATCGAGGCGCTCGTCAGCACGTGGGGGGCGGCGGGGGTCGGTACCGCTAACGCGCAGGCAGACATCAGCAGTCTGCAGTCAGTCTCGGTTGCCGATGGCGCAACGCTAGCCGCACTGGGCAACATAGATCTGTCCGCCGGGCGTGATCCGGAGGGTCTGTGGCAGACCCGTATTAGTGCCGATAGCGTAGCTCACAGTGTGGTGCGGGGTATCATTGCGGTACCTGACGCGCGTGCGGATAGCAATATTAACAACGCTGCCAGCGTTATCGTTGAGCAGAACGCGTCTGTGTTGGCTGCGCGCAATATTACCGTGGGTGGTTACAACGGAATTACCTCAGCTCTTGCCGATGGCGAGGCGCGTGGTTATCAGCTCGGATTTATCCCGATTACCAGCCGTGATAGCCACACCAGCGAGGTGCGTGGCAGCTCTGCCCGGCTTGATGGTCGATTCCTGGCTGGCCGCTACAACGAGCTGATCATCGATATTGCCGCCGATGGCAGTATTACCCAGAGCGCAGGTCTGCCGACTGCGGCACTGAGTACTTCTAACTTTGTCCCGGCCGACTTTCTGAATAGTTACTCGGGGATGGATCCGATTACCAGGCAGATCCTGCTGAGCACCATTTCCAGCACTGCAACCGGGTCAATTGAACTTGGTTCTCTCTTGGCGGCTGGTGGCAATATCACCGTCAATGCAGATAGCCTGTCCGGGTCCGGCAATTTGACTGCCAACGGTGGGGCAAAGATTCAGATCACCAACCGCAGCAGCAAATACCTTCTGTTGGGCGATGCGCTGATTCCGGATGAACCGGGTGGTCATGTCCTGTTTACCGGCGGTGCTGGACGCTCCCAGTTCACCAGCGGTCTGATCAATGAAGTCAACGCAGATCGTCGGGCGGAAGTCCGTATCGACAACAGCTATGCGGGATACTCCGGTAACGTCAGCTATGGTCCGGCTATTTTCCTTACCGGGGATATCTACAACCTGGGCGGCCTGGTGCACATCTCCAACGCCAAGGGGTCTCTTGGCCAATTCGGCTCAACCTACGGGCAGCAGGTACTGATAGAAGTACCGGAAGGCTCGATGTCGGTATTCCAGCCCAATGGCTACTGGGCTGTGGGCTCCAACCCGTTATCCGAGTGGAAGAGTTTTGCTGGGGTGACCGGCTCGGCCAACACTGCTATCGAGTTGATCGCGAACTACGTATACGGCCCGGTGGGGATAGTGCTTAACAACTCGGGCTTGCTGATTCGGGCGGGCGGCAGTGGCCAGTCGGGTAGCAGCGACATTCTCTTTGGTGGTTGTCTGCCGGCGTCTTTGAGTAGTGGCTCAAACTGCTCGCAGTCTACAGCGCAGTCTTACACGGGAAGTGCTCTGCAGTTCCGCGGCATTGATAACGCCGCTTCCTGGATACCGACCATTGGTCTGCGCTCTTTAAACAAGAGCACGGCCAGCTATGACTCGGCTGATCTGACCGGCAGTGCTGCGAGCAAGCAGATTGTTGGTGGTCAGGTGGGTATTCAGGCGCGCTACATCGACATTAACGGGACTATCTCCAGCGGTCAGGCAACCAGCCGTAGTCTGACCGTTAGCGCGAGCTTGGATAGCTGGCTTGCCAACCATGCTTGCGCGTCCCGTACCTGTGTGTCAGCGGTAGATATCCCGCTTGGGTATCTGTCTGCCTCCGCAGGCAGCGCTCCAATAGCGGCCAAGTACGATTTTGTGAATCAGCGCATTCTTGTCGACGATGTCAACGCTTCGGGCGGTGGGTTCGTTTACATGAAAGGGGCGATTATCAGTACCAATCCGCTTGGCCGTATTGAAGTCAACAATGGCTACGGACAGGTCACCATAAATAATTTGTCTCAGGCGAAGCTACAACTTGGCAATATTGATACTGGTGCCGGCTCAGTGGGTATTGTTCAGATTGTTGATACGCTCAAAGATAGGGTGAATGGCCAGTACGCCAGCAGTTGGTATGTACATACTCAGGGTAGTGGCCTGTCTGTATTTGATAACCGCAACGGTGGCAGCTCGATCAGCAGTGCCTATCTGGTCGGCAGTTCATCGGCCAGCAGCGCAACCTACACCCCGGACGCTAATGTGCGTTATGGGTGGAGTCAGCAGGCGTCGCTGAAACGTGAAGTGAGTCGAGATGCTGATAGCTTCTATGTCAGTGATTGGGTATGGAACTACCCTTCCGGGCAGCCGAATGATCCCTGGAATGTGGGCAGTGGCAGCCTTTTCTATGGTAATGGCACCGAGGGGGTGTATGAGCAAGACATTAGTGGGTCAGTGGGGGATTTCTACAGCATTGGGGTTAACTACCACGGCTGCGATGGCGGTATTGGCTCAAATTGTAACTGGAGCTTCAAAGCCAGTGATCAGTACGACAGTGGTGATCGTGCCGGTGAGTACTATGCTCAGTGGGGTTATCGCTTTGCGCGCAGCGCGCAGCTCACGATCAGTCACTCGGTCAAGGCAGATAACCCGTTCCAGATTGCGTTTATCGGCAACGCTACCGGTTTAATCGATGCAACCACGACCAACGATCTGTATGTCGGTGGTCGGCTCAACAATCCGGGTGGAAGTACCGTATTGACTGCCGGTGGCAATATCGTCGGCATGCCGGACGCTAACTCCTACAGCATGCATCTGACGATGACGGCGGCTGGAGAAGTGGGCAATGCGGGTAGTCCCTTCGCCGCGAGTTTGGCACCCGGCGGCACGCTATCGGTGTTGAGCGGTTCTGCGGGCGTAAATCTGGATATTGGTTCGGATGTGATCATCAAACAGGTTGATGCTGGTAATGGCAGCGGGGACGTTGTGATATCAGCGTCCGGCAACCTGCTGGGCAGTAGTGTTGTTGCGGCAACTACACCGCACGTTCGTGGACGTAATATCACGCTCTCCAGTGTGGCTGGCGGTATCGGTGAGAGCGGCAAAGCGCTGCGCGTTCACGGCAAAGAGGTAGCGACTGCCAATGGGGGTAGCGAGCACGGCGTGCTCAATGCTTTCGCTAATCGCGATATCTACCTGCATGAAACCGAAGGTGACAGTTGGGTAGGTAGCATCCGGTCCGAAACCGGTGATGTCTGGCTTCGCGTTCAGAGTGGCTCGCTATATGATGCTGGCCGCCGTCTCGCCTCCGATACCCTGGACGAATCCCAGCGCCAAGCGGTGTGGGAAAAACTCAGTCTGACTGAAGCCTATGGCGCCGAAGAGAATATCTACGCCACCTCGGTCAAGCCGTTCCAGAATATGGTTGACGCCAGTTACCGCGAATACTGGCAGCTAAAAGCGCTGGGCAGTGTTGCTGGTTCGGACTTTGTGCTTGATGACGCGAACCTCGCATTTATTCGACCGCTGGCAGAGCTGAGACTTGGAGCCTCGGGCGTGACTGACGCGCAGGTAAAACAGTTTGTCAGTGAGCGCTTTGCCGAGCTTGAGTCTTTCTTCGCCAGCAATATCGACGCTGACTGGCGCACACAGAGTGCGTTCCAGAGTTACGACGCATCGTTTGCTTACAGTGCATCTGCGGTGCAGGTTGAGGCGTTGACCAATGACGCAATCTGGACAGCGGGCGAATTACTCTATGCGATTGACCAGACTGCTCTTGGGCCATCTTCGGGCACCTCCGTGGGCTCAGCCGAGCCCAATTTGTTCGGGCGCAATGTCAGTATTCAGGTCGCTGGTGATGTGGGGCAACTGGCCGACGCGCTGGAAATTAGTCTGGCCGATTTGAAAAACGGTAACCTCAGCGTTCAGCAGGCCGCTGCGCTCGCGGTCGCTAATGCGCCAGGCGATGTTGTGCTGAATCGCAATGCGGGCGGTGAGGTGGTCAGTCTATCGGTCAGCCGTACCTCACCATTCTATTTGGAAGCATCCGAGCGCTTTGATGCTGATGTCGGCGGCTCTCTCTACCTGCAATCTGCTGGTGACCTCAAGGTTGGTGTTGTCAACGCGCTAAAAAATGCGCGCCTGGCCGCTGCCGACGGAATTCTTGCGGCACAGGGAGCTGGTACCGGTCGATTCGGGATTGGTCAGGATCTGACCCTGCTGGCCGGAACTGGCAGCCTGGGCACCGATGACAGTGAGCAGAGCATGCTTACACTCAACGTTGGCGGACGCCTTTTGGCGGCGTCTGCTGGCCAGGATGTTGCACTGCAATGGGCAAACGGCGACTTCCGTATTGGTCAGGTGTTTGCGGTTGGCGATATCCACCTCAATGCGCTGGATGGCAGCCTGCTTGGGCAGTTCGATCAGTTGAGTGTCAGTGGGCGCAATATCCATCTGTTAGCCAGGGACGACATCCGTGGTGCAAACGGGGCGCTGGAAGTCGAGCTCGAATCTACTGCAGCAGGTGAGGTATCGGGGCTCGCTGGTGGCGAGGCACTGCTTAGCAGCGGTAAGTCGCTGTCGGTTGGCGAGTTCGTTGCAGGTGGCTTATTGAGTCTTTCTAGCCAGGCAGACTTGGCCGCTAGCAACCTGCAGTCCGGTGCAAATATGCAGCTAGATGCACAAGGTAAGGTCGAGCTGAAGCGAGCTGAGGCCGCCGGACACTTGCTGATCAACAGTCTGGATGCAGTATCGCTTGCCGACAGTGCAACAGCGGGTAGCAACCTGACTGTGATCGCAAGCAGCCTGGATATGGCAGATGGCAGTCGCTTCAGTACTGGCGGCACGCTTGCGTTGACGACTACCGGTGATATGCGTCTGGGCCTGCTGGACAACACGGGCACTGCCGCGACGCAGTTTCTGGTCAAGGCAGGTGGCTTGCTGCTGGCTAACGGCGACGGACAGGTCAATCTTCGCGGCACGCACGCGGGTATCGCTGAGCTGGAGGCCGGTCTCGGTATCGGCACCGAGGTTACACCGCTGCTGGTTGACCTGCCTAAGCTGACCCAGGTTGCAGCGATAACGGGTGACATTTTCCTGCAGCAGCAAAACGAGTTGAGAATTGATGAGCTGCTGTCCCAAAACGGCCGGGTGGTGCTCGGTAACGACGGGGGCTTGCTATCAGCAGGTTTGCTGGACGCTTATCAAACGCTCTCCTTCGTTGGCGGCAGTCTCTCGGCCGACAAGCTCTGGACTCGCACCGATGATATGTACCTGAACCTTGCTAATGATCTGGATGTAACTGCGCTGAATGCCGCTGGTCGACTGGATCTGCTGGTAGGACGGAACGCGCGGTTGGGCACAGCGGAGGTGCAAGGGCTGTCCGACATCAATGTCACGGGCGACCTGCAACTTGATGCGCTGCACGCGCGCTCGAATACGCTGTTGTCGCTGGGTACTGGTTCCTCGCTGGGGTTGTTGGATGTAACCGGTGACCTGAATCTTGCGGTCGATGGCCTGTTGAACTTGACCCAGGCAGAAGTCACGGGTGATGCGCAGCTGCAGCACCGTGGCGTGGCAGGTACCTCGCTGGAGTACGGTGTCTTGAACGTTGGTGACAACTTGTCGGTCACCGGCATAGGTGACTGGGTGGGGGGGCAGGCAAATGTTCAAAACGATGTTGTGTTCGACGTCGGTTCTGCCAACCTGGGCAGCGTTGACAGCACAACCGGTGCTCTGTCGTTGCAATCAGAAGGGCTGTTTGCCGCCCAGTCGCTGACCAGTCGACAACAGTCGGTTGAGCTGCAAGCTGGGTCTGCGCTGCTGGGTAATGTGCAGGCCGCGACCACCCTGAAAGTGAATACCAAGGGTGATCTGACCATCGCAAATGGCCGCAGTGGCGGCAATCTGACGCTGACTGCCGAGCCTGGCTTCACGGGCACTATTCGCTTTGGCGAGCTGGCTGACCCGGACGCACTCGATGTGCTGGTGCCGGCTCATCTCTACTCCGGCGCCGACATCCTGGTGCAAACCGATGGTGACGTCTTCGGTGGCAACGCAGAGGCGGTTGGCGAAGTACGCATGGTTGGCCGCAACCTGAACTTTGGGCGTGCTCAGAGCCTTGGTGCCGATGTCTTCCTGCAAGCAACGGGTGATGCAGATCAGGGTGATGGCAACATCACGGGCCTGCTGGTCGAAGCGGCGCGGGATGTATCCATTCTTGCCAATGGCAGCCTGTTCATGCCGACGGTGCGCTTCGGTGGTACCTATTCGCTGAAAGCGGGTCGCGATCTCACCGTAGGTATCGGTCAGGATCTCAATGTAAGTGGTGCCGCTGAAGCGGGGAGAGATCTGACCTTTATTGTTGGTGGTTATGTCGACTTGGCAAATGTGACTGCCGGACGCCATGTCAGCATTACGTCTGGCGAGTTCATCAATATCGATGACAGTGTCACCGCAGGTGGCAACATTCTGCTGGCGACAGCAAATGGCGGAATTACCGTTGGTAACGGCGTTATCTCTACTGGTGTGCCCTATCAGGGTGAGTTGCTGAGCGGCAATATTCAGCTCACCGCGACGGGCGATATTCGCGCTACCACGGTTAGCTCAGCATTGGGCAACGTGGATGCTGAGGGGCATCACCTATCGTTCGATAACCTGTTTGCTGAACAGGATGTGAATTTGCTGGCACTGGGCGCGATTGTGGTTAACGAGAGCGTCGGCGGAGGCGATCAGGACTGGTTTGCGAACGAGGATATCAGCTTCCAGCGTTTACTAGCGGGTGGGCAGGTGCTACTCGATAGCCTGCTTGATACCCGTGGTGATCAGGTTGTTGCTGATGCAGGCCTCACAGTCAATGCGGGTTGGCGTGCGGGTGTTGCTTCTCCGGCGAACATTCAGTTCCGACAGGTCGTTGCGCCGTCCATGAGTCTCTGGGCTGGCTCAGCAATTGAGGTGGCAGATGCTCAACTCGGCCAGTCGGCAGATCTCCACGCCCAAGACGTTCAGCTAACAGCCGAGCATACGGGTACTGGTACGCTGCAATTGTTGGCAGAAGGCTTGAACAACAGCGGGGCTGCGGGTGATCGTTTATTAGTCAGGCTTCAGGCCTCAGCGGTGAATACCTCGCTGTTGGACATGGTGTACACCGACTTTGAAACCTCCGGCGCGATTGCTGATTTCGCGGATATTCGCAACGCCGACTACCTGCGCTTGCGTACCCCGCAGACGCTGCTGATTGGGGATAACCTATCGCCGGCTTACCGGCCGGAAGCCAACGTCCAGTTGTACGAGCTTGATAAGGCGTTCTGGTTGTTCCAGAACGGCGTATCTACCTATACCGACGCCTATGTACTGCACCGAGATGCTACGCATCTGGTCCGTGTCCCGAACTTTGCCGAAGGGCATCAGGACGGCGGGGTTGATTATCAGGGCATCACCGCGGCTCGGTACGCTCAGGCAATGCTCGCGCCTGACCTGATGGATCTGCGGCTCGGGCAGTTGCTGAATCAGGCTGCAGGTTACCCGTCGGCGCCCGCCACGCAAGTGCAGGTGCCGGGGGTTATGGGGCCGGTGAATCTGCAATGGCAGCAGGACTCAACCAACAATGACGGTGAAGAGGAGCGGTGGGACATCTGATGACAACTCAGTCAAGGACTAGTAAGCGAGTATGGATGCTGGCGGTGGCTGCAATGCTGCCCTGTGTTGTCGAAGCTCAAGTGGTTCTGCCCGGTGGTGTTAGTCCTGGGCAGGTTAACCCGAGTTTGCAGCGCGAGCAGATCGATGCTCAGCGGCGTCAGCAAGCGATTGAGGAACGGGCGCGTCGCGTAGATATACCCGCATTGCAGGGTGAGCAACCGGAGCAGGGCGATGCGCTGCCGGCGGATAGTCCGCCCTTCGTATTGAGTGGCATCAGCTTTAATACGTCGGTCTTCATTACACAAGAGCAGCTAAAGGAGATCGCCGGCCAGTATGTCGGCCGTGAGATCACCTTTGCTGATCTCAATCAGATGATTCGTCAGGTGAATAAGCTGTACGCCGATGATGGGCAATTGACGGCGCGGGCAATTATTCCTCCTCAGTCACTCGACGACGGTCAACTGAGGGTTGTGCTGGTCGAGGCAAAACTGGACGGCGTTAACTTTACTGGCGAGGGAGAGAGTGTTGATGAAGCGTTTTATCGTGAGCGCTTGAACCTGACCGAGGGGGAGACGCTAAACAGCCCGATGCTGATCGAGGCCATTCGTCGCTTCAATGCCACCAGCCAGGGGCCGCAGATATCGGCTGGACTGGCGCCGGGGGAGCGTTTCGGTACAACCCGAGTTGACGTTGAACGGTTCGAACCAAAGCGTTTCGATTGGTCGTTGTTCGCTAATAATTATGGCAGTGAAGGTACTGGGTACGAGCAGTTGGGCGGTACGCTCAACTGGTTTTCACCGACCGGGGCCGCCGATAATATCAGTGCGGTTTTGGTGGGTACTCGCGGCAGTCAGTATATGAATCTGCGCTACTCCCGCCCGGTCAACCGCCGCAACGGCTTTGCCTGGGTCGAGGCCGGAGCCAATAGCATGGAGATCAAGCGAGGGCCGCTGGCTGACCTGAATATTGAAGGTGATTCCAGTAACTATGGCATCGGCTTTGATCAGCCGTGGTGGCTGTCGGATCGCTGGTTGCTGTTAGGTGGACTGGGTTATACCTCCCAGACCTCAGAAACGACGCTCGAAGGGGTTACTCTCAGCGAGGTGGATATTCAGGAGGTTTTCCTGAAGGGCCAGTTCGAGTATCGCGCAGCTCCATGGTATGCGCGCTACGAGCAGCGTATACGTCAGGCGTCGCCGGACAACGCGTTAACCGGAGATAGCGGTAACTTCACCATCTTGACCGGGGATCTGTATACCTCGCGCCAGCTGGGCGAACGTTACGAGCTGGTTGGCAAGGCTGGCTGGCAATACGCAACCCGTCAGGAGGAGTTGCCATCTGCCTTGCACAAGCAGTTTGGTGGTATCAGTGCCCAGCGCGGCTATGAACCTGGCATCATTACTTCGCCCTGGGGCGCCAACTTCAGCGTTGAAGGTTATTGGAGTGCCAATGATCGTTGGCAGCCATTCCTGTTCATGGATTACGGCAGGGCCATGGAGTTGGGCGATGAAGATGTTGATCTTATCAGCGGCGGAGCGGGGGTTAATAGCCGCTGGTGGAATGACAGGATCTCTGCAAGCCTGCTGGTCGCAGGTGCATTCAAGGATGTGGTGCCCGATCAGGACAGCGGACAGGTATTGTTGCAGCTGGTATTCCGTTAAGCGTTATTTCTATTTCGTCGCTACGACGCCAGAAAGGCAATGACGCTCGGGCAACAGTAAAACGCGGCTTGTGATGCAGTAAGAAAAGGCTCTACGCTCGGTCAGTAGTAAAACGAAATAACCGGACAAGAAATCAAACAGGGAGTAAGAAGGATGTCAACGCTGTTACTTTACAAGGAAATCAAGGCGCTTAATCGTGATCAGCACAAAGCGCTTAAATTAAAGACAGACAAAGGATGCGAGTTCGCTGCAGGAACGCACATCGTACCTTTGGCGGGGCTGGAATTTTTTCAGGCGGCGCGCAGCTATCCGATCGTATTCGTTGGCGAAGGTGAAGGGCTCAGCCCAATCGCGCTCATGGGGCTCAAGCAGGGGCTAAACAGCTTCGTTGATGATTCTGGCCAGTGGCGCGCGAATACCTATGTTCCTGCGTTTATTCGTCGTTATCCCTTTGTGCTCGCGCAATCGGACAATGATGGGTTTACAGTTTGCTTTGACGAAGCTTACGCGGGCTGGAACGAAGAGGAAGGCCGCGAGTTATTTAGCGAGTCCGGTGAGAACAGCGAATACTTGAATGAGATGATTCAGTTTCTGCAGAACTTTACTGCAGAGATGCAACGCACAAGAGAATTTGTAAATGTTCTGCAGGAAATGGAACTGTTGGAGTCTCGTACACTAAAACTCACCCACGTTAGCGGTGAAACTTTTGTACTCAAGGATTTCCACGCCGTCGATGAGGAGCGCTTCCTCGCATTGGGCGATGAGCAGGTTCTCAGGTTGAATAAAGCCGGGTTCCTCGGTTGGATTTACGCCCATTTGATGTCGTTGGGCAACAGCAACCTTTTGTTTGAACACTATCTGGCGAACCGCCCTGACAGAACGCACTGAGCGTTCTTTTAGTTGCTTTTGCCTTGGCGCCATTGACCTTCGTCAGTGACCTGGTTTCGGCCATCGTGCTTAGCCTGATACATTAATAAATCTCCGCGATTGATCAGGCTTTTTACGGTGTCGTCGGTACGCATGGTAGCCAATCCAATGCTGACGGTCAGTGGGATTGGCTGGCCGTCCAGCTCGAACTGCATATGCTCCACGGATTCGCGAATTCGTTCAGCCACCATACGACCAGCTTCCAGTGTGGTGGTGTTGAGCAGCACCACAAACTCCTCACCGCCCAGTCGGTATAAGCCGTCCACAGCGCGAAGCGAATCGCTGATGCAATTGACTACGGCTTTAAGTGCAGCATCGCCGTAGGCATGCCCATATCGGTCGTTGACCTGCTTGAAATGGTCTATGTCCAATACCAATAGCGCGAGAGGCTGCTGGTTGCGATGACTTTGGCGGATATCGCGCTCCAGGTTCTGGTTCAGCGCTAGCCGGTTGCCCACCCCGGTCAGCGCGTCATTCAGAGCGCAGGCGAGTGCCTCGCGGTACATAAGCGCGTTCCGCAGGGGAAACAGCAGGGTGCCTATTAACGTCTCTATGGCCAGCAGCTCTTTTTCGTCGAAGCGCTGTTGTCGGCTGAACTGGAGTTCGCCCAGATAGTTGCCCTGGTGGGATACGCGGTAGCTGCAGCGGTGTACGCCTGATTGGCCGACGCAGAAGGCGTTGGGGTCAGCGTTGTGCTGATACTCCAGTCCATCAATCTGCAGTAGCTCGCGCAAACCTTGGTAGAACTGGCTCAATACGCTATCCACTTCCAGTGTGGTTTGCAGGTTTCGCAGCAGTTTCTGCTGTATTTGCTCAAACTGTGCGCCCTGTTGAACTGCGGCGCGGCGAGCTGTGTTGGTTTTCAAACTACTGCCGAGTTTTATGCGGGCGGTATCGAAGTCGATGGTATTTCCCTGCGTGTGCATAATGGCGAGTCCTGGTGTGAACGCTTATGCAGGAGTTCAAGCAAGCAATGTGCCACTATTTATATTCTATATTTTTCAATGTGTTGTGTTGTCTGAGGGAAGGTTTTAAGTATAGGGGCGGCAAGAAATTGCCGCCCCTTTTGCCAGCGCTGCCGCCTGGGGTGGGCGGCTCGTCAGAATTTTGGCTACTGAGCGTCGATAGCCTGGCCATTGGTCTTGCGACTATCAGGGCCTAATAAATAAAGGAAGGCGGGCATGATTGCGCTCGGCTCAGGATTATTCTCTGCCGGCTCGTTGGGATAGGCCTTGGCGCGCATTTTAGTGCGGGTTGCGCCGGGGTTCAGGCTGTTGACTCTGATCTCGCTGGTGCCGTCCTGCTCGTCTGCCAAAGTCTGCATCAGGCCTTCTACGGCGAACTTGCTGACGGCGTAAGGGCCCCAGTAGGCACGCCCCTTGCGACCAACACTGGATGAAAGCAAAACCACTGAGGCATCGGGCGCGGCGCGCAGCAGCGGCATCATGGTCTTGGTGAGCAGGAAGGGCGCATTAACGTTGACTTGCATGACTTTTAGCCAGGCGTCCGCTTTGACTGTATCCATCAAGGTACGCGGGCCTAGCTCGGCGGCGTTATGGACCAGGCCATCAAGCTTGCCAAAGGTATCGAACAACTGGTCGGCGAGATCTTCGTAGTCCTTTTCCAGTGCGGTTTCCAGATTCAGCGGGCAGATGGCTGGCTGTGGGTGGCCTGCGGCCTCGATCTCGTCGTACACAGCTTCTAGCTTGCTCAGCGTGCGACCAACCAATACCACGGTCGCGCCATGTGCTGCGCAGCTCAGTGCACACGCACGACCGATGCCGTCGCCAGCGCCGGTAATCAGAATAACGCGGTCCTTCAGCAGGTCTGCGGGGGCGGTGTAATCAAACATGCAGTGTCTCCTTTACGCGCCGCGCCTCCAGCCAGAAGCGGAGTTCAGTCGCGTTGTTGATGCTGTGGGTTGCTTGCCAGCTGGCGGGATCATCGCCGGCAGGAATATAGCCGTAAAGCGCGGCGACAGTGGCGGTTCCGGCTGCATTGCCAGACTGAATGTCGCGCAAATGGTCGCCGACGAAGACGCAGTCGCCGGGTTCTACACCCAGCTCTGCGCAGGCTTTGAGCACCGGCTCAGCGTGGGGTTTACCGTGCGTAACCTGGTCCGGGCAGATCAGGCTGCCACAGCGCTCTGCCAACCCCATGGCCTCGATCAGTGGGATGCTGAAACGACTCATCTTGTTGGTCACCACACCCCACGGCAGGCCTTCGGCGTCTAGCCAGTCGAGTAGGTCCATGATGCCCGGAAAGGGGCGGGTGTGGACTGCCAGTTGCTGCGTATAGCGACGCAGGAAGTCTTCGCGCAGATCGTCAAAGCCAGCGCCATCTGGACGCATGGAAAAAGCAGCGCAAAGCATGCCAACCGAGCCGTCGGACACCTGACTGCGCACCAGTGCGGGATTAGCCATTGGCTTGCCGTGTTCCTGCAGCATGGCGTCGATAATGGCCATGAAGTCATCAACGGTGTCGAGCAGGGTGCCATCCAGGTCGAACAGAACGCTGGTGAGCATCAGGCGTCAGCTCCACGCTGGCAATGGATCATGTAGTTGACGTCGACATTGGCCTCCAGCTTGTAAATCTTGGTGATGGGATTGAAGGTCAGCCCGGTCATATCAAGCAGGTTCAGCCCGGCTTCACGCGACCAGCCACCCAGCTCGGCAGGGCGGATAAACTTGGCGAACTCATGGGTGCCACGTGGCAGCATGCGCAGTACGTATTCGGCGCCGACGATAGCGAACAGAAACGACTTGGGGTTGCGGTTGATGGTCGAGAAAAAGACGTGTCCGCCGGGTTTCACTAGCTTGGCGCAGGCGCGTATCACTGAGCTGGGGTCGGGCACGTGCTCGAGCATCTCCAGGCAGGTCACAACGTCAAAGCGGCCGGCGTGTTGCTCGGCAAACTCCTCAGCGGTGCTCTGCTCGTAATTGACCTCTACGCCGGACTCCAGTTGGTGCAGGCGCGCGACCGACAAGGGCGCTTCGCCCATATCGATGCCGGTGACCGTAGCGCCACGCTGGGCCATGGCCTCGGCCAGAATGCCGCCGCCGCAACCGACGTCCAGCACTTCCTTGCCTGCCAAAGGCACGCGCTCATCAATCCAGTTGCTGCGCAGCGGATTGATTTCGTGCAACGGCTTGAACTCGCTGTTGCGATCCCACCAGCGGCTGGCTAGCGCTTCGAACTTGGCTATTTCGGCACGATCAACGTTAAGACTCATGTGTATCCCCTTTGCGAATGCGTGTGGCCAGTTCACTGGCCTGCTGCAGTATCGGACCGATATCCAATGAGCAGAGTTTCCCTGCTCGCAGCTTCTGTTTGCCGGCTACCCATACATCAGACACCTGGGCAGCGTTGCAGGTATAAAGCAGTTGTGAAACGGGCTCGTACGTTGGCTGCTGAGCCAGCCCGGAAAGATCAATCGCTGCCAGGTCGGCGGCCTTGCCTATCTCCAAAGATCCGGTTTCTTCCGCCAGTCCCAATGCCTGGGCACCGGCCAGTGTTGCCATATGCAGCGCGGCGTGGGCATCCAGTGCGGTTGGATCGCCAGCGATCAGCTTGGCCAGAAAGGCAGCGCTGCGCATTTCACCCAGCATATCCAGATCATTGTTGCTGGCAGCGCCATCGGTGCCCAGTGCGACGTTGATCTGCTGATCCAGCAGGCGTTTTACCGGCATGGCGCCACTGGCCAGCTTCATATTGGATTCGGGGCAGTGGATGACCTGCACACCATGCTCGCTGAGCAACCTGAGGTCATCGTCATTGACCTGAGTGACGTGGACTGCCTGCAGACGCGGGCTAAGCAGGCCCAGCTGCTGCAGACGTTGCAGTGGGCGCATGCCGGTAAGGCGCACGGCCTCTTCCACTTCAAAGGCGGTTTCGTGAATATGCATGTGAATCGGCAGGTCCAGCTCGTCAGCCAGGGTGCGGATGCGGGTCAGGGTCTCGTCGCCCACGGTGTAAGGCGCATGCGGGCCAAAGGCAACGCTGATCAGCTCGTTGTGGCGCGTTTCATCATGCAGCTTGAGGCCCTTGGCGATGCCTTCTGCGCTATCGCGTGCACCGGGAATCGGGTTGTCGATAACCGGGAACGCCAACTGCGCGCGGATGCCTGCATCCATCGCGGCGGCTGCGGCAATGTCAGGATAGAAATACATATCGGCAAAGCAGGTGGTGCCGCCCTGCAACATTTCAGCAATCGCCAGCTCAGTGCCCAGACGGACAAAGTCGGGATTGACCCAGCGACCTTCGGCAGGCCATATATGGTCGGTCAGCCAGGACATCAGCGGCAGGTCGTCGGCAAGGCCGCGGAACAGGCTCATAGCCGCATGGCCATGCGTATTGATCAGGCCAGGGATCAGTAGATGATCCGGTAGCTCACGCCGCTCGCGTACGTTTAGCTCATGGGTCTTGTCTGTTGGTAGCAGCGCAATGATGCGCCCCTGGTGCACGGCTATGGCATGCTGCTCCAGCACCAGACCACGTGGTACCACAGGTACTATCCAGCGTGGCAGGATCAGCAGGTCGAGTTCGTCGGGTAGAGTTGTCATGTCGAGTTCGTCTTGTTTCATGCTCGGGAGTATAACCTTAGGCTATAGGGGCGTGCAGTGGATTAAGCTGAGTATCATGGCCGCGCGGCTGGATTGGCTCGGGTTGGCACTGTCAAAGCAGGATCGAGCGAGAACAGGGTTTATCGGTTTAAGCGGAACAAGGGGAGCTCGCTATGCTGCAGTCCAAAACATTGAGTAGTGAGCAGGTATCGCTGGAATCCATCGAGTGGTTGGGCAATGGCCATCTGCGTTTGCTGGATCAGCGCAGGCTGCCTGATCGAATTGCTTATCGCGACTGTAATAATGTAGCGGAGGTGGCCGAGTCTATCGCCAGCCTGGTGGTGCGCGGTGGTCCGGCGATGGGTATTGCTGCGGCCTATGGCATTGCCATGGCCGCGCAGCGTATTCGCACCAGTGACAATTGGGAAGCAGCGCTGGCGGCGGATTTCGACATGCTCGAAGGCGCACAGTCAACCGCGATCAGTCTGTCCTGGGCGCTGGGTATCATGCGTGAAACCCTGCGTAAGTTGACGTTGCCACAGGATGTGCCGGCGCGTCTGTTGCAGGCAGCCATTTCTGTACATGAAAGCGATCGTGAGGCTAACCGCAGTATGGGACGGCTGGGCATGCAACTGATTGGCCGCCGGCAAAAAAAGCCGCAGAAAATCATGCTGCACTCCAATGACGGGGCTTTGGCTACCGGTGGTTATGGCACCGCTTTTGGTGTGGTGCGTGCGGCGCATGAGGCTGGTCTGGTTGATCAGGTGTATGTCAGTGAAACCCGGCCCTTACTGCAAGGCGCGCGATTGACCGCCTGGGAGCTGGCGCAGGCCGGGATTCCAGCGCAGCTGCATATTGATAGCGCTGCAGCGCACCTGATGAAGAGCCAAAACATTGCCTGGGTGGTGGTTGCCGCAGATCGCATTGCTGCCAATGGTGACGCTATTTGCAAAATAGGCACATACGCTCTCGCAGTGCTGGCCATGCATCATGGCGTGCGCTTTATGGTCGTAGCGTCCAGCTCTTGCATTGACCTGGCGCTGGAGGTGGGCGACGACCTGGCGCTGGAGGAGCGCTCAAGTCGGGAGTTGCTGCAATTCGGTGAGCGTGATTTTGATACCGGGATAGCGGTCAGTAATCCGGTATTTGACGTGACCCCGGCTGACCTGCTGGATGTGATTGTCACCGAGAAGGGCGCAATCGAGCGTCCGGACGAGCAAAAGCTGGCCGCTTTGCTCAGTCATCACCGCTTACATTGAGCCAGCAGCCCCTGAGCGCGCTCAGGGGCCTTTTTAGCCTCTGCTTTATGCTCCCGCCCATGGTCTGTCTGTGGTATCCTGTGCGGCTTTGAACGGGCGGGTTGAGCGGTGTTGCGGCCAAATCGCCGCCGCCTTCGCAGGTGAGCGCTGTCATCCCCCTTGTGCGCTTGAATAATGCTATTGGCATCAATGAGTTGCCGACAATAAAAGGAATGCCGTTTCATGGGTGAACTGGCCAAAGAAATCCTTCCAGTCAGTATTGAAGACGAACTGAAACAGTCCTACCTCGATTACGCCATGAGCGTGATCGTCGGGCGGGCCTTGCCGGACGTACGTGACGGCCTCAAGCCGGTGCACCGTCGGGTGTTGTTCGCCATGAGCGAGCTGAACAACGACTGGAACAAGCCCTACAAAAAATCGGCCCGTGTGGTCGGTGACGTTATCGGTAAATACCATCCGCACGGTGATTCGGCTGTCTATGACACCATCGTTCGTATGGCCCAGCCGTTCTCGTTGCGCTATCTGCTGGTCGATGGTCAGGGTAACTTCGGGTCGGTCGACGGTGATAACGCGGCCGCCATGCGTTACACCGAAATCCGCATGACCAAGTTGGCCCATGAGCTGCTGGCCGATCTGGATAAGGAAACGGTCGACTGGGTGCCCAACTACGACGGCACCGAACAGATTCCTGCGGTATTGCCAACCAAGGTTCCGAACCTGCTGATCAACGGCTCCAGCGGTATTGCCGTAGGTATGGCGACCAATATTCCACCGCATAACCTGACGGAAGTGGTTAACGGTTGCTTGGCCTTGATCGCCAACCCTGATATGACCATCGATGATCTGATGGAGCATATCCCCGGCCCAGACTTCCCTACTGCGGGCATTATCAATGGCCGTGCCGGTATCGTAGAGGCCTACCACACCGGCCGTGGCCGTATATACGTGCGGGCCCGCTGCGAAATTGAAGACATCGACAAGGTGGGTGGTCGTCAGCAGATCATCATTCACGAGCTGCCGTACCAGTTGAACAAGGCACGTCTGATCGAAAAGATCGCCGAGCTGGTCAAAGAGAAGAAGATTGAAGGTATCTCTGAGCTGCGCGACGAGTCTGATAAGGACGGCATGCGCGTGGTTATCGAGCTGCGTCGTGGCGAAGTGGCCGAAGTGGTGCTCAATAATCTGTATCAACAGACACAGATGCAGGGTGTATTCGGTATCAACATCGTTGGCCTGCTGGATGGGCAGCCGCGCATCCTCAATCTGAAAGAGCTGCTGGATGCCTTTGTGCGTCACCGCCGCGAAGTGGTTACCCGTCGCACTGTGTTCGAGTTGCGCAAGGCGCGTGAGCGTGGCCACATCCTCGAAGGCCAGGCGGTTGCACTGTCCAATATCGACCCGGTTATCGAGCTGATCAAGAAGTCGCCTACGCCAGCCGAGGCCAAGGTGGCGTTGATCGCTAAAGCCTGGGAGCCAGGTGCGGTAGTCGAGATGGTTGAGCGCGCCGGTGCTGAATCCTGCCGCCCGGATGGACTGGATGAGCAGTACGGATTGCGCGAAGGAAGGTACTTCCTGTCACCAGAGCAGGCACAGGCGATTCTTGAATTGCGCCTGCATCGCCTGACCGGTCTTGAGCATGAAAAGCTACTGACTGAATATCAGGAAATCCTCAAGCAGATTGGCGAGTTGCTGCGCATTCTCAACAGCCAGGAACGCCTGATGGAAGTGATCGTCGAGGAACTGGAGCTGATTCGCGACAACTACGGTGATGAGCGTCGCACTGAAATCGTTGCGTCTCGTATGGATCTCACCATCGCCGACTTGATTACTGAAGAAGATCGCGTAGTGACTATCTCTCACGGTGGCTACGCCAAGAGTCAGCCGCTGGCTGATTACCAGGCGCAGCGCCGCGGTGGTCGTGGCAAGGCCGCTACAGGCGTCAAGGATGAGGATTACGTCTCCCATCTGCTGGTTGCGCACAGTCATACCACGTTGCTGCTGTTCTCCAGCCGCGGCAAGGTTTACTGGCTGAAGACCTATGAGATTCCGGAGGCGTCGCGCACCGCGCGGGGGCGTCCGCTGATCAACCTGCTGCCGCTGGAGGAAGGTGAGTTTATTTCCACCATGTTGCCGGTTGATGAGTACACCGACGGCTGGTTCATCTTCATGGCGACCGCCAAGGGTACCGTCAAGAAGACGCCGCTGGAGCAGTTCAGCCGTCAACGCAGCGTGGGTTTGATTGCGCTTGATCTGGAAGAAGGCGATACGCTGATTTCGGCTGCGCTGACCAATGGCGAGCGCGAAATCATGCTGTTCTCCGACGGTGGCAAGGTCACTCGCTTTAAAGAAACCGACGTGCGCGCTATGGGTCGTACTGCGCGCGGTGTGCGTGGCATGCGTCTGGCCGAAGGCCAGAATCTGGTTTCCATGCTGATCGCCGAGGAGGGTTCGCAGATTCTTACGGCCTCGTCGCGCGGCTTTGGCAAGCGCACTGCGGTAGAAGATTTCCCGCAATACAAACGTGGTGGTCAGGGCGTTATCGCCATGGTCTCCAACGAACGGAACGGGCCGCTGGTCGGCGCAGTACAGGTCGTTGATGGCGAAGAGATCATGTTGATCTCGGATCAGGGCACGCTGGTTCGTACCCGCGTCAGCGAAGTTTCCTGCCTGTCGCGCAACACGCAAGGCGTGATGCTGATTCGTCTGGCAGCAGATGAGAAGCTGGTCGGTCTGGAGCGTGTGCAGGAGCCCTCGGAAGAGGAGCTTGAAGCAATGGTAGAGCTGGATGAAGAGGGTAATCCTCTGCCGGTTGAGCCTGTTGCCGCCAGTGAAAACGATGAGCAGCAACCCTTGGATGATCAGGAGTAATCGTGAGTAAGCGTCTGTTCAATTTCTGTGCGGGTCCGGCGGCGTTGCCGGAAGCGGTCTTGCAGCAGGCTCAGGCTGAGCTGCTGGACTGGCAGGGCAAGGGTTTGTCGGTGATGGAGATGAGTCACCGCAGCGACGAGTTCGTCAGTATCTCGCAAAAGGCCGAGCAGGATTTGCGCGACCTGCTGACGATTCCGGACAACTATAAAGTGTTGTTTTTGCAGGGTGGCGCCAGTCAGCAGTTTGCGCAGATTCCCTTGAATCTGATGCCTGAAGGCGGCACTGCCGACTACATTGATACCGGTATCTGGTCACGCAAGGCTATCGACGAAGCCTCGCGGTTTGGTGCGGTCAATGTTGCTGGCAGCGCAAAAGCCCATGACTACTTCGCTATTCCGGGCCAGAACGACTGGCAGTTGTCGCAAGACGCAGCCTATGTGCATTACTGCCCCAACGAGACTATTGGTGGCCTGGAGTTCAACTGGGTGCCCCAGACGGGTGGCGTACCGCTGGTAGCGGATATGTCCTCGAACATTCTGTCGCGCCCGATTGACGTCTCGCAGTTCGGCATGATCTACGCTGGCGCACAGAAAAACATTGGGCCCAGCGGCTTGGTAGTGGTGATCGTGCGTGAAGACCTACTAGGTAATGCACGGGCAAGCTGTCCCACCATGCTGGATTACGCGGTAGCGGCGCAGAACGACTCCATGTACAACACGCCGCCGACGTTTGCCTGGTACCTGTCCGGCCTGATATTTAGCTGGTTGAAGGAGCAGGGCGGTCTCGAGGGTATGAAACGCATTAATGACGCCAAACAGCGCAAGCTGTACGCCGCCATCGATGCCAGCGAAATGTACAGCAATCCGATCAATATCGCTGATCGGTCGTGGATGAATATTCCCTTCCGTCTGGCCGATGATCGACTGGATAAGCCTTTTTTGGCTGGCGCTGAAGAGCGCGGCTTGCTGAATCTAAAGGGCCACAGGTCGGTAGGTGGTATGCGCGCGTCCATCTATAACGCGGTGCCTGAAGCCGCAGTAGATGCACTGGTGGCCTATATGGCCGAGTTCGAACAGCAGCACGGTTGATTTCCATGTCAGATGAAGACCAGTTGAAGGCGCTGCGTAAGCGCATCGATACGATTGACGAAAAAATTCTCGACCTGATCAGTGAGCGCGCAGCCTGCGCGCAGACAGTAGCTCAGGTTAAGCAGAAGTCCCTGCCGGCGGATGCCAAACCGGTGTTTTATCGCCCCGAGCGCGAAGCCTGGGTGCTCAAGCATATTATGGAGCTGAATCAGGGGCCGTTAGACAACGAAGAAGTCGCGCGCCTGTTTCGCGAAATCATGTCTGCTTGTCTGGCGTTGGAGGAGCCGTTGCGGGTGGCCTACCTGGGGCCGGAAGGCACCTTTACCCAGGCAGCAGCGCTGAAGCATTTTGGTCACTCGGTGATCAGTGTGCCAATGGCGGCGATTGACGAGATCTTCCGTGAAGTGGCCGCGGGTGCCGTGCAGTTTGGTGTGGTGCCGGTGGAGAACTCTACTGAGGGCGCCATCAATCACACGCTGGACAGCTTTCTTGAGCATGACATGGTCATCTGCGGCGAAGTTGAGCTGCGCATTCACCACCACCTGCTGGTGGGTGAGAACACGCGTGCAGACAAGATTTCCCGCGTGTACTCGCATTCGCAGTCGCTCGCACAATGCCGCAAATGGTTGGACGCGCACTATCCAAACGTCGAGCGCGTAGCGGTGGCGAGTAATGCCGAGGCCGCCAAGCGAGTCAAAGGCGAATGGAACTCCGCCGCTATCGCCGGTGATATGGCCGCTGAGCTTTACGGTCTGACCAAGTTGGCCGAGAAGATCGAGGATCGCCCGGATAATTCGACGCGATTCCTGATCATCGGCAGTCAGGCAGTGCCGCCAACGGGGGATGACAAGACCTCGGTCATTATTTCCATGCGCAACAAGCCGGGTGCCCTGCATCAACTACTGCAGCCGTTCGACTTGAACGGCATCGATCTGAGTCGGATCGAAACCCGTCCGTCGCGTAGCGGTAAGTGGACCTATGTGTTCTTCATCGACTTTTTCGGCCACCAGCATGATCCGCTGATCCGTGACGTACTGGAAAAGATCAATGATGACTCGGTGGCCCTGAAGGTACTGGGGTCCTACCCAAAAGCGGTACTTTGAAACGTCAGCGACAAGCTGTAAGCCTCAAGCTGCAAGATGCGGCGGCCTGGCTTGCAGCTTGTCGCTTGTAGCTTGAGGCTTGTGTATGACTTGTGACTTTCTCGCTCTGGCGCGCCCGGGCGTACAAAAACTATCCCCTTATGTGCCAGGCAAGCCGGTAGAAGAGCTGGCGCGTGAGTTTGGCCTGCGTGCGCAGGATATCGTCAAGCTGGCGAGTAATGAGAATCCGCTGGGCCCCAGTCCGGCGGTCAAGGCAGCTATTTCAGCAGCCCTGGCAGAGATGACACGCTACCCCGACGGCAATGGCTTCGCCCTCAAGCAAGCGCTGTCCGCCAAGCTGGGCGTTGCGACCTCGAATCTGACGCTGGGCAATGGCTCCAACGATATTCTCGAGCTGGTGACCCGTGCCTTCGTGGGGCCTGAGCATGAAGTTATCTTCAGTGACCACGCCTTTGCGGTGTATCCCATTGTGACTCAGGCTGTCGGAGCCAAAGCGGTAGCGGTCCCTGCGCGTGACTGGGGGCATGATCTGCCTGCCATGGCGGCGGCTATTACCGATGCGACGCGGCTGATTTTTATTGCCAATCCCAACAACCCGACAGGCACCTGGATCGAACGTAATGAGCTTGAAGCCTTTCTGGCGCAAGTCCCGGAGAACGTTCTGGTGGTGCTGGACGAGGCTTATACCGAATACGTTGAGACGGATGACGTTCCTAATGGCGTCGACTACCTGAGTCAGTACGACAACTTGCTGGTCTCGCGTACCTTTTCCAAGGCTTACGGCTTGGCTGCGCTGCGGGTCGGTTATGGCATTTCCAGTCCGCAGGTGGCTGATGCCATGAATCGCGTGCGCCAGCCCTTCAACGTGAACAGTCTGGCTCTCGCTGCAGCGCTGGCGGCGCTGCAGGATGAGGCTTATCTGATCGAAAGCCGTCGCATCAATCGCCTGGGCATGCAGCAGCTGGAAGATGGCTGCGCAGCGCTGGGGCTTGGCTGGATTCCCTCCAGAGGGAATTTCCTCGCGATCGATCTGGGACGAGAAGCTGCGCCGGTCTTTCAGGCCCTGCTGCGTGAGGGGGTCATTGTGCGTCCGGTCGCCAATTACGGTATGCCTAATCATTTGCGCGTCACTGTGGGCTTGCCGGACGAAAATCAACGTTTCCTCGACGTGCTCAAGCAGGCACTGATCAGTGGTTGATGTAACCGACGTGTCATCGGTAACTCCCATAATCGGACGCCTGACGGTGGTCGGTCTGGGTCTGATTGGCGGCTCATTTGCCAAGGGCATGCGCCAGAGCGGCCTATGCACCGAGGTAGTGGGCTGTGATCTGGATCCGGTCGCGCGTCGCCAGGCGGTGCCGCTGGGTGTGGTTGACCGGGTAACGGCTGATTTGTCAGAGGCTGTGGCGGGCGCCGATATGATCATGCTCGCGGTGCCCGTATTGGGTATGCGCGCGGTGCTCGAGCAGCTTGCTGCGATGCCATCGCAAACTGCCGTAATTACCGACGTGGGCAGCACCAAGGGTGCTGTGGTCAAAGCGGTGGAAGAAGTCTTCGGGCGGGTGCCAAGCAACTTCGTGCCGGGGCACCCGATAGCTGGCTCAGAGAAAAGTGGTGTCGAGGCGGCGCGAGCTGATCTGTTCAAGCATCACAAGGTTATTTTAACCCCGCTTGAGGACACCAGTAAGCAGGCATTGGCGCTGGTGCAGCAATGCTGGCAGGCGCTGCAGGCGGATGTAGAGCAGATGAGCATGGCCGATCATGATGAAGTGCTGGCCGCGACCAGCCATCTGCCGCACCTGCTCGCTTTCTCTCTGGTCGATACCCTGGCCGGGCGTAACGAAAATCTGGAGATCTTCCGCTATGCCGCTGGCGGGTTCAGAGACTTTACCCGTATCGCAGCAAGCGATCCGGTGATGTGGCGAGATGTTTTTTTGGCCAACCGGGACGCCGTATTGCGCAGCCTGGATGCCTTTACTCAGGATTTGAGCCGCTTGCGCGATGCGGTCGAAAGCCGGGATGCCAATACCTTGTTGGGCGTATTTACCCGAGCCAAGTCGGCGCGTGAGCATTTCAGTACTATTTTGGCCCGCCGGGCCTACATGGAACCTATGCAAACTAAATCCATTAATTTCGTCGCCAGTCCCGGCGGCAAGGTGCAGGGCCAGATTCGCGTGCCCGGCGATAAATCCATTTCTCACCGCTCCATCATGCTGGGTTCGCTGGCTGAAGGCGTGACTGAGGTCGAAGGCTTTTTGGAAGGCGAAGACAGTTTGGCTACCCTGCAGGCCTTCCGCGACATGGGTGTGGTGATCGAAGGTCCGCATCATGGCCGCGTGACTATTAACGGGGTAGGCCTGCAAGGGCTGCAGGCGCCGCCTGGTTCGCTGTATTTGGGGAACTCCGGCACGTCCATGCGCCTGCTGTCAGGTCTGCTGGCGGGTCAGACTTTTGATACCGTGCTGACTGGTGATGCGTCCCTGTCCAAGCGTCCCATGGGGCGCGTGGCCAAGCCGCTACGGGAGATGGGCGCCAAAATCGAGACCGCTGACGAGGGTCGTCCGCCACTGCGTATATCGGGTACTGGTCGCCTGATGGGTATGGACTACAGCATGCCAATGGCCAGTGCTCAGGTTAAGTCGTGCGTCCTGCTGGCTGGCTTGTATGCCTCCGGCAGTACCTCGGTGACCGAGCCTGCGCCGACGCGCGACCACACTGAGCGTATGCTCAAAGGGTTTGGTTACCCGGTCAAGGTCGATGGGGCAATGGTAACTATCGAGTCTGGTCACAAGCTGCAGGCCTGCAAGATCGATGTGCCCGCAGATATTTCGTCCGCCGCCTTCTTTATGGTTGCGGCGAGTATCTGTGAAGGCGCTGATCTGCTGCTGGAGCACGTCGGTATCAACCCCACGCGTATCGGAGTCATCAATATCCTGCGCGAAATGGGCGGCAACATCGAGATGTCCAACGAGCGCGAAGTTGGCGGTGAGCCGGTTGCTGATATTCGGGTACGCTACGCGCCGCTCAAGGGGATCGAAATTCCCGTTGATCAGGTGCCTTTGGCTATCGACGAGTTTCCGGCACTCTTTATCGCTGCTGCCTGTGCTGAAGGGCGCACTATTCTGCGTGGTGCGGAGGAGTTGCGAGTCAAGGAGTCTGACCGTATCCAGGTTATGGCTGATGGTTTAATTACACTAGGCGTCAAGGCAGAGCCTACGCCGGACGGCATCGTGATCGATGGCAGTCGCATTGGTAGCGGCAGCGTCGAAAGTCACGGTGATCATCGTATCGCCATGTCCTTTGCAGTGGCGGCATTGCGCGCCGAGGGCGAGATACACATTAAGGACTGCGCCAACGTGGCGACATCATTCCCGGACTTCGTTGGTCTGGCGCAAGGCGTCGGCATGCGGGTCCGTCTGGAGGAGAACGCGTGACTGAACAAGCTATTCCGGTGATCACCATCGACGGCCCCGGCGGGTCGGGAAAGGGCACTATCGCCGGCTTGCTCGCCAGTCGACTGGGTTGGAATCTGCTGGACTCGGGCGCTCTGTACCGAGTCTTGGCCTTTGCCGCCGTTAATCATGGCGTATCCCTGACCAATGCAGAGTCGCTGGAAATGCTGGCCGGGCATCTGGATGTGCAGTTTGTCGCAGGTGAAGATGCCCGCGAGCAGCACATCATCCTGGAAGGTGAAGAAGTGACTCGCGCGCTGCGCACTGAAACAGTGGGTGCTGGTGCGTCACAGGTTGCGGCTATACCGGGAGTGCGCGCCGCTTTGCTGCAGCGTCAGCGCGCCTTTCGCGAGGCGCCAGGTCTGGTTGCTGATGGCCGTGATATGGGCACCGTGGTTTTTGCCGACGCCGAATTGAAGATCTATCTGACCGCCAGTGCCGAAGAACGTGCAGGTAGGCGTCATCGGCAGTTGCTCGAAAAGGGCGAAACTGCTAATCTGGCGAGTCTTCTCGATGAGATTGTTGCGCGGGATGATCGGGATATGAATCGCAGCATTGCGCCATTGCGGCCGGCTGATGATGCAATCCAGATTGATTCCACGCAAATGAGCATTGAAGAAGTACTTGAAATGGTTCATCAGGAAGCGCAAAAACGCGACCTTTTGGGCTGATCAGGCTGCTCTATCCGGGCAACCAGCCAAACCGGAAAGAGCATTGATACCATCAACCCACGCAAGCTGGTGGCGTGGCGGGTAAGTCGCTGATCGGCGCGCTCTTGAGCGGCTGGGCGGTAGCTGCCTTTATACTTAATTTACAGGATTCCAAATGAGCGAAAGCTTTGCCGAACTTTTTGAAGAAAGCCTAAAAACCCTTGATATGGAGCCGGGCTCCATCATCACCGGTATCGTTGTGGACATCGACTCCGACTGGGTCACCGTTCACGCCGGTTTGAAATCAGAGGGTGTTATCCCACGCGAGCAGTTCCTGAACGACCAGGGTGAACTGACTATCGAAGTGGGTGATGAGGTTCACGTTGCACTGGATGCCGTTGAAGACGGTTTCGGTGAAACCAAGCTCTCCCGCGAGAAGGCCAAGCGTGCCGAGTCGTGGAAAGTCCTCGAAGCTGCTTTCGCTGCAGAAGAAATCGTCAAGGGTGTTATCAACGGCAAGGTCAAAGGTGGCTTTACCGTCGACGTCAACACCATTCGCGCGTTCCTGCCTGGTTCCTTGGTTGATGTGCGTCCGGTTCGTGACACCACTCACCTGGAAAACAAAGAGCTGGAATTCAAGGTCATCAAGCTGGACCAGAAGCGCAACAACGTTGTCGTTTCCCGTCGCGCTGTCCTCGAAGCCGAAAACTCCGCAGAGCGCGAAGCGCTGCTGGAAACGCTGCAGGAAGGTCAGGTGGTCAAGGGTATCGTCAAGAACCTCACAGATTACGGCGCATTCGTCGATCTGGGCGGCGTAGACGGCCTGTTGCACATCACCGATATGGCTTGGAAGCGTATCAAGCATCCGTCTGAAATCGTCAATGTTGGCGACGAGATCGATGTCAAGGTGCTGAAGTTTGACCGTGAGCGCAATCGCGTTTCTCTGGGTCTGAAGCAGCTGGGCGAAGATCCATGGGTCGCTATCACTGGTCGCTACCCAGAAGGCACTCGCGTTACTGCCAAGGTCACCAACCTGACCGATTACGGCTGTTTCGCAGAGCTGGAAGAAGGTGTAGAAGGCCTGGTTCACGTATCCGAAATGGATTGGACCAACAAGAACATCCATCCTTCTAAAGTTGTCAACGTTGGCGACGAAGTAGAAGTTATGGTTCTGGATATCGACGAAGATCGTCGTCGTATTTCTCTGGGCATCAAGCAGTGCAAGATGAACCCATGGGAAGAGTTCTCCAGCAAGTTCAACAAGGGCGACAAGATCTCCGGTTCCATCAAGTCCATCACTGACTTCGGTATCTTTATCGGTCTGGACGGTGGCATCGACGGTCTGGTTCACCTGTCCGACATCTCTTGGAACGAAGCCGGTGAAGAGGCAGTACGCCGCTTCAAGAAAGGCGACGAGATCGAGACTGTTATCCTGTCTGTTGATCCAGAGCGTGAGCGCATCTCCCTGGGCGTCAAGCAGCTGGAAGACGATCCGTTCTCCAACTTCGTTTCCCTGAACGAGAAAGGCACCATCATCACTGGTACCGTCAAGGAAGTTGATGCCAAGGGCGCTGTAATCACCCTGGCTGACGATATCGAAGGCACTCTGAAAGCCTCCGAAATCAGCCGTGACCGTGTTGAAGATGCACGCAACGTTCTGAACGAAGGCGACGCTGTTGAAGCCAAGATCATCAGCATCGATCGTAAGAGCCGCGTCATCAGCCTGTCTATCAAGGCGAAAGATGTTGAAGACGAGAAAGAAGCCATCCAGGACCTGCGTAAGCAGGAAATGCTGGCAGCTGGTCCGACCACCATTGGTGATCTGATCAAGCAGCAGATGGAAGGCAAGGGCGGCAACTAAGCCTCTCGCTTTTCCTGCATAGAAAAAGGGCGACTTCGGTCGCCCTTTTTTGTGTCCGCGCTCTAAGCGCCAAGCCTCAAGCCTCAAGCTGCAAGCTGCAAGCCGCAAGCCGCAAGCTCCAAGCTCCAAGCTCCAAGCTCCAAGCTCCAAGCTCCAAGTCGGAAGCTAGAAGCTAGAAGCTAGAAGCTTAACCCCCAACCCAAACCCGCTTAGCTGTTACTCCAGTGCCGGTGGTTGTGTGCTCAGCCCGCAGGCCGCACTGGTTTTGCTTCCAGCTTCTAGCTTCTAGCTTCAAGCTAACTCCCACCCAAACCCGCTTAGCTGTTACTCCAGCGCCGGTAGTTGTGTGCTCAGCCCGCAGGCCGCACTGGTTTTGCTTCCAGCTTCCAGCTTCCAGCTTAAAGCTAACTCCCACCCAAACCCGCTTAGCTGTTACTCCAGCGCCGGTAGTTGTGTAGTGGTCAACTGATTCCGGACAGTGGATAAAGTTTTTCCTCTGCCTTGGCAGGTGCTAAACCATCATTGAATTGATGTGGTCTTAGCCAGTTGTACCGTGTCATCAGGTAATAGCTGATGT